>DASRLB010000236.1:0-21391 GCA_035648695.1 Acidobacteriaceae bacterium | reverse complement strand
CGAGGCCTTCGAGCAGATGCATCATTCCGAGCGAGGAGCCGATAGCGTCTCCGTCAGGCCGCGCGTGCGACGAGACCAGGAACCGCTGGCGGTCGCCGATCAGTTGCAGCAAGGCGGAGATTTTTTCGGAGTGGCTCATGTCTGCGTACGTTCCGGCCTTCTATCTGGATTGAGATTTGCCGCCGATGGCGGGAGCGGAAGCCGCTTTTTCCTTCGCGGAAACTTTCTTTGCCAGCTTGTCCTTGCGCTTTTTGATGCGACCGAGAAGCTCGTCCATACGAACGCCCATTTTTTCGGAGCGGTCGATGGCGAAGGTCAGCTCGGGCACGTGGCGGACACCCATGCGGTAACGGATTTCGGTGCGGATGAAAGCGCGCGCCGCCATCAGGCCTTCGAGTGTGGAGTCTTCATCCTCTTCGTCGCCGTTGACCGCGATGAAGACACGGCAGGATTTTCCGCCGGGCGCGAGCACCGCTTCCGTCACATAGCAAGGCGCAATCCTCGGGTCGGAGAGCTCGCCTTCGAGCATGGCGGTGATCTCCTCCGAAAAGGTGCTGACGACGCGATTGCGGTGATGGTCTCGTGCTCTTTGTTCAGGCATTGGCGTCCAGCTTTAAGGGTAACAAATAGCTGCGTCGCAAATGATTGTGCGCGGCGATTCAATGGTAACCACCGGTAACCACGTTACATCGTGTCGGTCTCGATGAAGCTGTCGAGAATTTCGCAGCCGAGTCCGAGAGCGATGCGGCGCGCGGCGTCCTCGACCTCGCGGAGCTGGCCGGCGAGGTAAGAAGGCGAACTGGAGATTGCGACGATACCGATCGTCGCGCGATTGTAGACGACCGACTCGTCGAGCTCCGCGACAGAGACGTTGAAGTTGTGGCGGAGCTTGTCCTTGAGCGAGCGTACGGCCTGGCGGCGGTCCTTGAGGGAGTGCGCGTGTTCGATGGAGAGTTCGAGGGTGAGAGTGGCGACGGGCATAAAAGCAGAGCGTAGAGCGTAGAGGGAAGAGTGTAGAGACGACGGGTCGTGACAACTGTTGCCTGTCGCGATGGTATATCTGAGGTACAAATTTAGTCGCATACGAGGGATGTCCGATGGCGCGATCGCGTAGAGATTTCATTGCACAAGGCTCGCTGGGGTTGCTGGGAGCGGCGATCGCTCCGCAGGTTTCGGCGCAGACCCCGGCTCCGCCGCAGGCGCAGACGCCGGGCGCTCCGACCGTGTTTGGGACCGCGCCACCGGTGGGGCCGAAGGTTTCGGCGGAGACGTTTGTCGAGGCCGGCAAGCTGATGCAGATCGAGATGAAGCCCGCGGACCTGGCGGAGGCGGCGGGGAACTGGTCGCAGGCGATGGCCCCGGTTTATGAGCGGAGAGTCGGGCCGCGGAAGCTGGCGATTACAGATGCGGATGTGCCGGCGACGGTGTGGAACCCGGAAATTTTCGATCGCATAAGCGCTCCGTGCCGAGGCGGAGGTGTCGACACAGAGCAGACTTCGACCGTAATCGAGCTTCCGGACGGGCCCCCAGGGCCGGCGCTTCCGGCGCGCGACGAAGACATCGCTTTCGCTTCTGTTTCCCAACTCGCCGCGTGGATCAGGTCCCGCAAACTCACTTCGCAGCGGCTGACAAGAATCTATATCGACCGGTTGAAGAAATTTCAGCCAATGCTGAACTGCGTCATCACGCTCACTGAAGATCATGCACTCAAGCAGGCCCGGACCGCGGATGCCGAGATCGCGGCGGGCAAATATCGAGGGCCGCTGCATGGCATCCCGTGGGGCGCGAAGGACTTGCTGGACACCGCGGGAATCGCGACGACCTGGGGCGCGGAGTTTTATCGCAATCGCATTCCTGCAAAAGATGCGGCGGTGACGGCGAAGCTGAATGAGGCGGGTGCAGTGCTGGTCGCGAAGTTGAGCCTGGGGTCGTTGGCGTTGAACGATGTCTGGTTCGGCGGACAGACGAAGAATCCGTGGAATCTGGACGAGGGCTCTTCCGGGTCGAGCGCGGGGCCGGGTGTCGCTGTGGGGGCGGGGCTGGTTGGGTTCGCGATTGGGTCGGAGACGCAAGGGTCAATCATTTCGCCGAGCATGAGGTGCGGTGTTACAGGGTTGCGTCCGACGTATGGCAGAGTGCCGCGCACCGGCGCGATGACGCTGAGCTGGACTTGCGACAAGCTTGGTGCGATGGCAAGGTCGGTTAAAGATACGGCGCTGGTGCTGGAGGCAATTTCCGGTTACGACGCTGGCGATACAGCAAGTGTGGGGAAAGATTTCAAGTTCAGCGACTCCGTCGTGGATGGGCTCCGCGTGGGCTACGTTTCGATCTGGATGACAGACGCGACGGATGTCGACCGTGCGGCGTTGGAGACGGTGAAGAAGCTGGGGATGAACGCGGTGGAGATTTCGCTGCCGGACTGGCCGTACGACTCGATGAACATCATCTTGTTTGCGGAGGCTGCGGCGGCGTTTGAGGAGATCACGCTGGACCATCGGGTCGACCAGTTGACGATGCAGGTGCCCGATGCGTGGCCGAATACGTTTCGGCAGGCGCGGTTCTTGAGCGCCGTGGATTTTGTGCAGGCCGACCGATTGCGGCGCAAGGTTGCGAAGGAGATTGCGCGGGTGTTTGAGGAGGTCGATCTACTGCTGGTTCCGTCGCTGCGCGATGAGCCACTGGTGATTTTCAACTTCACCGGCCATCCGTCGCTGACGTTGCGCGCGGGGTTTGTTGAGGTGAGTGAGGCGCGGAGCGATTGGGCTCCGGATCCGCGGCATCCGCTGCCGAAGTTCTCGCCGCCGCGCCGCGTCCCGCATGGCGTGACGCTGATTGGCCGGCTGTTCGATGAGGGAACGATCGTGCAGGCAGGCATGGCGATGGAGACGGCTTTCGGCGTTGCGGCGGAGCGGCCGAAGGGCTTCTAACGAATTCGGCGTACGATGCCGAATGGAGGGGTTTATGAAGCTGATGGCTGCGAACTTGCTGATGGTGATGGCGTCAATCGGCGCGATGGCGCAGCCCATCTCGCCGCCGGTGGAGGCTAAGGCGCCGACGGTGTGTGCGGTGCAGAAGTATGCGCCCGAAGTTGGGAGCGGAGTAGCGCTCGATACGGTCGCGATTCAAAAAGCGATCGACGATTGCGCGAGCAAGGGCGGAGGCATTGTGCGGTTGAGCGGGGCGGCGAAGTTTGTGAGCGCGCCGCTGGTGTTGAAGAGCCACATCACGCTCGAGATTGCCGCGGGAACGACGCTCGAAGGCAGCACCAATCACGATGACTATCCTGAGATTGAGCAGTTCCATCAACCCGGCCGGCAAAGTTTGCTGAGCGCGAAAAACGCCGAGGACATCACGATTCGCGGAGGCGGCGCGATCGATGGGCGTGGAGAAAGCTGGTGGCCCAACCGTGCGTTCGGGTACAAGCGGCCGCGGCTGATCGTGTTCGACCATTGCAAGCATGTGCTGATGGAAAACGTGACGGTGCAAAACTCGCCGATGTGGCAGATCGTGCCGTACTACTCGGAAGATGTGACGTTCCGCAACATGAAGGTCCTCGCGCCGCTGCCCGACGGCCACAACACGGACGGCATCGATCCATTCAGTTCGAAGCACATCCTGATCGACCACGTCACGATCGATACGGGCGACGACAATGTCGCGATCAAAAGTGGGCAGCCGGGATCGGCGGGGCCGGACGATCCGACCACCGACGTGACGATTCGCGACTGCATTTTTCTGAAAGGGCATGGGCTTTCGATCGGCAGCGAAGTCGCGGGCGGCGTGCAGCATGTGCGCGTCGAGAGGGTGCAGTTCAAAGGCACGACCGCGGGCATCCGCATCAAGAGCGGGCGCGACCGCGGCGGCGATATCAGCGACCTGGTCTACAAGGACATCACGATGGAGGATGTGGTCACGCCAATCCAGATAACGGCCTACTACGGCGGCAGCAAAGAGGGCGCCGCGGGTGCCTCGATGGCGCCCGTGACGCGGCTGACGCCTCATTTTCACGACATTACGATCGAGAACTTGAAGGCCACCGGGGCCAGGTTTGCGATGGATATTGAGGGCCTGCCCGAGTCGCCCATCAAAGGCCTGCAACTGAAGAATGTGCAGATCGATGCGGTGACGGGTGCGAAGATTTTCTATGCCGAGATCGTGACGCAGGGATTGGTAATTCACCCGCAAAGTGGGCCTCCGGTGATGGCCGGAGCGGGCGCGAAGGGCAACCTGAAGTAGCGCGTGTCGCGATTAATGCCGTCTCGCGTTTACAATCACAGTCGGGACGCAGTTTTTTGAGGAGTGAGAAAGAATGAAGCTAACACCTGGAAAGCTAGCCGGCATGAAAGCCGTTTCGGATGCGCGCGGAGTGATCGCCGCCGCAGCGATGGACCAGCGCGGCTCGCTGCAGAAGTCGCTGGGCAAAGAGCGCGGAGCGGACGCGAGCGGGCACGACCTTGAGGTTTTCAAAACGCTGGTGACCGAGGTGCTGACCAGGCACGCATCGGCGATCCTGCTGGACCCGGAGTATGGTTTGCCGGCGTCGCAGCATCGCAACGGCAAGGGCCTGCTGCTGGCGTATGAGAAGACGGGCTACGACTCCAACACGGCCGGCCGTTTGCCCGACCTGCTGGACCTGTGGAGCGTGCGGCGGTTGAAGGCCGCGGGTGCGGATTGCATAAAAATTCTGCTCTACTACACACCGTTTGAGACGACCGAGATCAACGATCTGAAGCATGCGTGGATCGAGCGCATCGGCGACGAGTGCGTCGCGAACGATATTGCTTTCTTTCTCGAATTCGTCGGCTACGATGCCGCGGGTGGCGACGAGAAAACGGCCGCCTATGCGCTGAAGAAGCCGTCGATTGTGGCCGGCGCGATGCGGGAGTTTTCCAAGCCGCAATATAACGTCGATGTGCTGAAGGTCGAAGTGCCGATCGTCATGGAATTCGTCGAAGGCACTAGAGCTTTCAAGGGCGAGAAGGCGTATACGCGCGACGAGGCGTTGGAGCATTTCCGCACTGCGGCTGCGGTCACCGAGAAGCCGTTTATCTATCTTTCGGCGGGTGTTTCCAACCCGGTGTTCATTGAGACGCTGCAGCTTGCGGGCGAGTCGGGCGTGAGCTTCAATGGCGTGCTGTGCGGCCGCGCGACGTGGAAGGACGGTATTCCGATTTACGCCAAGCAGGGCGAAAAGGCGTTTGAGGACTGGCTCAACACGGTGGGCGTCGAGAACATCAACAACGTCAACGACGCGTTGAAAGCAGCGACGCCTTGGTACGGGAAGGTCGACGGCGCGGTCTAACGTATTGTGATTTCAACACGAAGGGCGGCGAAATTTCGCCGCCCTTTCGTTGTTTGCGGCGAGGCGGTATGATCTGCAAGTCCCGCACACCGATGTTCCTTTCTTGTGGAGAATGTTCGATGCGTCTTAAATGTTTCGCAACTGTGTTGTTGAGTTTCGCGAGCATGAATGCCGGCGCTCAATACACCGTGAGCAAGGTGGTGTTCAAGAACCCGGGACCATATCGCCAGGCCGATCTGGAAGCGGCGCTGGGCGTGCATAGCGGACAGAAATTGTCGGTCGCCGACTTGCAGGCGGCGGCGCAGCAGCTTATCGATACGGGATATTTCGACGATGTCCGAGTTGGTGTGGAGGGCAGTCTGGGGGCAGCGCAGATTGTTCTCACGCTCAAGCCGGTTGCCGCGGAACAGCTTACGCGGACTGGGTTTGAGAACTTTGTCTGGCTGAGTCCGGAGGAGTTGGCCGCCGCGGTACACCATGCCGCACCGCTCTTCCATGGCGCGCTGCCGGACGCGGGCAATCAAGCGGACGCGATCAATGCCGCACTGGCCGCGGCACTCGCGGCCAAGGGCGCGGACGCCAAAGTGACTCACACGACCATCGAGCCTTCGACGGCGCAGCCGATGCGTGCGGTTGAGTTTCGCGTTGAGCGGCCCTTGGTGCGGGTCCACGGCATTGTTTTGCAGGGCGTTTCGCCGGCGATGACGGCAGCGGTCGATGCGACTGCGCAGAGACTGCGCGGGACAGTCTACAACGAGGGCCTGACCGGTGAAACAACGCAGGGCCGCTTGTTGGCGCCCTACAACGATGCGGGCTATCTGGATGCGAAGCTCACGGAAATTCATTGCACGACCTCCGCGGCATCGGGTATGACAGTCGATGTCGATGTGACGGCGACGGTCGACGAGGGCGCGCCGTATCGCGTGGCGAGGGTGGATTTCGCGGGAACGCCGCTGGCGCCCGCGACGACGCTGACGGCGGCCGCGAAGCTGCATCCCGGCGATATTGCTTCGCGCAAACTTCTGCTGGCTACGCTCGCGCCGGTCGATATGGCGTACCGGCGGCAGGGTTACATGGATGTCGTGGTGCAAGCCGGGCCGGTGCTGGACCGCACCGCGCACACCGTCGCGTATACCGTCACGGTCGTACCCGGAGAGCCGTATCGTTTGCACAGTGTCAACGCAACCGGGCTCGATCCGGCGGCGCGCAACGATTTCGATCGCGGCTGGACCATGAAGGCCGGGGCCCTCTACAACATCCAATACGTCACTTCGTTTCTGGAGAACAATACCGCGCTGCGTGCCTTGAGCACGTACTCTTTTGCTTACAAGGCGGTAGCCGACCCGCAAACGCACACGGTCGATCTGGCATTGACTTTTGTGCATTCCGGAAGCGGGCGCTGACTGCGACCCAGTTGCCAGCGACGGATTCAGGCTGGCGTTGGCGCGATATGTGCGCGACTATCTCGCATTGCTGACGGTGCAGCGCCTACAGGCAGACCTGGCACAACAGTCGATCTGCCGCGTGTGACAGCCGTCCGCAGATTGGCGTTTTCCAATATCCCGCACAACTAACGGTCACCGCGGCGCGGGTCGATAAGACCCCTGTAGGCGCCAATTTGTCTGTTGTCGACGACATTTCGCGCCGGCGGTGCCGTCGTTTGTCGCGACCGCACCATCTCTGTTTTGCGGAGCTTCACTTGCCAGTCTCGGGACCCTTCCTTTCTTCGTTCTTTGCCCGTTCCAAGTGGGCTGTCCATCGCGTTCCGCCGATGATGGAGTGGCTGCGGCGCATGATGCTGGTCGGGGCCGCTGCGGCGCTTTGCGTCCCTGCGATGAGCGCGCGGCCAACGCAGCCTTTTCCAGGCACAACGTCTGTAGGCGCCGCAACCGCGCCGCAGAGCGTGACGTTGACAATCACCAATGGAGGCACGGCGGCGGCGCCTATGGTGTCGACGCAAGGGGTGACGGGGGCGGATTTTGTCATCTCGGGCGGCGGCACCTGCAGTGCGGGTACGGTCTATACCGTGGGCATGCAATGCACTGTCAACGTCGTCTTTCAGCCGAAGTTTCCCGGCACGCGCAAAGGCGTGGCTGTCGTCCAGGGGACCGACGGCAGCGTGCTCGGTTACACATTGCTGGCGGGTTCCGCGCGTGGGCCGTTGGCTGTGTTGCAGCCCGGGCGCATCGATACGGTCGCGGGCACGGTGGCGTGGCTCTATCGCGCCGATGGAGTTGCGGCAACCTCGGCGCCAATCTTTTTGCCGAATGGCGTTGTCGTCGATGCGGGGGGCAACCTCTATATTTCCGATTCGGCGAACAACCGTTTGCGGCGCGTGGATGCCGCGACAGGATTGATTTCGACGGTGGCCGGAAACGGCTCTCCAGGCTTCAGCGGCGACAACGGACCGGCGACCCAGGCGATGATCAGCGCGCCCGCGGGCCTTACGCTCGACGGCGCCGGCGACATTTACTTTGCCGACGGCGGCAATCACGCGGTGCGCCGCGTGGATGCAATCACAGGGATTATCACGACGGTAGCCGGGGTGGGTGTACAGGGCTATTCGGGGGACGCTGGACCGGCGACCGCAGCCAGGCTTTCACTGCCGCAGAGCGTCGCTTTCGATGCGACGGGGAACATGTACATCGCCGACACCGGCAACAATGTGGTGCGCGAAGTCGATGCCGTTACGGGCATCATCCGCACCATTGCGGGGACGGGCGCAGGCGGATACAACGGCGATGCGAAGCTGGCGACATCCGCGATGCTGAACTCTCCGTGGAGCGTGACGTTCGGTGTCGACGGATTGCTGTATATCGCCGACCTCAATAACAGCCGCGTCCGCAAGATCGATTCTGAAGGGATTATTTCGACGGTTGCAGGAACGGGTTCGCGCTCGTTTGGCGGTGATGGGTCGGCGGCAACCGCGGCGGAGCTGAATGCGCCGGCGGCCATCGTGTTCGATCCGGCCGGCAATTTGTATATTGCCGATTCGGCGAACAACCGCGTGCGGAAAGTGAATGCGATTACCGGGATTATCGACACGATAGCCGGAAACGGTGACGAAGGATTCGGGGGCGATACCGGCCCGGCAAACCTGGCGAGCCTCTACGGGCCGTACGCGCTGTTCTTCGATCAGAGCGGCAACCTGTTGGTCGCCGACATGTTCCACAACCGCGTGCGGCGCATCAGCGCGACCTCGATTTCGCTGGCGTACGACACGATCCGCGTCGGCAAGGTTTCGCCTCCGCAGGCCGAGGGCCTGGAGAATGACGGCAACGCAGACCTCACGTTGACGACGGCGGTGTTCGACAATGCCGCGCTCGATCCGGCCACGACCACATGTGTCGCAGGGGTGTTCGCAGCGGATGCGGACTGCGTGCTCGGGGTAGAGTTTGCACCGACGGTGGTTGGCGATATGGTGCTGGGATCGGTTACGCAGAACTCCGATGCGGGCAATAGCCCCGCGGTGATTTTCGTGTCCGGCCAGGTGCTGACGGTGGAACCGACGTCGGTTTCGTTGACTTCAAGCGTGAACCCGAGCCTGCTCGGCGCGGCGGTCACATTTACCGCAACGGTGGCTAGCGACGATCCCACACGGAGTGGTTTGGTTACGTTTCTCGACGGCGCAGCGACACTGTGCAAAAACGTCAACCTCGATTCAACCGGTGCGGCTGGTTGCACCATGTCGACCCTCACGCTGGGCTCGCACAAAATTACCGCGAGCTACGCGGGTGATGCGAACAACGCGGCCAGCGTTTCGCCGGCGCTGACCCAGGTCGTGATGCAGACTGCATCGCTTACTCTGGCGGTGTCGCCGAACCCGGCCATCGTTACGTCGAGCGTCATACTGACATTGACTGCGAGCGCAGCCACGGGAACGCCAACGGGCGCGGTGAATTTCTACGACGGGACAATTCTGATCGGCAGCGGCGCCCTGAATGCTAGCGGCGTCGCGACTTTCTCGACGACAACCTTGAGCGCGGGCACCCACAGTCTGTCCGTAAAGTATGCGGGCGATTCCACCAACGCACCGGGCACCTCGAACGTTGTGAGCGAAGTCATTTCGCAGGCGGCGACCATCTCGATGCTGTCGACAAGCAACGCCACGGTTGCGGTTGGCACGGCGGTGACCTTCACCGCTTCGGTGTCCAGCACAGGCGGGCCTGCGCCTACAGGCACGGTGCAGTTCGAAGATGGATCTATCGGCATGGGTAGCGGAACATTGAACGCGAGTGGTGTGGCGGCGCTGACGATTTCGACGCTCGCGCCGGGCGCGCACAGCATTAGTGCTGTCTATGGCGGCGACGCAAACGATGCGGGCAGCAACTCTTCTGCGCTGGTGGAAACTGTGCAGCAACTTGGCACAGCTACGGTCCTTACTTCCGACGCGAACCCATCCAATGCCGGCGCGACGGTGCATCTGACCGCGACTGTAAGCGTTGCCGCGGGATCGACTGCCGACGGCGCGATCACGGGATTGGTAACGTTTACCGAAGGCGGAACGACGCTTGGCGGCGGAACAGTCAATGCTTCCGGCGTCATCACGATCGCTGTCGACACGCTGATAGTCGGTTCGCATCCCATTGTTGCGACCTACGCCGGCAACACAAACTATGCGGGAAGCCCGTCCGCGGTGTTGAGCCAGGTAGTCCAACAGACCGCAACGACGACGACAGTGAGCGCAGGCTCGCCGGGCTCGCTTTCGGGCAAGAGCGTCACGCTTACGGCGACTGTGACGAGCGCAAGCGGCATTCCTTCCGGCACCGTGAGCTTCCTCGACAACGGCGTGAGTCTGGGGCAGGGAACGCTGAATGCGCAGGGTGTGGCGACGATTTCGGTCTCCACACTTTCCGTCGGCAGCCACTCGATCACTACTGTTTATACGGGCAGCACTGCCTACGCGACCAGCACGTCCACTCCGTACGCTGAGTCGGTTACGCTGGCCGCAACGACTCTGACGCTTGCAGGCCCCGCGAGCGTCAGTGCAGGAACGACGGCGTCGTACACCGTGACTTTGACCGGCACGGGCGTGGCCCCCACGGGCTCGATCGTGCTGCATGACGGGAACACTGTGATCGGAACGCAGCCAGTTTCGGGCGTGGGGACTTTCACCTTCACGGCGACGCTTGCGATCGGAACGCACACCCTGAATGCAACCTACGCAGCAGACGCGAACAACGCATCGAGCGTCTCGAACAACGTAACGACGGTCGTCCAACAGGCTACGACCGCCATCACATTGCAGAGCAACAAGAACCCGCAGATCGTCGGACAGAACGTTACGCTCACCGCTGCGGTAACCAGCAGCAGCGCCGGCATTACCGGCTCGGTCAGCTTCCAGGACGGAGGCGTCGTGATCGGCTCCGCGGTCCTCGCGGCCAATGGTACGGCGTCGTTCACAACGAGCACGCTGACCACCGGCACGCATCCGCTTACCGCTGTATACAGCGGCGATACGAATCACGTTGCTTCTACATCTACCGCGGTGAGCGAACAAATCGTGCAGTCGGCGCAGATTGCGCTTGGCCCCAGCGCGAATCCTGCGGCATCGGGCGCGACGGTCGTCTTCACCGCAAGAGTGACGGCGCCGGCAACCATTACGCCCACGGGTTCGGTCACGTTCCTCGACGGCGCAACGCTGCTCGGTTCCGCGGCAGTGGACGCAACCGGCTCGGCGAGTGTTTCCAGTTCTGCACTTTCGGTTGGAACTCACTCGGTGACCGCGAACTACGCCGGCGATCAAAACCTTTCCGCGGTTTCGTCCGCGCCTCTGGTCGAGACGATTCAGAATTCGAGCACGCAGATTGCATTGACTGCGAGCGCGAACCCCGCGACCTACGGAACGCCGCTGACATTTACTGTGGCTGTCACAACCAACGGTGGCGTCGCGACCGGCAGTGTCAGCTTCACGGACTCCGGCGTTTCGATCGGCAGCGCGCTGCTCGGAGCGAACGGTGTCGGCACGCTGACGACTTCAACGCTCGCGCCAGGCGCGCACAACGTTGTCGCAAACTATGCGGGAGACGGCAAGGCCAGCCCATCGGTCTCGACTCCACTTGCGATTTCCGTGAAGCAGATTACGGCGGTTGCACTCGCTTCGAGCGCAAATCCGTCGCCCACGCTCAGCCCGATCGTGCTGACAGCGACGGTGACGAACACGGGCGTTACGACGCCTGGAGGCACGGTGACGTTCACCGATGGCAGCACGCAGTTGGGCATTGGCACGCTAGACGCGAGCGGCCGATTCAGCCTGACGGTGCCCTCGCTCAGCGCGGGCAGCCATTCAATCCAGGCGAGCTATAGCGGCGATGGATCGAACTTCCTCAGCGCCTCTGCCGCGCTCTCGCAGACTGTTGCGTTGCGCCCCACGACAACGTCGCTGACCACGACTGCCTCGAATCCCAACGATCCCACGGAAGTCACGCTGATCGCCATCGTCCAATGGACGGGCACGACAGCGCCGACGGGAACTGTCACCTTGACGAACGGAAGCATCACGGTTGGCACTGTAACGCTCAACGCATCTGGCGTCGGCACGATGAACATCTTCGTGCAGTCGGGTTCGGAACAGATCGTCGCAACCTACAACGGTGACACCGCGTATGCCACTTCGAGTTCAGCTGCAACAGCAATAACTGGCGGCCCGGCGACACAGTTCACGATGTCATTGACGCCACCCGCGCTCACGATGGTGAGCAAGGAGCACGGCGTCACGACGCTCACCGTCGCATCGGTGAAGGGCTTCACGGACACCCTGCAATTCGGTTGCCTGGGGCTGCCCTTCGCGGCGACCTGCACGTTCAGCAGCACGCAGTCGAAACTGGCTGCGGACGGTATAACGACGGTACAACTCACTGTCGACACCGGCAACCCGCTAGGCGCAGGCGCACAGGCGAGCAACATTCACGGAAGCTCGTCGACGACGCTAATGTGCTTCATCCCCGGGGCGCTGCTCACCGGCCTGCTGTTGTGGCGCAAGCGGCGTAAGCTGCCGTCACTCGCCGCGGCGGTGCTGCTGTTCTGCGCGATGGGCGCGGTGCTTTCCTCAACGGGCTGCGCCGGACTCACAACGCAGGGCACGCCGGCCGGGACGTACAGCTTCCAGGTAACGGCCTACGGGCAGGGCACGGGTGCGTCGCAGTCCAAGACGATGACGCTGACGGTGACGCAGTGAACCGGATCCAGATGGTACGGATAATTGCAGGCCTGGCGGTGGCCGCCTGCTCGCGCGATGTGTGCGCGCAGGCGACACCGGCGGCGTCTGGGCCGGGGAGTTATGTGTCGGCCGGCGTTGGATTCTCGAGCTACCAGGCCGACTATGGCCAGCGTTGGATCGACGGAGGCATGGCGTTTGTCGATGTGCATCCGACCTGGCGCTACGGGATTGAAGGCGAAGCGCGAATGCTGAACTTTCGCACCGACGAGGGCGTGAAGGAATCGACGTACCTCGTAGGTCCGATCGTTTACTTGCGGCCGCAGAGGTTTCGGCCATATGCGAAATTTCTGATCGGCGCGGGGAAGATCGATCTGCCGTTCGGCTACGGGCAAGGAACCTTCCTGGCCTACGCGCCGGGCGCGGGCATCGATTACATCTTGAGCGATCGGATTTCCCTCCGCGCGATCGACGTGGAGTACCAGCAGTGGCCGCAATTTACGTTCGGCGCGTTGCACCCGTACGGCGTCAGCGCGGGAATCGTCATTCGCCTGAACAAGTTGTGGCGCGCCCCGAGATGATGGCCGCGGGCTGTGGATATGTGCCGTGTATAATTTGAAGTCATGGAACAGGTGATCGTTCAGCCGTTTTATGACCCGGCACGGTCCTACCTCGACAATTTTAACCACGGCCCGTTCGGGTTATTTGTCGATCCTATGTATCATCCGCCGGATGGTGGTCCACAACATTCATTTCTTGGACACAAAGTCTATGGGCCCTTCGGTATTCCCGCAGGGCCTTTGCTTAATAGCAGGTTCGTCAACGCCGCGCTGGATATGGGCTTCGATATTCCAGTCTATAAGACTGTGCGGACGCGTAAGTACGCGAGCCACCCGTGGCCCAATGTTCTGGCGGTAAGAGTCGATGGCGACCTCACTCTCGATAAAACGCGGCTAGTTGCGAATCATGATTATTCTGAGCCGCTATCGATTACGAATTCTTTCGGCGTTCCTTCCTTCGATCCAGATTTCTGGCAACCGGATATAGCTGCCGCGGTTGCACAGGAACACCCAGGCCAAGTAGTGGTTGCGAGCTTCCAGGGAACGAAGTCGACCGATGGCAGCATCGCTGGATATATTGCGGACTTCGTGCAGGGTGCCCGACTGCTAAAAGAAACTGGCGTGAAAGTGATTGAGGTCAACCTGAGTTGTCCGAATGAGGGCACCTCGAACCTATTGTGTTTCGACGTTGTTCGGGCAGGCCAGATCGTCGACGCAATCAAGAATGAAATTGGGAATATTCCGCTGGCTATAAAGCTCGCTTACTTTCAGAGTACGGACCTGCTGGAAAAGTTACTGAAGATCGTCGGCAATTCCATCGCGGCCACGTCCTCCATCAATACAATTTCGGCGGAGATAGTCGACGCGGCCGGCGCGCAGGCGTTGCCCGGCGAAGGTCGGTTGCGCAGCGGCGTATGTGGTCATGCGATAAAGTGGGCCGGGGTGGGGATGACAAAGAAGCTCGCCCGATTGCGCGATGAACTCGGACTTAGTTTTTCCATCATCGGCGTGGGCGGCATGGGAAGCCTCGCCGACTATACGGAGTATCGCGAAGCTGGCGCTGATGCGGTAATGTCGGCTACCTCCGCGATGTGGAACCCGTTGCTTGCGCGGGAAATCAAGGGGCGGCCCGATGAAATTTGAAATTGCCGAAGCGCTGATCGACATTAAAGGCGTCGGCTTCAGACCGGACGACCCGATCACGTTCAAATCGGGAATGAAGTCGCCGGTGTACTGCGACAACCGGGCGTTTCCCTTCTGGCCGCAACAGTGGGCGAAGGTAATTCACGGATTCGAGAAATTGATTGCGCAAGAAAATATTCCGTGCGATGCAGTAGGTGGCATCGAAGCGGCGGGGATTCCGCACAGCGCCGCGCTCGGATTTTCAATGGCGAAGCCTTCTGTCTTCATTCGCAAGGAGGCTAAGGAGCATGGAACCAGGAAGCGCGTTGAAGGTGGCGACGTGTCGGGCCAACGTGTGCTTCTCGTGGAAGACCTTGTAACTACCGGAATGAGCAGTCTTTCCGGCGTCCAGGCGCTGCGGGTCGAAGGGGCCGTCGTTACCGACTGTCTCGCGATTATCAGCTATAACTTCGCCGAGGCGGTCGAGCAGTTTGCAAATGCTGGCGTTCGGCTGCATCCGCTGACGACCTTTGAAGCGGTACTGGAAATTGCGGTCCGGCGGTCGATGATCGACGCTACAGGCGCCGCGAGCATCCGCGACTGGTTGGGTGATCCGCGAGGATGGGCAACTAGAAATGGACTGGAATAGATGACAACTCACTCCATCCTCGATAAATATAACCGCCGAGTTGAGGCGATAGGTTCGCTACTCTGCGTGGGATTGGATAGTGAGATCGAAAGAATTTCCGCGAGCTTCTCCGGCGACGACCTTCCGCAGTTTGCATTCAATCGATGGATCATCGATCGGACGGCAGAATATGCGGCCGCCATTAAGTTGAATATGGCTTTCTATGAAGCGCGCGGCGCACGGGGCTGGGATGAATTGCATCTGACCATGGAGTATCTGCGAGCGCAACATCCTGAAATCGTAACGATTTGCGATGCCAAGCGCGCCGATATTGGGAATACAAATCGCGGATATGTGACCGCAATCTTCGATGAAATGGGCTTCGACGCGGTCACATTGCATCCCTATCTTGGCCGCGAGGCGCTGGCTCCGTTTCTGGAACGGACAGACAAGGCGTGCATCATCCTTTGCCGGACCTCCAATCCAGGCGCCGGGGAATTTCAGGACCTGGACGTTGAGGGCAGGCCGCTCTGGCAAGCCGTTGCCGAGAAGGTGGAACGCGGCTGGAATAGCAATGGCAACTGTCTGCTGGTGGTTGGCGCGACTTATCCCGAAGAGATGCGGCGGATTCGCGGCATCGCACCGGACATTACACTTCTAGTTCCAGGTGTAGGAGCGCAAGGGGGCGATGTCGTCGCGGTCGTCGCCGCTGGATTGGACGCGCACGGTCGAGGGCTAATGATTAGCTCTTCGCGCGGGATTATTTTTAGTGCTGACCCTGCAGGTGCCGCGCGCGAACTGCGCGATGAAATCAACGCTGCACGAGAGGTTGTCTATGCTGCGCGTTGAGGGCAGGATCGTCAACCATGACGCCGACTTCGATGGCGCCATTGAAATCGATACCGAGACCGGGCTTATCGAATATGTCGGCGCGAAAGAAGGCCGCAGCGATATTGCCGTAGGCCGGTGCTTGATTTTTCCGGGATTTGGCGATATTCATATCCACGCTCGCGAAGATGCCGGCGGGACTCAGGCTTATAAGGAGGACTTCTCCTCGGCGTCCGATGCGGCGGTCCATGGTGGAGTTACCCACGTAGCGGACATGCCGAATAATCCTATCGCTCCGATTGATGAATGCACATACGCCGCGAAAGAGGCACTCACGAAAAAGTCCGCGGTCCATGTAACTCTATACGCCGGGATAGGACCGCTGACGAATCCGCTCCAGCGGCATGTACCGTACAAGGCGTTCATGGGACCGTCGGTTGGGGATTTGTTCTTCACTTCGCAGGCCGAACTTGAGACGGCCATCGCAAGGTACCGCGGGAGGAATGTCAGTTTCCACTGCGAAGATCCGGTGATATTGGAGGCCAATAAGAATGCTCCGACGCACGAGCTGAAGCGTCCGGCGGCGGCAGAGATTTCGGCGACCGAGTTTGCGCTGTACCTGATCGAGAAGTATGAGTTAGTAGGGAAGCTGTGCCATTACTCGACCCGCGGGGGACTGGAAAAGATAGTCGCGGCGAGGGCTCGCGGCGTGCGAGTTACATGCGAAGTCACACCGCATCACCTGTTTTTCGACGAGTCGATGATTACGGACAAGAACCGTCTCTGGTTGCAAATGAACCCACCGCTGCGCAGCCCCGATGACCGCTTCGCGATGATTGCGGCATTGAAGAGGGGCGACATCGACTACATCGCGACGGACCACGCACCGCATACGCTGGAGGAAAAGGCGCAGGGTGTGAGTGGGGTTCCTTTACTTGACACCTATGGTGCATTTGCCGCGTGGCTGATGGTCGAGCAGGGGTTTTCGGCAAGAGATATCGCGCGAGTATGCGCATTTCATCCGGGAGCATTTGTACGCGAGTTTCTGCCAGTGGGCTTCGGTAAGGGATATGGGGTTATCGAACCAGGATACGTGGGTTCACTCACAATTCTCGATCTGGATACACCGTATGTAGTTACTCGCGAGTCCGTAAGGACAAAGTGCGCATGGTCGCCTTTCGAAGGGTACACGCTTCCCGGAAGTGTGCGGTATACGATCATTCGAGGCAAGGTATTTCGCGCTAGCTAGTGGTTATTTATTTATGCAAAAGCTGCGGCACGTTCTTAGTACAAAACAATTCGGAGATACGCGGCTGCTACAGCAGCTTTGCGTTTCGGCGACCCAGATGGAGCTTGACGATGTGGCGCGCACGCTGCCGCAACCGCTGCGCGGCAGGATACTGGCGACGTTATTTTATGAGCCGAGCACACGCACCCGATTTTCTTTTGAGGCGGCGATGCAAAAGCTTGGCGGAAGCGTCATCACTGCGGAAAACGCGAAGGACAGTTCGTCGGCGACCAAGGGAGAATCGATCCCCGATACTATCCGAGTGGTCAGTGGATATGCGGACGCGATCGTGATGCGGCACTACGAGGAAGGCGCGGCGAAGAAGGCCGCGGACGCCTCTCCGGTGCCCGTAATCAATGCGGGCGACGGGGTAGGCGAGCATCCCACCCAGGCGCTCGCCGATGTGTTCACGATCGGCAAGGAGCTAGGCAAGGTAGATGGCGTGAAGGTCGCCCTGATCGGCGATCTGTTGAATGGAAGGACGATCCATTCACTGCTGGCACTCCTGGCACTTTATCGCGACGTTTCGATCATCCTGGTCTCGCCGAAACAGCTTCGGCTTCCAGCGAGATACGTCAGCTTCTTAGAAAGCAAGGGCGTGCGGTTCGTAGAGACCGATAAGCTGGCCGGCGCCGTGCGCAGCGCCGATGTAGTGTATGTGACCCGCGTGCAGCGGGAGCGATTTTTATCGATCGCCGAATATGAAGCAGTGAAGGACGCATATATCATCGACGCGAAAATTGCGGACAATTTGAAATCGAAGGCAATTATTATGCATGCTCTGCCGCGTGTAAATGAAATATCGCCGGACGTCGATGCCAATTATCGCGCGGCCTACTTTCGGCAGGCAAAAAATGCGATGTATATCCGCATGGCATTGTTGAATTATCTTTTGGGGTAGTTCTATTGATGCACGGTGCCGTTGCCGGCGGTGATGGTCGCTCCGCTGTTGTGGGTAAGGATGACCGCGGCAATGCCGCCGGCGGCTGCGGCGACGCTACCGGCGACAATCCAAAAATGTGTCCCCAAAACATGCCCGCCGACGTGTGCGCCCGAGGTAGTTGTGGAGCTCGACGAAGACGTGGAAGCCGGCCCGAAAAAGTTGGCCTGAGTAATGACAGCAGCCGTCGTCACTGCTCCCGCGGTGGCCTGCACCGAGATCGTATAAGAACCCTTAACGCCGTTCGACTCCAGACCTTTCGCGACGGCCTCTCCGTCGAGGCCGGTGATGACGGCCAGCGTGGACACTCCGGCGAAGGTGCCGCCGGCGCCGGTGGGTCCTTTGCGGATGGTGAACAGGACGACCGCGGCGGCGACGGGCTTGTGATTTTCGTCCTGCACCTGCACGATGGGCTCGCGGGCAGTACGCTGCCGGATGTTGTTGAGTGCGTCTTCGCCATCGAGGATGACAATGTGCAGGGCCATCGGGGTCCCGGCCTGCGCAGCGGCGGCCTGAGCGAACATTTGCGGCGCCCGGACAAGCAGCAGCATCAGCGCAACAGCCACCACGCGCCTTACCAGCGACGGCAATCTCCGCGCAATCGAGGGCCGGATTAGCTTCATTCTGTCGATCATTGCGCGCTCACCGTCTGCGAATTGCCTTGACTATTGACCAGCGTGACCTGCACCTGCCCGACCACGGCCGCATCCTGATCGAGATTGAACACCTGAATGTAGTGGAACGTCGATCCGTAGGTTGGAGACGCCGGGTTTGAGTACCACGCACTGAACAGCGCGCTGCCGTCGATGACGAGATCGGATGTAGCGAGGCTCTGGCCGGGTGCGGCGACGAAGTGGAAGTGGATCTGCTCAATGTCGCGCGTATTGGAGTAGCCCTGGACGGTGACGGTCAGGGTGTCTCCGCTGCGGTCCAGCGTGACCCCCGCGACGCCGGGCGTGGCGGGCGGCGACGTGATGACCAGGGTCGGCACCGGTGTCGGCGTTATGTCGACGCCGCCCGCGGTAAGTTTCAGCGTGACAGTGATGGTCCCGGCGACCGATCCGCTCTGAAATTGGAGCGGGGGAATCGTCGTCGTATTCGCGGGGATCGTGAATGTGGTGGTGGTGGTTCCGTTGGGGAACAGGATCGTTCCGTCCGTCGTCAAGCCCGGCGCCGGCGTGAAGGTCAGGGTCAGGGTCGCCGCAATCGGCACCGCATAGGCGGCCACGGTGAAGGTCAGGTTGGGCTGCGCGACCGGCGCGACCGTAGGCGGTCCATTGACGCTGATCGTCGCCGGTGGCGCGCCTACGACGATTGCCAGGGTATTGCTCGTCTGCGCCTGGGTAGGATCGTTGACCGTTACCTGGAGGGTTTGCGCGGTCAGGAAGTTGGAGGCGGGAACCGCGACGGTCAGCGTCGTGGGGTTCACGAACGTCGTCGTAAGCGCAGTCGTGCCGATGTAGACGACGGAGTTCGGGAGGAAGCCCGTCCCGGTGAGCGTCAGGTTCAGGGCTGGGTCGCCCAGCTTGACGCTGGCGGTCGAAAGCGAGGTGAGCGCAAGGCCGATGACGTTGAGCGGAACGGTGGCCGTCGCGGTCGTGTAGTCGGTGAGGTCGGTTGGAGTAAACGTGACGCTGAGGGTCTGCGTTCCCGCGGTGAGCACGGTGCCCAGCGCCGGCGTGTACGCGAATGCCCCGGTCAGCGCGCCGGAAATACCGTTGGCTGTGGCGTTCAACTGCGTAGCGGAAAGCACGGTGCCGGCGACTACGTCCGCAGGCACGGACCAGGTAATGGTGGGCGCAATCTTTCCGACGGCGATCGTGACGCTGCCCGTTGCGGGCTTGAAGTCGATCGTATCGGTAGGCGTGAACGCGACGGAGAGCGTCTGCGTTCCGGCGGTAAGCAGCGTCCCCGCAGCAGGCGTGTAGACGAACGTGCCGGGTACCGTGGCGGCGTATGGGGTCGCGACGGTCGCGTTCAGTTGCGTTGCCGAAAGCAGCGTGCCGTAGCCGATGCCCGTGGGCGTCGGCCAGGTGATGGTGCTCGTGGCGAGATCGACGGTCTGCGCCAGCACCGGCGACGTCGCTGCGGCGAAGACCGGATTGCCGGCGAAGCTGGCGGTGATGTTGTGCGCGCCCGCGGTGAGAGTGGAGATGGCGAAGCTGGCAGCGCCGTTGGTCAGCGCCGGGGTTCCGAGCACCGTCTTCCCGTCGGAGATCGTCACCGTGCCGCTGATAGGCGAAGCCGTGTAGGCCGACGCGATGTTGACGTTGAACGTGACGGGCTGGCCGAACTGCGAGGGGTTCGCCGTGCTGATGACGGCGACGGTCGCAATGGCGGGGTCGACGTTGAGCGGGATGCTGATGGAGGCGGGCGTGTAGTCGACAGTGTCGGTCGGCGCGAAGGCCGCGCTCAGGGTGGTCGCACCGGGTGCGAGGATCGTTCCGCTGGATGGGGTGTAGGTGAAGACGCCGGGCAGCGGGTTGCCGCCGATGTCGGTCGCTGTGGCATTCAACTGCGTTGCGCCCAGCGGTGTGCCAGCGGTGATGTTGGCAGCAGCGGCCCAGCTCAGCGTCGGGGCGACTTTGGTGACGACCAGAGTCACGCTGGCGGTCGCGGTCTTGAAGCTGGCCGTATCGGTCGGAGTGAAGAGGACAGAGAGCGTCTGGGGGCCGGCAGTCAGCAAGGCGCCCGCCGCGGGAGTATAGGCAAAGGTCCCGGGTACGGTCTGCGCGAACGCTGTGGACACGGTTGCGTTCAACTGCGTCGCCGACAGTTTGGCGCCGTAGGGGACGCTCGCGGGCTGCGGCCAGTTGATGGCGGTGGTAGCGGAGCTGATCGTTTCGGTGAGGACGGCGGAGTTGCTGCCGCCGAAGTTCGAGTTGCCGCCGTAGACCGCGGTGATGCTGTGCGCGCCCGCGCTGAGGGTTGAAGTGGAGACGGTGAGGTTGGGAAGCTGGACGGTCCCGAGCAGCGTCGTGCCGTCGAACACGCTGACGGTCCCGGTGATGGCAGCCCCGCTATAGGCGGAAGTCACTCCGACGGTGAAGGTCACGAGCTGTCCAAACTGTGATGGGTTCATCGAACTTGTGACCGTGGTCGTCGTCGGTGCCGGATTGACAGTGAGTGGGACGTTGGCCACCGCAGTTGTGTAGTCCACCGTATCCGTCGGCGTGAACGTCACACCGAGCGTGTTCGCCCCCACGGGCAGAACGACCCCTGCGGCCGGCGCATAGGTAAACGTGCCCGCCAGCGCCCCGCCGCCCACACCGGTGACGGAGGCATTGAGCTGCGCAGCGCCAAGTGCCGTGCCCAGGTTGATCGCCGCGGGAGGAGCCCATGTAACGACCGGCGTGGACTGGCCGACCGCGATGCCGACCGAGCCGGTAGCCACCGCAAAGTCGGTCGTGTCTGTCGGGGTGAACGTAACGCCCAGCGTATGCGTCCCAGCCGTAAGTACAGTGCCAGATGCGGGGTTGTAGCTGAAGGCGCCCGCGACGGTCGCGCCGTTGAACGTGGCCGTGGCGTTGAGTTGAGTTCCGGAAAGTGCCGTGCCATAGGAAATCG
>DASRLB010000235.1:0-4397 GCA_035648695.1 Acidobacteriaceae bacterium | reverse complement strand
GTCGTCGGGGGTGGCCTGAAGGGTGCGGCGGTAGGCGGCTTCGGCCCCCGATTTGTCGCCGGCGCGTTCGGCGAGGGCGGCGGAGAGGGCGGTGTCGGCGGGGGTTTCTCCGGTGAGCTTGATCGCGGAAAGGAGGTCGTCCGAAGCGGCGGCGGGGTTGGATGTCTGGTCGAGCTGGGCGAGGGAGCGGAAGGCGCGGGCCTTGAGCTGGGGCGGCGCGGTGTCGAGCTGGGTGACGGCGGCGAACTCTCCGTGGGCTTTGTCGGTGCGGCCGGAGCGGGCGTCGAGGAGGGCGAGCGCGAGACGGGGCTCGGCGACCGTGGGGCCGGCGGCGATGGCGGATTCGTAGGACTTTGCGGCACCCGCGTCATTGTCGGTGCGCTCCTGCGCGAAGCCGAGGTCGTAGAGGATTTGTGCGTCGCTGGGGCGGGCGGCGGCGAGGGTGGTGAGGGTTTTGACGGCGGTGGCGTAGTCGCCCTTTTCGAGTGCGGTCTCGGCGTCGCGGAGTTGGGCGTTGGCGGAGTCGGCGCGGGAGGTGTCGGCGGCGTCGCGGGTCCCGGCAGGGAGTTGCTGGGCGACTGCGGCGGTACAGACAGAAGCGAAGAGGAGCGCGGCGCGAATTATGAGGCGTGCAGACATTTGGGTTTGACGGTCAGGTTCCAGTTTCGAGTTACCAGTTGCCAGCTTCCGGCTGTCAGCTTCCAGCTTTGAGGACGGGACCCAGCCATTGGCCGGTGTAGGAGTTGGGAGTTGCGGCGATGAGTTCGGGGGTGCCTGCGGCTACTATCTGGCCGCCGCCGGAGCCGCCTTCGGGGCCCATGTCGATGACCCAGTCGGCGGACTTGATGATGTCGAGGTTGTGCTCGATGACGAGGAGCGAGCCGCCGCCGTCGATGAGCTTGCGGAAGGCGGCGAGGAGTTTGGCGACGTCTTCGAAGTGGAGGCCGGTGGTGGGCTCGTCGAGGATGTAGAGGACGCGGCTGGCCATGCGTTTGGCTTCGCCGCGAATGCTGCTCGCACCGCCGGAACTGCCCGAGCGCGCGGAGGCCAGATGTTGCGCGAGTTTGACGCGCTGGGCTTCGCCGCCCGAGAGCGTTGTGGCCGATTGCCCGAGGCGGACGTAGCCGAGGCCGACTTCGTCGAGCACGGCGAGCTTGTCGACGATCTTGGGGATGCCGGCGAAGTAGTTGAGGGCTTCGCGGACCGTCATATTGAGCACATCGTGGATGTTTTTGCCCTTGTACTTGATGTCGAGGATGCCGGCTTTGTAGCGCGTGCCGTTGCACTCTTCGCAGGGGAGCTCAACGTCGGCGAGGAACTGCATTTCTACGGTGACGGTGCCGTCGCCTTCGCAGACATCGCAGCGCCCTCCAGGGACGTTGAAGGAAAAATGACCCGCGGTGAGGGACTTTCGTTTGGCGTCGGGCTGCGCGGCGAAGAGGGCGCGGATGTCGTCGAAGGCCTTGATGTAGGTGACGGGGTTGGAGCGTGGCGTGCGGCCAATCGGGGACTGATCGACGAGGATGACGTCGTTGAGGTGCGGTGTACCGGAGAGTTCGCGGTAGAGGTGCGCGGGGTCTGCGCCTTCGGTCTGTCCAAGAGCCTGCTGAAGCGCGCGGTAGAGGACCTGGTGCACGATGGTGGATTTGCCGGAGCCGGAGACGCCGGTGACGCAGCAGAGGAGGCCGAGCGGGATTTCGATGTCTACGCCGCGGAGATTGTGGATGCGCGCGCCTTTGAGGACGAGCTTTTCTCGGCCGGGTTCGCGGCGGTGTTTGGGGACGGGAATGCTGAGGCGGCCGCTTAAGTATTTTCCGGTGATGGAGTCTGGATTTTCGCGGACTTCGGCGACCGTTCCCGCGGCCAGGAGTTTGCCACCGAGTTCGCCCGCGCCGGGGCCGAGGTCGAGCAGGTAGTCGGCGGCGCGGATGACGTCGGGGTCGTGCTCGACGACGAGGATGGTGTTGCCGAGATCGCGGAGGGATTCCATGATGCGGACAAGCTTGGCGGTGTCGCGGGAGTGGAGGCCGATGGAGGGTTCGTCGAGCACGTACAGAGCGCCCACGAGGCGCGACCCCAGAGATGTTGCGAGTTGGATGCGTTGCGATTCGCCGCCGGAGAGTGTGGACGAGAGGCGGTCGAGCGTGAGGTAGTCGAGGCCGACTTCGTGGAGGAAGCTGATGCGCTGGCGGACTTCTTCGAGGACCTTGGCGGCGATCTCCATCTGCGCGGGCGAGAGGGTGAGGGCGTCCATGAACTCCTGCGCGGCGGTGATGGTGAGGGCGCAGACTTCGCAGATGTTTCTGGCGCCGCCGGCTGAATCACTGCCGAGGAGGACGGCGCGGGCTTCGGCCCTGAGGCGCTGGCCACGGCAGTCGGGGCAGGTTGCGTAGCCGCGGTATTTCGAGAGAAAGACGCGGACGTGGAGCTTGTACTTCTTGCGTTCGAGCTCGGCGAAGAAGCCGCGGATGCCGGGCCAGCCGCTGCCGCCTTCTTCGATGAAGCGCTGCTGGGCCTCGGTGAGGTCGAACCACGGAACGTCGAGCGGGATGCCGGCGGCCTTGGCGGCGCGGCGCATTTCGCCGTGGTGGGGGCGGTATTTGGGCTTGGTCCAGGGATCGACGGCGCCCTCGTCGAGAGTGCGCGTGCGGTCGGGGACGATGAGGCCGGGGTCGAAGTCGATGGTGTTGCCAAAGCCCTGGCAGCGCGGGCAGGCGCCGTATGGGTTGTTGAAGCTGAAGAGGCGCGGTTCGGGTTCGCGGTAGGTGCGGTGGCAGGTGGAGCACTCGAAGGCGGCGGAGAAGCGCAGCGGGGACGTGACTGTTTCACCGTCACGCGGTATCGCTCTGAAGACGATTTCGCAGGCTTCGCGGTAGCCGGTTTCGATGGCGTCTACGATGCGGCTGCGAGATTCGGCGTTTAGTGCGAGGCGGTCGGCGAGGACGAAGATGGGGCGGGCGGGATCGTTGAAGTTGAGTTCGAGGAGCGACTCGGGGGTGGAGAATTCGACGATGTTGCCGGGGCCGGTCGAGTCTTCGGAGGCCTGCCAGAGACGGTTGTAGCCGCGGCGGCGGAGTTCGGTGAGGCGCTCTTTTACTGGCTCGCTGAGGTCGGCGATTGGGGCTTTTTTTACAGCTTTCTTTGCGGCGGTCTTTTTCGGCGCTGGTGTGGGCGCTTCGGCGTCGGGTGCGGGGCCTTGCAGGGGTTCGAGCGAGATCTCGCGGCGGACGGCGGGGAAGAGGGCGTAGACGCGTGTTCCTTCCGGTTGCGCGAGGACGCGGGTGACGATTTCGTCGACCGTGTCGTGGCGGACTATTCCCCCACAATGGAGGCAGGTGACCGTGCCGCAACGCGCGTAGAGGAGGCGCATGTAGTCGTAGATTTCTGTGGCCGTGGCGACGGTGGAGCGGGGGTTTCGGGTCTGGTTCTTTTGCTTGATGGCGATGGCGGGGGCGAGGCCGTCCATGTGGTCTACGTCCGGTTTCTCGATGCGTTCGAGGAACTGGCGGGCGTAGGCGGAGAGGGATTCGACGTAGCGCCTCTGGCCCTCGGCGTAGACGGTGTCGAAGGCGAGCGAGGATTTGCCCGAGCCGGATACGCCGGAGACGACCGTCAGGGCGTTGTGGGGGATGTCCACGTCGATGCTCTTGAGGTTGTGGGTGCGAGCGCCGCGGATGGTGATTTTATCGATGATGGTGGCAGTGGGCATGTCGTCTTCGTGGGGGTGTGGAGGAGGGCATACCCCAGGGGGCTAAAGCCCCGATGTTAGGTGGTCCTGTGAATGCCAAGGCTGAAGCCTTGGCTTACCTAGAAGCAAGAACAACTGCAAGTGCAACGGCAATAACAAGTGCAAGGGCAACAACAAGTGCAACAGCAGGTCCCTGCGGGGATGACAACAAGAAAGGCAAGTGCAACGGCAGGAACAACAGCAAGTGCAAGGGCGGGGTCGTGGTTGAAAGGTGCCGGCAGCTTCGGCGCTTCGGGCGGGGTTGCAGGTCCTTCGACTGCGCTTCTCGCAAAGTGCGCGAGAAGCTTCGCTCAGGATGACAAGGTTGTTGTTAGTCGACGTTATGGTGCCGTTGAGGGAGGAGCATTTCGATAAGCAGCAGACAGGCTCCGCAAACGATGGCGGAATCGGCGATGTTGAAGTCGGGCCAGTGGTAGCCGTGGATGTGGACCTCGAGGAAGTCGACGACGTAGCCGAAGCGGAGCCGGTCGTAGAGGTTGCCGAGTGCGCCGCCGAGGATGAGAGCGAGGGCGACGGAGGTGATCGAGACGGTGCGGCCGACGCGCCACAGGACTCCGATCACGACCAGGACCGCGACGACCGAGAAACCTACGAGCATGTTGCGGACCAGCAGCGGATGCTGCGCGCCCTCGAACATGCTGAAGGCCGC
>DASRLB010000234.1:0-8490 GCA_035648695.1 Acidobacteriaceae bacterium | reverse complement strand
ACACAGACCCTCAACCTCAAACAAACCCTCTATGCCGGCGCCCCCGTCTCGCTGATCCAGGCCTACAGCCCCCTCGTCCCGCGTTTCGAGATCTGGTCCGACCCATCCACCATCGCCAGCATCCTCGCTGAACTCCGCGACACCCACGCCGTCCCAGCCTGCGCGGCCGAAGTCCTCGAATTACTTCGCATCCTCTCCGCCACCCCCAAATACGGCACCGATATCCGCGACCGCGACCTCCCGCAGGAAACCAACCAGACCCACGCCCTCCACTTCACCAAGGGCTGCTACCTCGGCCAGGAGATCGTCGAGCGCATCCGCTCGCGCGGCCAGGTCCACCGCACCTTCACCGGCTTCCGTCTGACGGCACTGCCCGCCACGCTTCCCGCGCCGCTTACCTCGGACGGCAAGGCCGCCGGTGAACTCACCAGCGCCGCCATCGTTCCCCTTCCCGAAGGCGACGCCATCCTCGCGCTCGGCTACGTGCGCCGCGAAGCCCTCGACCGCAACCAGCCCCTCGACTACGAAGGCGGCGCGGCAACCCCGATCGCACTTCCCTTCCGAATGACAACATCCTGAGCAACTTGAGCGACAATACAATCTGCATTCGTTTCCTTCGCGAAACTTCGCACTTCAACTTTGCGCCCTTTGCGTCAAGGCTTTTGCATTTGCACTTAGCATCCAAAGAACTGAGAAAGAAAAATGGCCGACAAACCTTTCGTAGTCAACGACCGCCGCAAGTTCAACGCCGACGGCGAGCCCCGTCCCGACGCTCCACCCTCCGAGCCGCGCCCGCCGCGCGATACTACGCCCGCGGAGTTCTCCTCCGCGTCCCACGCGCAGCCCAAGGGTCCCCAGGCCGTGCCGCCGCCACCTCCGCATCGGGCTGAGGAAGAGCAGACCTCGAGTGAGCTTCCTCCTCCGCCCACAGCCGAGCAAACCGAGCAGGCCGTTCGCGCCTATAACGCCACCGTCGAACGCCTCGACACTGCGATCCACCAGGCCAACCCCGGCATGGAGCGCATCCCAGAAATGAGCTTCGAGCGTCTCGTCCAGTCCGTTTACATGCAGGCCATCATGCAGCTCGGCGGCGCAGCAGAGCCCGGCCAGCAGCCCCAGGTCGACCTGCTCGGCGCTCGCCAGTCCATCGACATGCTCGCCATCCTCAGCGCCAAGACCAGGGGCAATCTCTCCGAATCCGAAGACCACCTGCTGCAATCGGCGCTCTTCGAGTCGCGCATGGGGTTCCTCGAAGTCACGCAGCTTCTCGCCCGCCAGGCAGCCGCCAAACAGGGCGTGCCGCCCCCGCCCACAGGCCCAAGCATCGTCCGCTAAATTCGAGATTGTTATCCCAACCTTGAAGTTGTTATCGAGACCCTGAGCGAAGCGCATGCACAGGATCTGTCCTTTCGTATTTGCTTTATTCACTATTCACTATTCACCATTCACTCCCCTATGCAGGCAACTCTCACCTTCCTCGGCAGCGGCACGTCGATGGGCGTCCCCACACTGGGCTGCAACTGCGCCGTCTGCGCGGACGCCGTCACTCTCGGCTCGTCCAACCGCCGCACCCGCCCGTCGCTGCACATCGACTACTCCGGCCACACCGTCCTCATAGACACCGGGCCGGATTTCCACGCGCAGGCCATCCGCGAAAATATTCGCAGCGTCGATGCCGTCCTCTACACCCACGGCCACGCCGACCACATCCTCGGCATGGACGACCTCCGCCCCCTCACCTTCGGCAAACCCGGCGGCCTTCCGCTCTACGCCGACGACTCCACGGCCCAAATCATCGAGCGCGTCTTCGAATACACCTTCCGCAAGATCGACCGCTACCCCACCAGCGCCCGCGTCGTCCTCCATCGCATCGACGAAACTCCCGGCGCTGCCATCGACTTATTTGGCGCGAAATTCCTCCGCATCCCGGTCACCCACGGACGCGAAACCATCACCGGCTACCGCTTCGGGGCCGCCGCCTACCTCACCGACATGAGCGACATTCCACCCGAAAGCATTCCGCTGCTCCAGGACCTCGACATCCTCATCCTCGACGCCCTCCGCCGCGAGCCGCATCCATCTCACTCGCATCTTTCAAACTCGCTTGAGTTGGTCGCCAAGCTCAAGCCCCGCCGCGCCTTCTTCACCCACATCTCGCACGACCTCGACCACAACGCCACCAACGCCACACTGCCCGCAAACGTCCGCCTCGCTTACGACGGCCTCCAAATCACATTCGATATTTCGAGCGAGGCCGCCTGATGCAAATCTTCCGCTCCCTCACCGAACTCCCCGCAGCAACGCCATCCGTCGTCACCATCGGCAACTTCGACGGGGTCCACCGCGGCCACCGCATGGTGATCGACGCGGTCATCGCCCGCGCCCGCGAACTGAACGCCCGTTCGATCGCCGTCACCTTCGATCCGCATCCCGCGCGCGTCCTCAAGCCCGAAGCCGACATCCGCCTCATCACGCCGCTTCCACAAAAGCTCGAACTCCTCGCCGCCACCGGCCTCGACGCAACGCTGGTTCTGCCCTTCACGCCCGCCTTCGCCTCCCTCTCCGCGCGCGAGTTCGCGACGACGCTGCTCCGCGACGGCCTTCATGCGGTCGAGGTCCACGAGGGCGAATCCTTCCGCTTCGGCCACGACGCCGCCGAAGATGTCACCGGGCTCACCCAGCTCGGCCGCGAACTCGGCTTCGCAGTCCGCGCGTACAGGCCCTACATGCTGCGCGGCGCGGCGGTCTCCTCCAGCCGCATCCGCTCGCTCATCGCCGCGGGCGACATGCACCACGTCCGCTCGCTGCTGGGCCGCTCGTTCGCGATTCGCAGCACATCCGCCTCCGGCCGCGGGTACGGGACACTCTACACCGTCCCCACCATCAACCTCGCGCCCTACACCGATCTGCTACCCGCCAACGGCGTCTACGTCTCCACGCTGCGAGTGGGCAGCCGCATCTTCCGCGCCGTCACCAACGCCGGCAACCGCCCCACCTTCGGCGCCGACTCCTTCGCCATCGAGTCCCACCTCTTTGACTTCGAGCCCCTCACCCTCACCGAGGACACCCCGCTCGAACTCACCTTCCTCCATCGCCTGCGCGGCGAAATCCGGTTCCCATCCCCCGAAGCCCTCCGCGCGCAAATCGGCATCGACATCCAGCAAGCAAACCGCTACTTCGCCCTCTGCTCAAAACTGGTAGCTGGAAACTCGTAGCTGGAAGCTCGAAACAAGCCTTCCGCTCACCCCCGCGGAGGTCCTGCGGGAACTGCCGGCGCACTTGCCGGTACCGCGGACTTTGGCGTCTGCGGCGGCGGGGCAGCATTCGGCGGCGCCGCATCCGGCGTGCTATCGGGAGTCGCATCGTCATCTTTTTCCATATCGGTGTCATCATCCTTCGCCGGCTTGGGAACCTCATCCGCCGGCGACGCCACCGGCAGATCCAACTGCTTCTTCGGCTCATTCGGCTTCGCGAAGCTCTCCTTAGGCTTCCCCGCCACCGCGACCTTCATAAAGTCCATCCAGATGGGCAGCGCCGCCTTGGCTCCCGTCTCTTTCTCGCCCAGCGACTCGCGATCGTCAAACCCAACCCACGTCCCGCACGTTACCGACGGCGAGAAGCCGATAAACCATGCGTCGGTATAGTTGTTCGTCGTCCCGGTCTTGCCTCCAAACGCATGCTTCAGCGACGCCGCCGCGGCGCCCGTCCCATGCTGTACCACCGCCTGTAGCAGGACCATCATCGTCCGCGCCGTATCGACCGAAATAACATCCGTCACCGCGGGGCTTTTCTCCTGGATCTGCAGCCCGTCCGTCTGCACCACCTTGCGGATGTAGTGCGGCTGAATGCGAATCCCGTCGTTCGGAAACACGCTGTACGCCCCGACCTGCTCGGCCAGCGTGATGTCCGCCGCACCGATCGCCACCGGCAGAAACGCCGGCATATTGCTCGTAATCCCAAAGCGTTTCGCGGTCGCGATCACCTTCGTAATCCCGTACTTATTCGCCAGCCGCAGCGCCGGAATATTCCGCGACTCCGCAAACGCCTGCGTCAGCGTCATCGCCCCCGCATAAGAACCCGACTCGTAGTTGTGCGGCGTGTACGGACCGTTCGGCGTATAAAAACTCGTTGGAACATCGAGCACGATGCTGCTCGGCTTCTCTCCCGCCTCGATCGCGGTCGTATACACATACGGCTTGAACGACGACCCCACCTGCCTCTGCGCCTGCGTCGCGCGGTTGAACTGCGAGAGCGCAAAATCCCTTCCACCCACCATCGCCAGCACTTCGCCATTCGAGTTGTCGACGGCCATCAGCGACGCCTGGGCCCCGCTGTCTTCCTCCAGCGCAACCTTCGGGCCGCCGCCGCCCGTCGCGCTCACCACCTTGACGTAAACAATGTCGCCCAGATGAACCAATTCATCGCCCTTCACCACGCGCGTCCACGCCCAGTCGGTCGGCGTCATGGTCGCCTGCTGCGACCCCATCTTCACCACAATCTTCGTAGCCGTCGCATCTGTCACGAGCGCATGAATGTAATCGCCATCTTTGATCGGCTGCGTCCAGTCCGGATGCCGATAGCTCGCCAGGTCGCCGCCGCTACGCAACACATTCTGCAGCTTGCCTTTCCATCCATGCCGCCGCTCGTACGCCGCCGTCCCATCCAGCACGGCCTTGTTCGCCACCCGCTGCAAATCGATATCCAGCGTCGTATAGACCTTCAGCCCCGCCCCGTGCGCTTCTTCCACGCCGTACTCGGCCTCCAACTGCCGCCGCACTTCCTCAACAAAATATGGCGCCTCGGTATTCACCGGAAGCTCAATGTGCAGTCCCAGCGGCGCGGCCTTCGCTGCTGCCGCCTCTTCCCAGGTAATCTTCTTGTCGGCCAGCATCTCGCTCAGCACAAGGTTGCGCCGCTTCAGCGCGCGGTCCGGATGCCGCACCGGCGAGTACTCCTCCGGCCCCTTGGGCAGCGCCGCCAGCAATGCCGCTTCCGGCAACGTCAAGTCGCGCGCATGTTTCGAGAAGTAATACTCCGACCCCGCCTCAAACCCATACGTCCCACGCCCCAGATAAATCTGGTTCGCATACAGCGTAAAAATCTGCTGCTTGGTAAACCGCCGCTCGATCTGCAGCGTCAGAAAAATCTCCTGTATCTTCCGCGAATACGTTTTCTCCGACGAAAGAAACAGGTTCCGCGACAGTTGCATCGTCAACGTCGACGCGCCCTGCGACTTACCCTTGGAGTGGACATCGTGATACGCCGCGCTCGCCGCGCGAATCAGGTTGATCCCGCCGTTGGTCTCGAAGTCCTTATCTTCAATCGAAAAAATCGCCTGCCTCAACAGCGGCGGAAACTCCGTATACGGCACCACCACTCGCCGCTCCAGCGCAAACGACCCAAACACTTTTCCGTGGATGTCATATAGGTCGGTCGTGGTGCTCGGCCGATAGCGCGCCAACTCGTCCATCTGCGGCAGGTTGATGGAGTAGACCAGCATCAGCCCCAGCATCACGCCAAACACCGCCGAAGCGATCAGCAGCGAAATGAACGCTCCCCGCACCGCCAGCTTCCGGGTGGGGTAGGTGGGCTCGCGAAATTTTTCGAGAAACCGCCGCCACGCCGGCTTGCCGCCTGCGTCGCGGTCTTCTTCTTCGTCCTGATAATCGCTTTGCACGGCGGCTTTCAGTCTACGATGCCGCTGGCCCGATTCAGGCCGCCTTGGCCTTCAGCATTTCCAGGGCTTTCGTCAACTGGTCGTCCTGCTGCAGCGACGGATGCTTCGCGGCGGCCGTCGTCTTGCTGTCATCATCGGCCGCCAGCGCATCATCCAGGTTCGAAGCCACCAGCGTTGACGGGGTCACAGCCTCATCCTGAAACTTCTTGCCCAGCGGCGACTCGTACTTCGCTACCGACAAGATCAGCGCCGCTCCATCCGGCAGTTCAAACGTCTTCTGCTGCGCACCCTCGCCGAACGTCCGCTCACCCACCAGATCGCCGCGCTTGTTGTCCGCGATTGCCGCAGCCACCAACTCGCCCGGCCCCGCCGTCCCGCGGTTCACCAGCACCACCAGCGGCGCCGTCGCATTCACGGTCTTCGAAGGATCGGCGGTAAACGTCTGCTTCTCGACCCTCTGGCCTTCAAGCGACGCAATCGTTCCCGACTTCAGCAGCAGGTTCGCCAGCCGCGTCGCCTCGCCCATATCGCCCGCCGAGACATCGCGCAGGTCAAGCAGTATCTTCTTGTTGCCGGCCTTCTGCATCCCCTTCAGCCTGGCCTCGACCTGCCCCACATGCTCATGGTCGATAATCACCGGCTTCAAATACAAAATCGACGAGTTCTCATACATCGCATCGCTCACCGGCGGCTCCGACACGACCACGCGGTTCATCACAATCTTTTCCGGATCGACCTTGCGCGGCCGAATCACAGCAATCGTCAGTTCGCTGCCGGGAGCGCCCTCCAGCATCCGCTGGATCATGGCCAGCGAAATATCCCGCGTGTCCTGATTTTCGATGGCCTCGATAATGTCGCCGTCGTTCAGGTTCGCCTTGTCCGCCGGGCTGCCGGGCACAACCGACACCACGGTCGCATACCCAAAGCGCTTGGACACATTGATGCCCACCTGCGCCTTGCCGCCTTTGTCCGCCTTGTAGGTCTTATAGTCCGCCGGCGTCAGGTAGCTCGAGTCGGCATCCAGCGACTCCAGCAATCCGCGCAGCGCGCCGTTGGTCACCGCATCGATGTTCGGCTCCTCGACATAGTCCTGCTGGATGCGTTGCAGCACTTCGCCGTACACATCCATCTGGCGATAGGCGCCGTCCTGCCCCGTCGTATCGTCCGCGCGCACCGAGCGCGTATTCATTCCCAGGAACACACACAGCACCAGGGCCACCGACGAGGCGAGCAGAACGATCTTGGCATTCTTAAGCATGAGTGAAAGTGACTCCGATACAACTTTTCCCGGCAAATTCCAAACCTGGTACGTTAGACGTACCCCGACATCAAAATGATACTCTGACTTGGAAGTTGAGGCTTCGCAGGCAAGGCGAATGGTGGCGGTGACTGGGATCGAACCAGTGACCTACGGGTTATGAGTCCGTCGCTCTAACCATCTGAGCTACACCGCCGGGTGGGAAGACTGCATCGAGCGGCGCTCAAAATTGCCGCGACATCAGCCGCTCCTCCATCATAGAAGCCCCCACTTCGCAGGTCAAACCTGCCGAGGTCAACGCACTGCACACTCGCCTCCAATACGCCGCCGCCGCGCTCCTCGCCCAGGAAACCAACTGCGCGACCGACCCCCACAACCCCGCCTGCGGATTCGACAGCACGCTCCACTTCCTCCACATCCTCATCGGCATACTCGCCATCGTCCTCATCGTCGTCATCGCCGCCGCGATCGCGGCCTACCGAAAAATGCAACGCAAGAAGCTCATCCCATGACAACAAGCTGGCAGTTGGAAGCTGGAAGCCGGAAGCCGGAAGCCAACCCCTCCCTCGGCCGCGTCCTCGGAGTCATACCCGCCCGCCTCGCCTCCACGCGCCTGCCGCGCAAGGTCCTGCTCCCCATCGCCGGCGAGCCGCTGCTGGCCTGGGTCTACCGCGCCGCACAAGCCTGCCCCGCGCTCGACGACATCGTCATTGCCACAGACTCCGACGAAGTCGAGGCCCTCTGCAAATCTCGCGGCTGGCCCTCCCTCCTCACCTCCGCCGACCTCCCCAGCGGCACCGACCGCCTCCACGCCGTCGCGCAGCAAATCCCCGCCGACATCTACGTCAACATCCAGGGCGACGAACCTCTCCTCCGCCCCGCACACATCGACGACATCCTCCGCCCATTCGCCCTGCCGGGAGTCGACGCAACAACCCTCAAAGTCGTCTGCTCCCCGGAAAACATCACCAACCCCAACGCCGTAAAAGTCGTCACCGCCGCCGACGGCCGCGCCCTGTATTTCTCCCGAGCCACCATCCCATACGACCGCGAAGCCACCGGCCTTGTCACCTACTGGAAACACCTCGGCCTCTACGCTTACCGCCGCGCCGCTCTCGAACGCTTCGCTTCTCTCACCCCCGGCGAACTCGAAAAAACCGAGCGCCTCGAGCAGCTCCGCCTGCTCGAAAACAACCTCACCCTCTACGTCGCCGAAACCCAGTTCGACACAGTAGGCGTCGACACCGCCGAAGACCTCAAGCGCGTCGAGCAGATACTCCTCGCCCGCGCCCCCTGAGGCTTGCTCCCCCAAAGTCCCTGAGGCCTGCTCCCCCCAAATATGTCATCCTGAGCACAGCGAAGGACCTGCTTCTGCACTTGCCGTTGCCCGTTCTTTCTCTCCGCTCATAGCTCATAGCTCTAAGCTGAACAAGACACATCCCCACAACCCTCAACGGAGTCTAAACTTCCTCAAACCTCAACTCCAACCCACCCTCCACCACCGTCGCCCTCACTCCCACCAGCGACCCCACCACCCACTCCGCCCCCGCAGCAC
>DASRLB010000233.1:0-4805 GCA_035648695.1 Acidobacteriaceae bacterium | reverse complement strand
GCGCAGGACGAAGATTTTGTCGCCGTGCGAGTCGGAGAGAAAAATGTCGCCGTTGGGCGCGGTGCGGAGTTCTCGCGGTTCGCGGAACGTAGATGGGGCGACGGGCACGGAAGGCGCCTGATTGTTGATCGACGACGAGGCAGCGGTGGGCTTGAAATCTCCACCGGCGTAGAGCGTGACCTTGAAGCCGGGAGGGGCGATGGGCCAGGCGTTGTCCGGTTTCGCGACGAGGTGCGGGCCGTTGTTGACGGCCTCGTCGGGTTTGGGCTCGGGGAGATCGGCGAGGGTGATCTTGTGGCGGACGCCGGGGGCCTGCTGGTTGTAGTCCGTGTACGCGGCCTGGCCGGTGAGGACGGACTTTTGCGCGTGCAGGGCGCAGGCGGCAAAGGACATGGAAGCGGCGAGCAGGCAGGCAGTCAGCTTGGACATGGGAACTCTCTCCGGATGAAGTGGTGTAAAAACGGGCGCACTAATGTTTGGACGCTGGAGCCGCCAGCAAGGTCGCAGGAGCGGGGGAAGTTTGCGGGGCGGGCGTAGTGGCGGCTGCGGCCATCGCGCGGATTTCGTCCGTGGTCGCGGAGGCCGTCAATACGGCGCGGTCCTTGTCCTGCTTCAGCTCGATGGAGTCGGTGAGCTTGCGCATGGCCTGTGCGCCGGGAGTTTCGGCAGGCTGTGCGTCCTGGATGCCGCGGAGGATGCCCAGCAGCGTCCTCATGGTTTCGACCGTATGTTTGGCAACGCCTTCGGTGGGAGCAAATTCTTCGATGCGCAAATGCACAGCCCCGCTGTAGCGCAGACTGGCGACGAGGTCGGTGTCTTCGCTTAGCGGCAGTTCGAGGCCCATGACGGAGATGTGGCCGTTCTCGGCGAAGGGGAGGCCGATGTGGCCGATTGCCCAGGCCTGGGCTAGTAGAGGAACTTCGGAGTAGCGCGCGGCGAGCAGCGACGAGCCCGGCGTCCACAACGCGGAGGCGTGCTGGCGGTCGACCATGGAGTGGATCTGCTCGGTGGTGGGCATGTTCGACGCCGCGATGGTGTCGTAGCCGAGTTGTGTGACGCGCACGGTTTGGCCGTCGATGGGAATGCTGTAGATGTCGCGGCCGCCATAGTTCTCGCGGGAGGTGGCGGACTGGGCCAGATATTTGGCGAGGCGCTGGCCGTCGAAGCGGCCGATGAAGACTTCGGAGACGAAGAGTTCCGCCTTTGGCACTCTTTCGCCCGGGCGGCGGGGCTTCGTGCCAGGGGCGACGGGGACGCGATGCAGCGCGACGGCGGCGGAATCGATATCGCGCTCCGGCACGATGCCGGTGGCGTCCACAAATTGCTGATACTCCGGGCTATGTGCGAGCGACGATGTGTCGAAGTGCGTGGCGGCGCGGACGGTCTTCAGATGCACGTAGACGATTGCATCCGATTCGGGCAGCAGGCGGGCGGCTTCGGGCGGCGCCTTCTGGCGCAGGAAGAGCGCGACCGTCACCGCGATCAATACTGCGAGCGCGATAAGCAACGACCTGTGGGTACGTCTTCGCATGATTTATTCGGGAATCGAGAACGTAAAAATTTTGCCGGTGTCGGCGAGCCCGCGCTGGTTGGCCGAGCCCGGCGGCAACACGCCGTACTCGCCCTTGATGATGTCTTTGGGCACGGTGAAGGTGTACAGCTGCGGAGCGATGCGCTCGGGGTGGAACTCGAGTTCGTCGCGGCCTGAACCCGACTCTGAGGTGAAGAGGCCGCCGGTCAGGGTGCGGAAGTCGCGGCTGTCCTTGTGCTTTTCCAGGCGGAGGAAGTCGTACTCGGCGGCGTCGGTGCCGGCGGGCGCGTAGATGAGAATTTGAACGCCGGTCGACAATATCAGCGGAGACGTGGGGCCGTCGAGATGGCCGTTCATGTCGCGCTTGATGAGGCCGTCGGAGAGCGCGTTCTTGACCCAGCCGCTGGACTTGAAGACCACGCGCTCGGTCTTGAGCGGGACCCAGTCGCCGGTTTTGTCCTTGTAGTAGACGCCGATTTCGTCGAGCGCGGGCGCGACCGGGCCGGGTACAACGCCCCTGCCGGGCTTCACGTCGCCATCGAGGTGGATGGCGAGGCCGGCGGTCTTGGCCTGCATGGCGGAGATGACTCGGGCAGACACACCGGCGCTTTTGAGCGCGATCAGGTCGTCGGGCTCGACGTCGTAGCGGCCGGGCTGCTCCTGGATGGTCTGGAGGATGATCTGCTCGTCGAGTCCGGCCTTGGCCATGCGGACGACCTGGTCGTTGGTGACGGCGCGGCGCTGGGGCGTGGTGTCGGTGTTGCGCGGCAGGATCGGGCCGTCTTCTTCGCCGGTCTGGGCGGAGGAAACGCCGGCGAAGAGGGCTGCACATGCCAGCAGGAGGAGGATGCGTCGCAAAACAGATTGGGCGCGCCTAAAGGCCGTCATGGAGGACATGCTACCACTGCGATGGGGCGCAGAATTTGGTCGAAGATACAAGCAGGTGCAGGAGCGGTTCATGATCCATTAGACGAGTACCCGAATGCTGAGAACTACCATCAGGAGCAAAAGAGTATGGGGTGCCGTCACTGCCACCCGCATGTTTTTACGGATTCACTTCCATATCCGCTTTCAGGTGGACGCTGTTACCCGACACGTTCATTGCCCGGCTCCAATCTGCGTAACCTTTTTTCTTCACCGTAATGGTATGTTGACCCGGGACGACGGACAGGGTCGATGGGGTGCTGCCCACGAAGACTCCATCGATTTCGATGTCTGCTCCCGGCACGCTCGACTCGACGATGAGGCTAGACATTTCCGCCGCAGCAGCTGCCGCAGGTGCTGCACTGGCAGCAACTGGATCACCTGTTTTCGGTGCGAAGTTAGCCATGGTCAGATGCATGTCGCCCTGCACAAAGGCTGTCACTTCCGTGCCCTTAGGTATCTCCACGGATTTTCCGTGCATAAACAGGAAAAGTGGAGCTGCCGGAAAGAAAACAATCGATGTCGCGACCATTGCTCCGGTCATTGCTCCGATGTGTCCACCGCCCTTATTGTCCTTCACCGCGCGCAACTGCGCTTTCTCGCCATCCGCCAGACGCACGCTATCGACGTTGACGTCGAGCTTGCCACCCCGGCCCATGCGCCTCTTGGGTTGCGCCTCGGTGACCGTGGCCAAGGCCTGCGCGCCTTTTGGGATGACAGTGACGCCGTCTACTACAACATCTTCAGTCACCTCGAAGGGAACTTGCTCTCCTGTCTTCGCCGACTCGGACGAAAGATTCTCGGCAAGCCTCAACTTGACGGTCGTTCCATCCAGAAGCGTATTCGGCGACGGTGGAGCGCTGACTGTAGGGTTCGCCACTGTTTGAGCGGATACCGGATTCGCCGGTTGAGCGGGAGGTTCGGCCTGCTGACACAAGGCGGAGTCGCCGGTCGCGAGCGAGAACGCTAGAACAAAAGGAAGGATTTTCACATAGACCTCTGGGTGATTGGGTAGTTGATAAAGCAAGATTAGGCCCGGCTTGAAAATTGCACAAGCAAAATCGGAAGAAATGCTGGACGCCTGACAAAGTTGTATACGCCGCGCCTTTGAAATGAGAGACTTTCATCCGTAACGCGGTCCTGGCGCGATAGAGATACGAACGCATGTTTGCCCGGAGCCGGTACCGGCCCATTTCAGATACAGGAGAATCTTATGAAGATACTGTTCGTTGTTGGAGCCTCAATGCTTGCCGCAATGTTTCAAATGCCTGCCACCCCGCCTGTGAAGATGGGGCTGTGGGAGTCTTCCGTTGCGATGAAGATGTCGGGGGCGGACATGCCGCCACAAATGGCCGGCATGGGAGGTCGTACGACTATTGTGCGTAGCTGCTATACGCCGGAGTCCTATGCGAAGGCCATGTCCAACAGCCAGGGGGATTGCACGCGGACCCATGAGGTGTGGGGCGCGAAGTCCTGGTCGTTCGACCTGAGCTGTCGCAGCGGACAGGCCACGGGGCACTTCGAGATGACCTTCGATAGCCAGGAAAGCGCGCATGGCTCGATGCACATGACCATGAATGCCGGAGGCCACTCCATGCAGACCGACTCGACGATGACGATGCACTATCTCGGTGCCGATTGCGGCAAGGTGAGTCCGGATAGGCCGGAGATCGTCCACTAATTATTGCGTCGTACGGAGGGCTCGCGGCGGTGGACGCTGCGGGCCGCTTCGTCGTACCGATTCAGCGCCGGTACAGTTCGTCCGTGACGTGCTCCATCCAGTCCACGACCTTGCCGTCGAGGCGTTCCTGGATGGCGATGTGGGTCATGGCCGTGGTGGGTGTGGCCCCGTGCCAGTGCTTTTCTCCGGGGGCGAACCAGACCACGTCTCCGGGATGGATTTCTTCGATTGCGCCGCCTTCGCGCTGCGCCCATCCGCAGCCGGCTGTGACGATCAAGGTTTGTCCGAGCGGATGCGTGTGCCAGGCGGTGCGGGCTCCGGGCTCGAAGGTGACGCTGGCGCCGGCGACGAGGGCGGGGTCTGGGGCTTGAAAGAGCGGGTCGATGCGGACGGTGCCGGTGAACCAGTCTGCCGGACCCTTGCCTGAGGGTTGCGAGCCGATGCGTTTGATTTCCATCGGTCTATTCTAATGGCTTCTTTCAACTGACCCGTTGCCGAGGTAGCAGCGGTCTTTGGCCGCGGCCGTCCGCTGTGATAAAGTTGTCTCTGTCTGCCCGTGCAAGCGGATGGGCGTTTCTTCGCGGTGTGGGCTGGCGTAGCTCAGCTGGTAGAGCACCTGATTTGTAATCAGGCGGTCGGGGGTTCAAATCCCTTCGCCAGCTCCAGTTT
>DASRLB010000232.1:0-2556 GCA_035648695.1 Acidobacteriaceae bacterium | reverse complement strand
CATTCCCCGCCCCCAGCGTCAGAATCACGTCCCCATCCCTCGCCTCCGCCACCAGCCGCTCCACCCCGGCCTGCATCGACTCCGCATACTCCACCACCGGTCCCTCCACCGCGAGCGCGAGGCCCTCGCCGCTGATCCCCGGGATCGGCTGCTCGCTGGCCGCGTAAATATCCAGCACCGCCAGAAAATCCGCATCCACAAACGCCTCGCCGAACTCATCCAGCAGGTCGCGTGTCCGCGTATAACGATGCGGCTGAAACAGCACCAGCACCCGCGCAAACCCGCACTCCTTCGCTGCCTTCAGCGTCGCCCGAATCTCCGTCGGATGGTGCCCGTAATCGTCGACCACCGTCACCCCACGCACCTTGCCCTTGATCTGGAACCGCCGGTCAACTCCGCGGAAAGTCTCCAGCCCCGTCGCAATCGCATCCGGCGCCATGCCCAGTTGCAGCCCAATCGCGACAGCCGCCGTCGCATTCAGCACGTTATGTTTTCCCGGAACATGCAGCCGAAACGGCCCCAGCAGCAACCCATGCAGACTCACCTCAAACTCCGCGTGACAATCCGCCGGCCGGGCCAGCATCTGCAACTGAAAATCCGCGCCTTCAGTCTCGCCATACGTGTACACCCGCCGCTTCACCTGCGGCAGCACCCAGCTCAACATCTTGTTGTCGATACACGCCGTCACGGCTCCATAGAACGGCACCTTGTTCATGAACTCGACAAACGCGTCCTCGATGTCGGCCACATCGCGATACGTATCCATATGCTCGCGATCAAGGTTCGTCACCACGGCCAGGATCGGCGGCAGCCTCAAAAACGACCGATCACTCTCATCCGCCTCCGCCACCAAATATTTCGAGTACCCCATCCGCGCATTCGACCCCAGCGCATCGACGCGCCCTCCCACCACCACCGTCGGATCGAGCCCACCGCCCGCCAGCACCGCCGCAATCATGCTCGTAGTCGTCGTCTTGCCATGCATCCCCGCGATGGCGATCCCGTACTTCAGCCGCATCAACTCCGCCAGCATCTCCGCCCGCTGAATCACCGGAATCTTCCGCGCCCGCGCCTCCATCACCTCGGGATTATCGTGCGGCACGGCGCTGCTGGTCACCACCACATCGCTGGCAATCACATTCGCCGCCGCGTGCCCGCTGTAAACGATGGCGCCCAAATCTTCCAGCCGTTCCGTCACCGCCGACCGCCGCAGGTCCGACCCCGAAACCGCATAGCCCATCGTGAGCAGGATCTCCGCGATCCCGCTCATTCCAATGCCGCCGATCCCGATAAAGTGGACTCTCTGCGACGACGCAAACATAGTGTATTCCGGCACGTTCATCTTCAGATGTATTCTCACCCCTCCGCGCCGAAAATCATTCGAAAAAAATCCACACCACATCTTTGTCATTCCGCAGCGCAGCGGAGGAATCTGCTTCCCGCCCGCGCCACCTCACCGTTGTCATCTCGACCGGAGCGCAGCGCAGTGGAGAAACCCGCAGCTACAGCCCAACGCTTCATATAAACTGGCGCGGGCCCCGACTCCACCTCAAAGCAGCACCCCAACCAAGGAGACATCCATGCACCCTGAAAACGCTTCCGCCGCTCCCCCAAACCCCGCCCTCATCTTCGAAATGCTGCAGGCCCATCAGCGCACCGCCGTCCTCCGGGCCGCCATCGACCTCGACATCTTCCGCGCCGTCGGCGAAGGCCCCGGAGACGCCGCCTCCATCGCCAGCCAATGTTCCGCATCCGAGCGCGGCGTCCGCATCCTGTGCGATTTCCTGGTCATCAACGGCATCCTCTCCAAGCAGGACGGCCACTACCGGCACACGCCCACCAGCGCCCTTTTCCTCGACCCAAACTCCCCCGCATCGCTCGCCTCCACCGCTAAGTTCCTCGGCAACCCGGCCATGCGTGAGCCCTACGAGCACCTCGCGGAGGTCGTCCGCAACGGCCGCACCACTCTCCCCGGAGACGGCACCGTATCGCCCGAAAACCCCATCTGGGTGCAGTTCGCCGAAAGCATGGCCCCCATGATGGCCCCTGTCGCCGGGCCGCTCGCCACCCTCGCTCTCGGCGGACAAACCGGACCCTTCCATGTCCTCGATATCGCCGCCGGCCACGGCCTCTTCGGCATCGCCGTCGCCACGCAGAACCCCGAAGCCCGCATCACCGCCGTGGACTGGGCGCCCGTCCTCCGCGTCGCCGCCGCCAACGCCACCAAGGCCGGCGTCCACGACCGCTTCACCCAGCTTCCCGGCAGCGCCTTCGACGTCGATTTCGGCGGACCCTACGACGCCGTGCTGCTCACCAACTTCCTCCACCACTTCGACCCGCCCACCTGCGTCGGTCTGCTGAAAAAGGTCCACGCCGCGCTCCGCCCCGGAGGCCGCGCCGCCACCCTCGAATTCGTTCCCAACGAAGACCGCGTCTCCCCACCCATGCCCGCCGCCTTCAGCCTCACCATGCTCACCTCAACCACCTCCGGCGACGCCTACACCCTCAGCGAACTCACCGCCATGTACACCGAAGCCGGCTTCTCCAACGTCACCG
>DASRLB010000231.1:0-17194 GCA_035648695.1 Acidobacteriaceae bacterium | reverse complement strand
GTGGTCGGCGGCGAGGGAGGCGAGGCTCCAGAGAGCGGCGGCGGTGGGGGCGAGGTTGTAGGACTCCAACACGCGGGGCTGGTTGTGGACGAGCTCGAGGAGTTGGAACTGGTGGTAGTTGGTGATGAGGCAGAGGCCGTAGCTTTGGAGATAAGAGCGCACCTGCGCGGAGGCGGCGAGGGTGGCAAGGCTTTCGCCGGGAGCCTTTATTTCAACGGCTCCACGTTCGGGGAGTTGGTTGGGAAGGGGTTCGGCCTGGCGGCGGTTGGCGATGGGATAGAAGCCTCCGTCGGGAAGGCCGGCGTGGCCGGTGCTGGGATGCTGGACGAAGAGGACACGGGGCTTGAGCTTTTCTCCGACAGCGTTGAAGAGATTGGCGATGGCGGGGTAGAACGAGGTTTCGGCGGTGTGGGAGCCGGTGCGATGCGCTGCTCGCATGGCGGCAATGTATTGCTCTACAGGATCATTCGCTTGTGCTGGCACGCTTGGATGATTGCATATTGCGCGGCGGGGAGGAATAGCTGGGGAGGTGCAGCCTGTGGGGGGCGTGGAGTGCCGGCGGCTGGACACAGATTCCCTGCGGGAATGACAAAGGAAAGAAGGTCAGCGCTTCATGAATGGCGTGAAGTCTGACCATTGTTCTACGCGAAACGCGCGGATGTCGCGAACAGACGCTGGAAACCATGGAAGTGACTTCAAGCCGATCATGGCTTCGGTCAAATTGGAGATATCTTCGTTGTCACAAGTGTAGACGCTGCCCTGTTTCCAGTCGAAGCTAAACCGCGCAAGAACGCGGCCTATATCCTCGTAGGCCTGTGCCACGCCCTTGGGATGATTTCGTTTTGTGTTCTTCGTATCCAGGTCAAACGCAACGGCGAACACTAGAGAGCCTCTTGGTCTTGAAGGGCATCGAGCAATGGGTATGTCAACGTCTCTCCGGTGCGTACGATGACGATATTCACCATTTGCATGCCATCTTCCATTGGCGCGGCACTAACGATTTCATACTCCGGACCATAAGGACCGAACTGCTTGATGACGCCTACTGGGACTGCGATAAGTTGAGTGGCTACAGCGGCCATGAACGCCTCCAGTAACTGCTATCCGATTCTAACTCCTTGTCACGATCCGCAAGTTGAGGTCTCGGAGTTGCTGGTCGGAGACGGGTGTTGGGGCATCGACCATGAGGTCGATGGCTTTGGCGGTCTTGGGGAAGGCGATGACTTCGCGGAGCGAGGTGGCGCCGGCGAGGATCATGACGATGCGGTCGAGGCCGAGGGCGATGCCGCCGTGCGGGGGGGTGCCGTATTCGAGCGCGTTGAGGAAGAAGCCGAAACGGGCTTGCGCTTCCTCGTCGGACATGCCGAGCGAGCGGAAGATTTCTGCCTGCACATCTTGCCGGTGGATACGGATGGAGCCTGAGCCGAGCTCCGTGCCGTTGAGCACGATGTCATAAGCGAGAGCGCGGACGGCGCCCTTGTCGGAGACCAGGCGGCCGCTGGTGATGTCGTCTTCGTGCGGCGAGGTGAAGGGGTGGTGGGCGGCGTCCCAGCGCTTGTGCTCCTCGTTCCACTCGTACATGGGGAAGTCGGTGACCCAGAGGAATTTGAAGGCTTTACGTGATAGTTCTGGGCTTACTGGAGGTGCTTCCAAGCCGCCAAAATCGAATTTCATACTCGCAAATTCGGTCACTAGAAAGCGACGGTGAAAATTCGCCAGCCTCTTCGCTATTTCGAGACGTAAAAGACCGATCAGTTTATAGAACCATAGGCGATCATTGCCCCAGACCTCGGGTGTGTCCTCGATTCCGTTGAAGACAAACATCTGATTCTCTGGCTCGCATCTCGCGCAACCCAACTCTCGGGCACAAAGCTTGTCGATTTTTTCATACAGAGGAACAAACTGGGGTGCCTTCCTTAATCGGTCAAGATCTAGCTGGGCTACTGGCTTGGGCTGGATAAGTTTGGCTAGTTCTTCCCGGAACTTACGCTTCTGAGTTCCATTGAGTGGAACGTCCGCGTCTTGGTTGGGGTCTTCTATGGGATCCGCTTCAGGGATGACGACAGCCAAAACTGGATGGCGCTTCGAGATCTTCAAAGTTTCCCGATCGTTTTCTGTGAAAGCAGATGAAACGTCGACGATAGCGGGAAGGCGCATATCCGGCTTATCGATCCCGTACCTATGGATGGCATCGTCGTATGTCATCTGCACGAAGTTGCCTTCTTCGAGAGTGACGCGTCCGGCAGCGAAAGCGGCGCGGAGGAAGCCTTCGACGATGCGGAAGACGGTCTCCTGCTTGGGGAACGTCATTTCGAGGTCGATCTGGGTGAAGTCGGGCTGGCGGTCGGCGCGGAGGTCTTCGTCGCGGAAGCAGCGGGCGACCTGGAAGTAGCGATCGAAGCCGGCGATCATGAGGATCTGCTTGAAGATCTGCGGCGACTGCGGGAGGGCGTAGAAATGGCCGGGGTGGACGCGGCTGGGGACCAGGTAGTCGCGCGCGCCTTCGGGCGTGGAGCGGGTGAGGAGTGGGGTTTCGATCTCGAGGAATTCGTTGTCGGAGAGATAGTCGCGGATGGCGCGGGTAACCTTGTGGCGGAGCTCGAAGTTGCGCTGCAGCTCGGGGCGGCGGAGGTCGAGGTAACGGTACTTGAGGCGGACCTCGTCGTTGGTGATGGGGCCGGCTGGTCCAGTTTCGGCGGCGATGGGGAACGGGGGCGTTTTGGCGTCGTTGAGCAGCAGCAGTTGGGACGCGACGACTTCGATTTCGCCGGTGGGCATGTTGGGGTTGGCGAGGCCTTCGCCACGCACGCGGACACGGCCTGTGGCGGCGACGACGTACTCGGGGCGCGCGGCTTCAGCCTTGGCGTGGGCCTCAGGGGAGGCTTCCTTGTCGAAGACGATCTGCGTGATGCCGGTGCGGTCGCGCACGTCGAGGAAGATGAGGTTGCCGTGGTCGCGGCGGCGGTTGACCCAGCCCATCAGCGTTACGGTTTCGCCTGCGCCGGTGCTGCGCAGCGCGCCACATTTGTGGGTGCGCTCAAGATTGCCTAAAAAGTCTAAGTTCACAATCTTTCTATTGTACGAAGTTTGGCGGGTTTCGCGAACGCGGTGCTACGCGGCGGGCCAGCGATAGTGGCCGATGGCGCGGTGGGGCACGAGCGAGAGCCGGGTTAAGGACTGCGTCGAGCTCACAGCAAAATATCTTGCGTGCCGGTTCGAATCCTCTCCTCTCCATCCCCGTGTCAAGGCATCCCAAGAGGTCCCAATAGACGAATCACAGCGCGCAAAAGATCGCGCCGCCTTCCACCGTGAGTTCGATACCGGCGGCGCTGGCGGCCTCATGCAGGGCTGCTTTCAGCATGACAACCGGGTCCGTGCCCACGTCAAGACGGCGCATCAGGCCCTCTCCTTTTTTTGCGCCCGCGGAGAGGACGATCTTCAATCCGCGGCGCTTGCACTTCACCGGGGTCCCGTCTTCGAGCTTCACATTCATGGGCTTGATGAAGGCGTCCACGTAGTGAACGCCGATGCCGGATTTATCGCCGGTGTGTTCCGGAAGTTTGCTTTCGGCAGCCGGGTTCACGTCACAGATTTTAATTTTCATGCGGGCCTCCATCGACTTCAATCCCTTCCGCCGCGAGGAATTCGTCCATCACTTTTCTGAATGCGCGGATGTGTTCCGACGTGCTGCCGCAGCAGGCGCCGACGATGTTTACACCTGTCTTTAGCAGCGGCATAAGGCCCTTCACCATTTGCTCCGGCGTTTCGTCGTAAACAACTTTCATGTTGATCAGTTGAGGCTTTCCCGCGTTCGGCTGCACCATCACCGGCAGGCTGGTGGCGCGCTTGTAACGCTCCACGGCATCGCGCGCGCGCTCCATCTCCATGCCGGTGCCGCAGTTGAGGGCGACGATGTGCGCGCCGTGCTCCTCCATGAATGCGGCGGCGCGTTCGGGCTCAATCCCCATCATGGTGCGAAAGGTAGAACCGTCGAGAGTGAGATCGTACGCCATCGACCCGATGATACATTTCGAGCCTGCCGCCTGGGCCGCTTCAATGCCGATCAAAAGTTCTTCAAGCGAAGTTTGCGTCTCGATGATGATGGCGTCGGCGCCGGCATCGACAAGGGCCGCGGCCTGCTCCTCGAAAGCGCTGCGCACCTGGGCTTCGGTAAATTCCCCGAAGGGCTGAAGCAGGCCGCCGAAGGGGCCCATGTCTCCCAGCACGTACCCATCTTTGCCGTCGAAGGACCGACGGGCTATTTCCACGGCGGCCTTATTGACCTCAACCACATGGTCCGCCTCGGAATGGCGAGTGAGCATGATGCGCGAGCCGCCAAAGGTGTTGGTGATGAGGCAGTCCGAGCCGGCGTCTACATAACGCCGCTGAATGGCGAGCACCCTCTCGGGATGCGTGAGGTTCCACGCTTCGCCGCAATTGCCCTGTTCCAATCCAGCGAGCATGAGTTGCGTGCCCATGGCTCCGTCGCCGAGCAAGGGCCGCTTGCGGATTGCGTCCTGCAGAAGCATCTTCATAAAAAATCCTTGTCCTGCATCCGTTCCTTTTGAACCAGCGCATAGTGAATCGTTTCGAGAACGAGCCCCCATTTATGACTGCGGCTGGCCGATTCACAATAGCAACCCGCGGAACTGGGTGTGCGCTGCCAAGACAAGACAGCGTTCAATCGTTCTCCGCGCAAAGGCTTCTCGCGCTCAATGGAGTCCATCAGTTGGGAAGGATTGGCGAGATATTCGCACATGAGAGTGTGGCCTTCATCGCCCGGCGCCGGCGCGCAGCTCTGCTCACGGATGGGGTATCCTTCGGCGCGCGGGCCGAGCTTCACGTTGTAGTGAAAGGTCATCGGGTGGCCCGTGTTGGTACAGGTGGTCCCGTCATAGCGGAACAGCGCGTCGAGCGAACCGTCCCGGTTTACGTGCAACGAAAGGCGCTCCTCTGCCCATCGCTTCAGGGCCTTTCTATTTACCGTGTATGCAGCGTCCCGGTCCAGCGCCGGAACCTGAGCGGAGACTTGCTCGCCCCACGATCGCGGAGCCCGGCGGTACGGCGCGCGCCTGAATTGGCAAGGGCCAAAGGAGCAGTTTTCACAGGGAACCAGATCGGTGAGCCTGCGCAGCCGCTCGGTGTGGCGCGTCAATCCGAAGACTGCAAGCAGGGTCTTCTTGGGGCGCAACATTCCTGTGTCGAACGCTTCCACGGGAGAAGGAAAGGACTGTCCTCGCGTCCGTTTCATCAGATCGAGCAAACGGGGCTGTTCCGCGATGTCCCATTCGGGATACCCGGGACTGTAATGAGGCAACACAGCCATTTCGTGTTGTTCCGCCCAGTCGCAAAGCCGAGCGCCGGTCGACGCAGTGAGGTGCTCGACAACCGCGGAGCTGAACATTTCGAGAAAAAAATACTCGTCAGGTTTGTCGTCCTCCCAGCGCCGGCGAGATTCCGCCTCGGCTTCAGGCCCCGCGCCGACAGCAACCAGAATTACGCTGTGGGCTTCTGCCTGCTGGAGCGTCGTCCGCATTTGCTTGCTGTTGAACTGAATGTCATCGATGCGGATGGAATCGCCATCGATTTCGAAGTTCTCGGCTTGCCGCGCGTAGAACCACGGGCGTCCATTTTTCGAGTACCAGTCGCGCGCCCAATTTGCCAACTCCAGGGCGCGCCCTTCGAGTATCCAACCCCGAGGATAGCCGAGCAGGCGCACGTACTCCTCAGGCTGCACATCGACGTCGGGATGGGCGCCGGCCAGTTCGATGGCCTCTGCTGCTACGTGGTGCATGGAATCGGCTCCACGGGTTTGAATTGACAGCCCTCGACAAAAAAATTGAAGAAGTCGGGGTGAGTTTCAAGGCGGCAGTGCTCGACCCTCTTTACCAGATCTTCCAGTTCCTGGCGTTTCGACTTCGAGAGCAACGCGATAGTCGCGCCTTCAATCGCGGTATTGCCGGCCTGGACGATTTTTGACGAGGCGAGACTGGGTACAAGCCCGATGCGCTTTGAGGCTTCAATATTGAGGTTTCGCCCGAAACCTCCCGCCAGATAGAAAACTTCGATGTCGTCGAAGTCGATGCCATAGGTGGAGAAGACCGTGTGCAACCCGGCGACATTAGCGCCCTTGGCCTGGGCCAGTTCGTTGACATCGCTCTCCAGAATAAAGATGTCCTTGTCGGGCGTTTCACCGTGATGGAGAGTGATGCGATCGGCCTCATCCTCAAAGCGGCCCATATCGTTCATGCGGCCAGTGCGAAGCAATTCGCTCAGCACATCGATCAGGCCGGACCCGCAGATGCCTTCGGGTGGAACGTCGCCGATGACACCAAGCCGGAAGGTCCCGTCATCGTCGATCGTTACCGATTCGATGGCTCCGTCCAACGCCGGCATGCCGCACGCAATGGCCCCGCCCTCAAAGGCCGGGCCTGCGGGACACGATGCGGCCAGAATGCGGTGCTTGTTGCCGACGATCAACTCGGTGTTGGTGCCGATGTCCATGACCGCGATGAGGCGTTCTTCATGGGCGAGGTCGACGGCCAACATGCACGCGGCAGCGTCCGCTCCCACATGGCCGCTGATGATAGGAGCACCGTACACACGGGCTTTGGGATGGATCGGCAGCAGGCTGCGCAGGCCGGTCTGGACGAGGCTGGTGGTGGCCCGCTTGCCCTCGATCATCTCGATTTCCGTGATGGACTGGTAGGGGTTCTGGCCGATGGAGTAGACGCTCTGGCGGAAGAAAAGATCGCGCATGGTCGAGTTGCCAACCACAACCATTTCGTAGATGGTTTTCGGATCGACAGGAAACTTTTCGATGGCGTGGGTCATGTATCCGGTCAACGTACGCATGAGCAGTCGTCCGGGATGTTCGGTATCGTAGGCGATGCGCGACATGACTTCAGAGCCGCCGAAGCGCTGCGGGTTCTCGAAGGAGGTGTCCGCGATGAGTTCGCCGCTTTCAAGGTCGACGAGGCGCAGCACCACCGTTGTGGTTCCGAGGTCCATGGCGATGCCGAGCATAGGACCGGTGGAACGCTCGACTTCGACCCCGTCCATCAGTATCCGATCGCCCTCGCGCGTGACCGCGGGATCGAGTTGCAACCCGCGATTGCCGAGTGGCAGACCGAACGCGTGGCGCTCGATGCGCATGTGTCCGCGGCGCATGGTGTGGCAGCGAACGTGGCCTTCCCCAGCGGTGACGGAGGTCTGGCACGAAAGGCGGAAGCTGCCTTTTAGATGACGCTCCGGCTCGGCGATTGCCGAGAGAGCACTCATGCCTTCGACCACTTCCACCATGCACTCTTTGCACTTGCCTTGCTTGCGGCAGGAGGTGGGCACGTCGATGCCAAGGGCTTCGGCGTAATCGAACAGTGATCGACCATCGGTGACCTCGATCGATTGTCCGTTGATGGTGAGAGTGACGGCCATTTGCGCGGAATTCCTACCAGCCTTTCGCTTCGAGCTCGGCTTTCAGCGCTGCGGCCACTTCGCGCGCGGAACCCTCGCGCTCTTGTTCGTCGCCCCATTGCCACTGCGCCAGATAATCGTCGGCGGATTGCAGCCCACGCCTGGCGGCGAGGATATCGACCTGGGCCATGAATTTGCCGTCCAGCATCACATTGACGTCTTCGACATCGTCTTCGGCCTTGATTTGAGTAGGAATTTCCTGCCAAAACAGAATTTTGTAGGTGGTCATTCCCAATTACTCCTGTGCCGCAAGCTGCAGGAACAAATCCACCGCCGCGGAGGCGTTGGCGCCGTATCCGTCGGCGCCGATTTCGTCGGCGAATATCTGGCTGATGGGAGCGCCGCCGATGGCCATCTTGATGTGAGACATGCCGGCCGCATCGAAACCGTCAATCACGGTTTTCATGTACATCATGGTGGTGGTCAACAGCGCGCTCATGCCGATGATGGTGGGTTTGCATTTCTCGGCCGCGGCCATGAATTTATCCAGACTCTGGTCCACGCCAATATCGTGCAGCTCAAAGCCCGCGCCTTCGGCCATCATGCCCACAAGGTTCTTGCCGATATCGTGCAAGTCTCCGCGCACAGTGCCCATCAGCAAAATGCCTTTGGGTTTGGTACCGCCATCCTTCGAGGTCAGCAGCGGCTTCAGGACGGCCATGCCGGCTTTCATGGCGCGCGCTGCGATCAGGACTTCGGGAACATACAAAACGTTATGCTTGAAATCTTCTCCAACCACGCTCATGCCCGCGATCAAACCCTCGTTCAGCACCTCCTGCGCGGTGCGTCCCTCGGCGAGAGCGGCTTTCGTAAGCTGCTCCACCTGGCCGGCGTTGCCTTCGTACAGGTACTGATTCATCTGGGCATAATCGGGCATGGATATCCTGTTCAACGGCTGCCGGCAACGGCAACGGTCGCTCTTTTTGCATTGAATTCATCCAGGGCCTCAAGCATGGCCAGGATATTTTCTCGCGGCATTCCGGGGCTGACGCCGCCGCCCACGGAGAGAATGACACCTTCGCCGCCCGAGCCCTCCAACACTTCCAGGGTCGCGTCCTTCACCTCGTCCGGCGTTCCGCGCACGGCAATCTCCAGCGGATTGACATTACCCATCAGACACATGCGGTCGCCCACGCGCCGCTTCACTTCAGCGATGTCTTTCTGCTTGCCCCAGTTGAGGACGTTGAAGCCCGTGTCCGGCAGATGGTCGAGGCAGGCGTCCACTTCCGCGTCGTTGTGGTAGAGCTTGACCCAGTCCTTGGGAAAAGCATCGCAAATGCGCTTCAGGTAAGGATGCGCGAACTCGAGGTAATGCTCCTCATTGATGAACCCGACGATATCGTCGAGGATGAAAATGCCTTCGACCTGGTCGCCCATGACCTTGTGCTGCGCTTTGAGCCAGTCGATGGTCACGCGCGTACACAGGTCGATCAACTTGTGCGCGCCCTTGGGATCTTCCACCAGATCGATCATGAATTCCGTGGTCCCGCGCACAAATCCGGCGGTGCAGAGCGGCCCGCGCGAGGTGATCATGGGGAGAATGTAACCGGCATCCAGAATGCGCTGACGGGCCATGCTGATGCGGTGCAGGGTGAGGCCGGCGAAGCCATCCGCATCCACTTCGTATTCGGGGAAGTTGTCGATGTCCTCCAGCCGGTAGAGGGTGTGGTACTCGCTGGGCGTGTTGTCCTGCCAGAACTTGATCTTGGCGCCCAGGATCGAAGGCTCGGCGGCCATCCCGTACTCCATCCACCAGGAGGGGATGAAGATGATGTCCGGGAACTCGCGCATGATCTTAAGGTTGGACTGAAACCAGAGTTCCGGGTCGAGGAAATAGTCCAGGTGCTTGATGCCAAGATATCCGGGAATCCACGGGCTATCGACGATGAGCGCCATCGGGACCTTGTCCATCTTCTCGCGGCGCACCGCCCGCTTGAACGTTTCCCATTGTTCGGGACGCATACTTTACCCCCTGGACGCCTTGAGAACCCACGGTACCATAAACGGGCCGGAACTGGTCAGCCGGCAATTACCTGCGCTCTATCGATCCGGTAACCGCTCCCCCACAAGCCGCCCCACTGGTTGGAAGATTATTCGGATATCGAATTAAGAAGACCCACTCCGACAAGTTTGCTTCAATCGCGCAATCATAGCGCATGGCCAATAGGTTTGCCAGGGCTCCCGCGGTTTTCAGCCGTGTTTCGCATCTTTTTCAGAAATGCGCCTGTTCGATTGTCCGACTGAACCGTGTCCAAAATCGGAAGAATATAGCCAGCTTGTGGCGTCCGGTACAACTTAAGAGCGATAGAGCAGGCGAAATGTAACCGCTAACCTGAATGGGTGGTTGAACTCTGCTTTATCTGGAGATCTTCTGTCGGGCCGGACGCAGGCGGCGTTTCAGGATTCGTTCGACTTCAGTGAACGTGTGCGAACGAGGAGATAGATAAAGGATGACGAATCGCATCAGGCTCCTCGTAGCGGCGATGCTGATTGCGGCTGGCTTCAGTATTAAGGTGGCTGCTCAGTTCCCGTCTCATGACTGGGTGCGTTTCTGCGTCTATCTCGCGCTTGTTTTGTTGAGTTCCAGCCTGAAGGTGGCGATGCCGAAAGGCGACCGGACCATGTCCGTCAACTTTCCGTTCATCCTGCTGGGCATCGTGCAGCTTTCTCCGGGCCAGGCGATCGCCCTGGGTGCGTTGTCCGTTTTCGCGCAATGCCGGATCAAGGTCGTAAAGCCGTTCACGTTCGTACAGACTGCTTTCAATGTCGCGAATGTCACGGTATCGACCATGGCGGCGTGGCTGTGCTTCGTATTCGCAGTGAAGCATCATGTCGAAATGGCGCCTGCGCTGGCGCTGGCCGCCATTGCCTATTTCCTTGCCAACACGATTCCGATGGCCGGCGTTCTGGGATGGTCCGCGGGCGAGGCGCCCTTCGCTTTGTGGCGCCGCGAGTTTCCCTGGTACCTGCCGTTTTACTTCGCGGGAGCGGTGCTGGCCGCGGCCGTCCATCTCATCAGCCTGAAATACGGTTGGATCACTTCGCTGCTTCTGATTCCGCTGGTCTATACGATCTACCGTGCGTATCGCTCGCAGATAAGCGCGATGCAAGACCGGCAGGCACATCTCGAAGAGACGGAGGCGTTGCACCTGCGGACGATCGAAGGACTGGCGATGGCCATCGAGGCCAAGGACCACAATACCCATGAGCATCTGTTGCGGGTCCGCGTGTATGTCTCCGGGATTGGGCGAGCGATGGGCCTGGACAAGCCGCAGATGCAGGCGATCCTGACCGCGGCGCTGCTGCACGATATCGGCAAGCTCGCGGTCCCCGAACACATCATCAACAAGCCGGGCAAGCTGACTCCCGAAGAATTCGACAAGATGAAGATTCATCCGGTGGTAGGCGCGGACATCCTGGAGCGCGTGCGGTTTCCCTATCCGGTGGTGCCGATCGTTCGCTCGCACCACGAAGCGTGGGACGGCAGCGGTTACCCGGATGGCCTGGCCGGCGAGGATATTCCTTTGGGAGCGCGGATACTTACGGTCGTCGACTGCTTCGACGCGCTGGCTTCGGACAGGCCGTACCGCAAGGCCCTGCCGCTGGACAAAGCGATGGAGTTCGTGAAGGGAAGGGCCGGGTCCCAATTCGACCCCAAGGTCGTGGCGATTCTCGAACAGCGATATGTTGAACTGGAAGCGCTGGCAAGCAACAAGAAGGATGATTCGCTCGCGCCGCTGAATACGGAAGTGACGGTGTTGCGAGGAGCGGCCCCGGGGGCAGGATTTCAGGAAGACAATGCCGGCACGCTCCAAAAGCCGGCCCATGAGAGTGATCGGGACATCCTTTCTTCTCTGGGAAGCGATCAACCCACGTCGTCTGAGTCTCTCAACCTGATCGCGACCGCCAGTCAGGCAGCTCAAACGCTGTTCGACATGAGCGAGATGCTCGGCGGCGCGCTGCGGCCGGACGAAACGATCTCGATCATGTCGTCGCGCCTGCGCCGCATGGTCCCTTTTCAATGCTTCGCGGTCTACCTGAAGAAGGACCAGACACTTTCCACTTTATATATGGATGGGGAAGCCGCGCAGTGTTTCTCCGCGGCCACGATGCCGGTGAGCGAGGGGCTGTCGGGTTGGGTCGCGCATGGCGGCCAGGCGATCCTCAACGGGAATCCCAGGGTGGAGCGGAACTATGCCGCTGCGGCCGGGGCGGCGGTCCATTTGAACTCCGCGATTTCGATACCGCTGTTCGACCTGAATGGGGAGATTTTCGGCGTGCTGACGGTCTATTCCACGCGTGAGAACGCATTCGGTCGAGATCACTTGCGGATATTGCAGGCGGTTGAATCGATGTTTTCGCTGTCGCTGAAGAACGCGCTGCAATGGGATATAGCAGGCAATGAGGCCCAGGTTGATCTGCATCCTCAGTTGCCCGACGTTCGTGCGTTTTTTCTGGACACGGATGCCGAGCTGTCGATGGCCCGGCGGTCCGCGGATGCTATTGCTATTGTCGTCTGCAAGCTCAACCTTGCGGGATCGACGGATGACTCGCTGCTGGGTTCGATCGCAAGCGGCTTCCGGCGCTGCCGCGGTCCCAATGACACTGTGGCCGGAATAAGCAGAGACGAGTTTGCCTTCCTGTTCCGTGGCGCCGGCGCGCACAACGTTTCGTCGAAGATGGAGGCCATTGCAGAGACGGTAAGAAAGACCTGCGCCGACCGTCAGGTTGAGATGCAAGCACCTGCCAGCACGGGCGCTGCGTTTTACCCCGCCGACGGCAAGACGGCAGAGGAGTTGCTAGGCGTCGCGCAGCGGCGCATGTTCTTGCAAAGGCGCGCGCGCGCGGAGGCAGTCCCAGAAGAGCGGAGAAAGTCTCCGGCGCCGATGGCTGCCGTGGCATGAGGACCGCCGTCCTGATCTGCCGGAGGCTGGGCCGCACGCTTCTGCTTCTGGCGCTGGTTGCTGTCGGGACAATCCTGCTGATGCGTTTTGCCCCCGGATACTTTTCCGATTCGCGCGAGATGGACGCGAAGTATGCGCAGCGCGAGCAGACCGAGCTGCACCGGGAAGAAGCTACATCGGGGACGTTCCGTCAACTTGCCGCGAGCACTCTCGGCGGCTGGCTGCATGGCGATTTAGGATCGTCCCGGCAATACGGAGTTCCGGTGATGGAGCTGGTCCGTCCGCGGTTGCGTGTGACCGCGCTGCTGCTTGTGCGGGGCGTGGCGTTCGGTTGGTTGCTGGCCCTTTGCACTGCGTTTCCGCTGAGTCTATGGCGCAACGCAAGCACTCTGGCTGGAGTGCCGTTTACCGTGTTGTTGGCGATTCCGACGGGGGCCATGGCGACGCTGTGTCTCCTCGCGGATATGGGCGGCCCGGTGCTGGTTTTATCGTTGCTGCTGGCGGCGCGGGACTTCAAATTTCTACAGCGTCTTTTCGACTCTGCGTGGACTGCCCCACATCTTTTGCAGGCCCGTGCGCAGGGGGTCCGGTTCCATCGATTGGCGGCGGCCCATCTGTTGCCGAATGTAACGCCTCAAATCCTTGGGCTCGCGACGTTGTCGATCGTCACTGCGCTGAGCGCCATCGTGCCGATCGAGGTCATCTTCGACGTGCCTGGGCTCGGTCAGCTCGCCTGGAGCGCCGCACTGAATCGCGACCTTCCCGTGCTGCTGACGATCACGCTGATGATGGCCGCCGCGGTAAGCTGTGCCGGGATGATTGCGCCCCGCGACCGCATGGTGCAGACCGCATGAAGCGCCGGATAGCAGTGGCGATGCTTGCGCTGATGGTCGCGGCCGCTTGCGTCATCGTGATGCTGCCGGGGGCGAGCTACAAGGCGCAGGACCGGGAAGCGATTATGTCCGGCGCGACTGCCCACCACTGGGTGGGAACGGACGACGTTGGCAGAGATCGAGGTGTCCGCGTTGCCGCGGCCGTTTTGCTGGGCTTGGGCGGCGCCGCCGCAGCGGCTGCGATTACCACGGCGATTGCGGCTGTAGTCGGCGCGGCGGCTGCCTTCAGTGCTCCCGGTGTTGCTTCCGTACTGATGCTGGCGAGCGATCTCTTTTTGTCTCTGCCGTGGCTGTTTCTGCTGATGATGGTGCGGTCGTTTCTGCCGCTGACGACATCGCCGCTGCATTCTGCCGTGGTGACGTTTAGCATTCTTGCGGCGCTGGGTTGGCCGGCGTGCGCGCGCGCGGTGTATCGCGGAACGCTCAACCTGCGGTCCTCGGGGTGGATGGTCCAGGGCCGCGCCAGCGGTTTGCGCAATACGCAACTGGTCCGCCGCCATGTGCTGCCGCATTTGTCGCCTTTGCTGGTTCCGCAGTTTCTTATTTGTGTGCCGGCGTTCATTGTTGCGGAAGCGAATCTGGGTACGCTGGGGCTGGGAATTGCGGAGCCGCTGCCGTCCTGGGGCGCGATGCTGCTGGAACTCGACAATTCAGCCTCGCTAGCTCTATCGCATTGGGTCTATCTTCCAGTGGTGGTGCTGGTGATGGTGTTGCTGCTTTTGGAATCTTTGACGGCCGAGGTATGAACGTGCGATTTGGACTGCGGCAGCTAACGGCTCTTGTGAGCGTGATATTTGGCTTGGTGGGGGCGTGCCAGATGCCGTCCAAAGGCCCGGGCGAGCTGGCGTGGGCGATGCGGTACGACCCGAAAACTTTCGATCCGGCGAAGGTCGATGAGCAGGCGTCGGAGGAAGTGCGATTTCTGACGGGCGGTGTGCTGATCCGAGTGAACCGGCGGACGCAGCAGCCTGAGCCGGAGTTGGCGGCGAGTTGGAATGTGTCGCGGGACGGGCGAATGATTTCGTTTCGTCTAAGGCAAGGCCTGCGATTTTCGGATGGGAGCGCCCTGACGTCGCGGGATGTAGCGTGGTCTTTGCGGCGCGTGCTCGATCCGGCGACCGCCGCCCCTGTTGCGGACGAGTTCCTGGCGCCGCAAGAGGTCAAAGTCGAAGCACCCGATGCGCTGACGGTCAAGGTGCGTCTGCCGAAGCGGGTGATCGGCATTGAGAATGTTTTCGATGAGATTGCGATCGAGCCCGCGGAGCGGCCCAGCGAAGCCAAGGTGACGTCCGGGCCGTTCACTGTCGCGGACTACAAGCGCGGCCAATATGTGTTGCTTATCCGCAACGCCAACTACTGGCGGCGCGATGCGGCGGGCGTGCAGCTGCCTTATCTGACGGGCATCCGGCTGGATGTACTGAACAATCGCGAGAGAGAAATTTCGTTGTTTCAACGCGGCGAGTATGACCTTATCGATAGCCTTCCGCCGGATTATTTCGGGCTGCTGCAGAAGAAGAACCCGCGCGCCGTGCTGGACCTCGGTCCGTCTTTGAACACCGAAGAAATGTGGTTCAACCAGGCTCCGGGCGCTCCCTTGCCGGACTACGAGAAAGCGTGGTTTCGGGACCGCGCTTTCAGAGTGGCGGTATCGCAGGCCATCCATCGCGCGGACCTGGCCCGCATTGCCTACGATGGGCACGCGACGCCGGCTTACGGGTTTGTCTCGCCCGCGAATCGCGCCTGGCACAATGACGGCTTGCGGTTTCCGCATGAGGATGTTGCCGCGGCGGCGCGGTTGTTGGCGGCGGCGGGCTTTCATAAGAGCGGAAGTTCGCTATACGATGCCGGTGGTCATGTGGTGAGGTTTTCGATTCTGACCAACGCCGGCAATGCGGCGCGGCTGAAGATTGCGACGCTGATCCAGCAGGACCTCGCGGCCATCGGGATGCAGGTGACGGTTGTGGCGCTGGACTTTCCCGCGTTGATCGAGCGGCTGATGCATAAGCAGGACTACGAGGCGTGCCTGCTGGGCCTGTCGAACGTGGAGCCGGACCCGAATACGCAGATGAATATGTGGCTGAGTTCTTCGCCGAACCATCAATGGGACCCGTCGGAGAAATCGCCCGCGACGCCGTGGGAAGCGCAGATCGACAAACTGATGCAGGAGCAGGGAACCACGCCGCTGCAACGGAATCGTAAACTGGCGTTCGACCAGGTGCAGCAGATTGTCGCCGACCAGCAGCCGTTTATCTATCTCGTGTATCCGAACACGCTCTACGCGCTGTCGCCGAGTTTGGTTGGCGTTCAGCCGAGCATTTTTCAGCCGGGGCTCATCTGGAATATCGCCAACGTGCGCAGACAAGGGACAAAGTGATGGAGCAGCCGCTGCTTCAGGTGCGGATTCAGGCGGGCTATGGGCGCCAGTCCGTGTTGCGCGATATCTCGTTCGACGTTCATGCGGGGGAGATACTCGGGTTGGTGGGCACCAGCGGCGCGGGCAAGAGCACGCTGGTGCTCGCGCTGCTGGGGCTGCTGAAGTGGCGCGGCGGGCAGGTCACGGGCGAGATCCTGTTCGACGGCAAAAATCTGCTTGGTATGCGGGAGCGGGAGTTGCGCCGTCTGCGCGGAAAGACGATTGCCCTGGTCCCGCAGAGCCCGATGACCGCGCTCAACGATGCGCTCAGCCTTCGAGCGCATTTCGAGGAGGCGTGGAAGGCGCACGAAAATTCCGGACGAAAGGCGCTCGCGCCACGGCTGGCAACTTTGATGTCGCAGATGCAATTGCCGGCCGATCCGGAGTTCCTCAATCGCCGGCCGGGAGAAGTCAGCGTCGGTCAGGCACAGCGGGTGTTGATCGCGCTGGCCTTGCTGCATCGCCCTGCAATTTTGATCGCGGACGAGCCGACGAGCGCATTGGACCCGGTGAATCAGGGTGAGATTGTGCGCTTGTTGCGGAGGCTCAACAAGGAGACTGGGACGACGATGCTGTACATATCGCACGACCTGATCTCGGTGCTGCAACTGTGCGACCGGATGGCGGTGCTGGATGCGGGCGTGGTCGCCGAGTGCCTGGCGGTGGAGGAGATTGAGCGCTCGCAGCATCCGGCTACGCTGGCGCTGCTGCGGTCGCTGCCGGTGCCGGCGGGTGTGCTGCTCGCGTTGCGGGACGTGCAGGAACACCCGGTTGAGGAGCCGCCCCAAAAAGTTGTCAAGCCCCCCAGCCTGTGCAAAACTCCCTATCCCCAACAAACCAAACCACAAAATAGCCAAAAATAGTTGGCGTGTTATTACCGCCCTATTTCGTACAATAGAAATAGATGGAAAAAGGCTGCAACCGGACACTCCGGCTTGCAGCCTTTTCCCTTTAACCAACTCGCAACTCGCAACCGGCAACTCGCAACTGATAGTCGCCCCCTGCCGCCAGCGCCCAATGGAGCCTAAGTGACGACCCTTCAATATTTTGTACGCAACTGCTTTCCTTTCCGATACTTGTGGGCGCCTCCCGACATGGGGACCCACAAAACAAAGCACTTACCCCCGGGCAATAGAAAGCAGGCAGGGGGAGGGGGTCCCCGTACGGTACAGGCCTGTCGAGCGAGCATCGTGGACGCAGAAGGACCTCCCGCCGCCACGTGGAACGATAAAACGGCAGCGTCGCAGGACCGCGACGCTGCCGTTTTCAGGTTGAGTGTCTACTGAGCAGCGAACACGCTTGCCCCCCACAGAACGGTCGAACCGTTAACCCGCATTTCTCACGAGAGGTAAGCATGTGATGTTTTTTGCTGATGAGAGTGGGGTAGCTGTGTGTGCTGAGGTGTGTGGGGGATGTGTGGGCTGGATTTTGGTGAACGTCGACTGATTTTTGCCAACGGATCAGGTCTGCGGGGCATTTTCAGGCGCGGGAAGTCATGGATGTTCCGCTCT
>DASRLB010000230.1:0-2337 GCA_035648695.1 Acidobacteriaceae bacterium | reverse complement strand
GCCGAATAGTGCGGCTTCGTCCGCCGAAGCGAAGGTGCTGGAGATGGCTTCGCTGAAGCCGAGCGCGCGAAGGGTTTCGCGGATGGCGCTCTCCTGCTCGCTGTGGGGGAGGTCGATGACCGTGCCGGTGAAGGTGGGGAGCGTGTCGGCGAATTTGTTGTAGCCGTAGACGCGGGCGACCTCTTCGATGAGGTCGATTTCGCGTTCGAGGTCGAGGCGCCAACTGGGGAGTTGGACGGCGTAGGCACCGGGACCGGTCGGAGTGAGGATGCAGCCGAGAGCGGTAAGGAATCGTTCGACTACGTCGGCTGAAATGCCGTTGCCGTCGAGGGTTGTGCCGAGGTGGCGCTGGACTTCTGCGACGCTGAGTTGGATGGGTGCGCGGTTGGCGGTTTTGGCGGCGATCGCGGGGATGATGATGTCGACCAGCGGGCCGGTGACTTCGCCGCCGCACTGAGCAACGATCATTTTGGTTACGAGGTTGTTCGCAACGGGGGCGATGGCGAAATCGGCGCCGCGCTCGAAGCGGTGGGAGGCGTCGGTGTGGAGGCCGTGGCGGCGCGAGGAGGCGCGGATCGATGCCGGATCAAACCATGCGGCTTCGACGAGGAGGTTGGTGGTTTCGCCGGTGACGCGCGAGTCCCATCCGCCCATGACGCCGGCGAGGGCGAGAGGTTTGCGTTCGTCGGCTACGACGAGATCGTCGGCGACGAGGGTGCGTTCTGTGCCGTCGAGGAGTTGGAGTTTTTCGCCGGCGCGGGCGCGGCGGACGACGATTCCGCCTTCGATTTTGTCGAGATCGAAGGCGTGGGTGGGCTGGCCGATGGCGAGCCAGCCGAAGTTGGTGACGTCGACGGGCGCGGAGATTTGTTTCTGGTTGAGGGCGGCGAAGTAGTCGGCGATGAGGCCGGTGGAGGGGCGGACGGTGACGCCGCGGATGACGCGGGCGGTGAAGCGGCCGCAGAGGGCTTCGGAATCCGCTTCGATGCGGACGGGGAAGGGTTCGCCGTATGCGGTTTCGGTGATCGGTGCGCCGGCGTCGAGGGGCTGGAGAGGAACGCCATAAATCGTCGCGGCCTCGCGGGCGACGCCGTAGTGGTTCATGGCGTCGACGCGGTTGGTGGTGATGTCCATCTCGAAGCGGGAGCCGCCGGGAACGGAGAATTCGCCTTCAACGGCGATGCCGCGGAGGGTGAGGTCTTCGGCTAGCTGGCGGTCGTCGACGGGGAGCGCGGGCAGGTACGAGCGCAGCCATTGGGTCAGGATGTGCATGTTGAAGCGTTCATTTCCTTCGAGTCGATTGCGGCCGTTCGCGGGGGAACGGACGCGGCTCTCTTATTGTCGCAGGAGGTGCGGGTTAAAGTACCGAGGGCGATTCGTTGACGGTGTGCGGCACGATTATAGGCCGGGCCTTCAGCCCTCCGACCGTTCTCTGCCGCAAACATGGGGCTGCGCCCCATGCTGGTATAGCGCGGGCCGTTGGCCCTCTACAGCATTGGCGAATCCGCTCTAAGGAATCTCTCATCAAGTCATTTTGGACAAAAATAAGTGCCCTGTTTTCAGTGCATCGAATCTGAGTAGTCAATACTTGTGCAGAGGTTCCCTAACAACTTGTGCAGAGGTTCCCTAACAGTATTGGCTAATCCACTCTACGGCATTGGCGGATTCGCTCTACGGTATTGGCGAATCCCGCTATACTGCGTTGGCTAATCCGCTCTACTTTTTTGGTGCGAGGGGGCTGGCTTTGGCGAAGACGGGACGGTTGGGGGCGTCGCCAACTGCGTCCACGAGCTTGTAAAAGAACTGGTTGAATTTTGCGGCGGCGTCGAAGTCGACGGGCTGGGTGAGGTCGTCCTGGGGTCGGTGGTAGCGGACCTGGTACCACTCGCGGTAGCGCTTTTCGGCGTCGGTGTTGGGGTCGTATCCGAAGATGAAGCCGATGGCCGGGACGCCGGCGCGCAGGAACGGATAGTGGTCGGCGCGGCGGAGCAGGCCGCGCTCGGGCTCGCGGTCTTCGCGGATGTCGATGCCCATCGGCTTGGCGACTTCGCGCGCGGTCTGGCCGAGGGTCGTGTCGTCGACTGCGAGGGCGGTGAGGATCTTGAGCGGGAAGAGTGGGCGGAGCTGGTCGAGGTTGATGTCGGCGACGAGGGATTCTTTGGGGACGGTCGGGTGTTCGACGAGCCAGTTTGAGCCGAGCAGGCCTTTCTCTTCGCCGGTGAAGGCGCAGAAGAGGACGGAGCGTTTGGGGTGCGGGATGTTGCCGGCGCGGAAGTCGTCGGCCATCTGGATGAGCAGCGCGACGTAGGCCGCGTCGTCGAGCGTGCCGTTGTAGCT
>DASRLB010000229.1:0-13405 GCA_035648695.1 Acidobacteriaceae bacterium | reverse complement strand
GAGGTGGAGGCGTATTTGCGGGCGAGGGGGCAGGATTGGAGGTCGGATGCGTCGAATGCCGATGTGTCGCTGACCCGGAACCGGGTGCGGCATGAGCTGATGCCTATGCTGCGGAGCTTTAATCCGGCGGTGGACGAGATGCTGGCGAATGTGGCCAAACTCGCTCGCGATGAGCGGGCGCATTGGGAAGCTGAAGTGGGTCGGCTGCTGCCGCACCTCTTGTTGCCCGGAAAGCCCGTAAGAGGAGGAGGCCGGGCCGTGGGGACGGCTGCCGGAGAGGCGGCGGTCGCGCTGGAGTTGGAGCGGCTGAAGGGATTGAGCGCGGCGATGCGGCGGCGGGTGGTGCGGGCGGCGGCGCGGAGCGTGGGGTTTCGGCTGTCGTTTGAGGAGACGGCAAAGCTGCTGGCGCTGGGCGGATTTGGCGGTTTCGAGGGCGTGACGGGCAGGGTGGGAAGCCGGCTGGAGCTGCGCGGAGGGCTGCGGGCGGAGCGGTCAGCGAGGGAGTTGAGATTCTGGAGGGCTGTCTGAACTTCGGTAACGGGTTGAACGTACTAGTAGATGGTACGAACTTGTGTCGAAAATTGTGGACGCGAGAGTAGAATAAACTTTGAGATACTTTCTCGATCGCGTCGTTTTGACGTCCGCGAAATTGCACCCAAAGGGGGGTGCTGCGGCGTCTAATGGATGAGCGAGATGTTTTTTGTGGGACGCGAGTAAGGGGCCACGCGCTATTGGCGTCCTGGGTTTGGGGAAACGAGGAAGCGGATTGAATTCGACAGTTAAACAGGTTTTGATTTGGGTTCTCATGGTCGGCTGCATGATCATGGCGTGGAGATACTTCTCCAAGAACTTCGAGCCCAGCAACGACAAGCCCCAGACCATGACGGAAGTCATGAACGATGCCGCGCAAGGCAAGGTCGGCAAGGTCACGATCAACGGGACTGATGTTACGGGTGAATCCAAGGACGGCAAGGACAAGTTCCACACGACGATTCCGGCGAATTATCCGGACTTCTACAATGCGATGAACTCGCACGGCGTCAACGTGACCATCAAGGACACGCAGAACGGCTTGTGGATGAGCGCGCTGTTGCAGTTCCTGCCGATCCTGCTGATCGTGGGGCTGTTTATGTTCATGATGCGGCAGATGCAGAGTGGCGGAAACAAGGCGATGAGCTTTGGCAAAAACCGCGCGCGCCTGCTGAGCATGCAGCAGAAGAAAATTACCTTCAAAGACGTCGCCGGTGTGGATGAGGCGAAAGAAGAGTTGAAGGAGATCATCGAATTTTTGCGCGAGGCGCAGAAGTTTCAACGGCTGGGCGGACGCATTCCCAAGGGCGTGCTGATGGTCGGACCTCCGGGAACGGGCAAGACTTTGCTGGCACGCGCGGTTGCGGGTGAGGCAAATGTTCCGTTCTTTTCGATCTCCGGTTCGGACTTTGTGGAGATGTTTGTCGGCGTCGGCGCTTCGCGCGTTCGCGATTTGTTTGAGCAGGGCAAGAAGAATGCGCCTTGCATCATCTTCATCGACGAAATCGACGCTGTGGGACGGCACCGCGGTGCGGGCCTCGGCGGCGGACACGACGAACGCGAGCAGACGCTGAACCAGTTGCTGGTCGAGATGGATGGGTTTGAAGCCAATGACGGCGTGATCCTGATCGCTGCGACCAACCGTCCCGACGTGCTTGATCCGGCGCTGCTGCGTCCCGGCCGTTTCGATCGCCGCGTGATTGTGGACCGTCCCGACATTCGCGGGCGCGAGGAAGTGCTTCGGGTCCACTCGAAGAAGGTCCCCATGTCCGACGACGTGAACTTGAACGTTCTGGCTCGTGGGACACCGGGCTTCTCGGGCGCCGATCTTGCGAACATGGTGAATGAAGCGGCTTTGACAGCGGCGCGGTTCAATCGCAAGGCCGTCCACATGTTCGACTTCGAGACCGCCAAGGACAAGGTGCTGATGGGCGCGGAGCGGAAGTCGATGCTCCTGTCCGACGAAGAAAAGCGGGTCACCGCGTATCACGAGGCCGGCCATGTGCTGGTTGCCGCGATGCGCGAGCATTCCGATCCTCTGCACAAGGTGACCATCATTCCGCGCGGCATGGCGCTGGGCGTGACGATGCATCTCCCGACCGAAGACAAGCACACCGTTACGCGGGACTATCTCGAAACGCAGCTTGCCGTTTTCATGGGCGGGCGCTGCGCGGAAGAGATTTTCCTGAAGCAGATGACGACCGGCGCGGGCAACGATATTCAGCGCTCCACGGCGCTGGCCCGGGCGATGGTGTGCGAGTATGGCATGTCGAACCTTGGGCCGATGACGTTTGGCAAGAAGGAGCAGGAAGTGTTTCTGGGCCGCGAAATCGGCCAGGCGCGCGACTTCTCCGACGACACCGCCAAGCAGATCGACGAAGAGGTCCGCATCTTCGTCGACGCGGGTTACAAGTCGGCGTACTCGATTCTGGACAGCAACCACGACATCATGCATCGTATGTCGGCGGCGCTGTTGGAGCGCGAGACGCTGGATGCCGCGGAGATCAAGATGATCATCGAGAACAAGGAGCTGCCGCCGCTGAAGTCGGCGCTGGCGGCCGCGGATTCAGGCCCTGACGATACGCAGAAGGTGCTGAAGCCGGACACGGGCCGCAAGGCCGGCTTCAACGAAGGCCACGCTGCACAGGCGTAAAAGCAGTGGGTAGAGTGTAGAGAATAGAGTGTAGTGAAAAAGGCAGCCCCTGTGGCTGCCTTTTTGTTGGCCGTCAGGTAGGCTAAATGCATGTTGAAGCGTTCGATGGTAAGCGCGGTTTGTCTGGGGTTGGCGTTGGGCGTTGCGGCCTCGGCGCAGAGTGCAACGAAAAAGGCGCCGGTGGCGGACACACCGGGATCGGGCAAGACCGTTCCGCTTCATGCGGAGCCGACCAAGGACGATCTGCTGCGCGGCGCGTATGGGCCGTTTCGCGCCAACAACGATTTGCTGTTCTACCACCTGAACATTCGCGTCGACCCCGAGGCGAAGTCGATCGGAGGGACGAACCTGGTCCGCTTTCGCATGTTGCAGGACGGCAAGCGCATTCAGTTGGACCTGACGCCGCAGCTTGCGGTCGACAGCATCAAGCTGAACGGCCAGACGCTGCAATACACCCGCGAAGAGCGCACGGTGTGGGTGGATTTTCCGCGCACGCTGCGCCAAGGGCATGTGTACGAGGTGGTGTTTGCCTACTCGGGCAAGCCCGTCGAGCAGGGCCGGTTTGGCTGCTTCACCTTCAACAAAGATGCGGAGGGCAAGCCGTGGATTACGACCGCGTGCGAGGAAGAGGGAGCGAGCGTCTGGTGGCCGAATAAAGACCAGTGGCGCGATGAGCCGCAGGGAGGGATGGAGATTTCCGTCGCCGTGCCCAACGGTTTGATGGATGTTTCGAACGGCAGGTTCGAGGGCAAGCACAATCTCGGCGATGGATACACGCGCTGGGACTGGCGCGTGCATTACGGCATCAACAACTACGATGTGGCATTGAATATTGGCGACTACCAACATTTTTCAGGCAGGCACGGAAAGACCACGCTGGATTATTACGCGCTGCCGGAGGACCTCGATAAAGCGAAGAAGCAGTTTCAGCAGGTGCCGGGGATGCTCGATGCGTATGAGCATTATTTCGGCGAGTATCCGTTCGACAAGGATGGCTACAAGCTGATCGAAGTGCCGTATGCGGGCATGGAGCACCAGAGCGCGGTGGCCTATGGCAACAAGTTCGACAATGGCTATCTGCACCGCGATTGGACGGGCGTGGGGATTTCGCTGTGGTTCGATTTCATCATCATTCACGAGAGCGGGCACGAGTGGTTCGGCAATGCGATCACGGCCGCCGATCGCTCCGACATGTGGATACACGAGGGGTGGACGACGTATCTGGAGATGCTGTATGTGGAGTATCGCTGGGGACGTGCGGACTCGCTTCTGTACGGCACTGGGCTGGCGAAACATGCGAAGAACCAGCGGCCGATTATCCCGGAGCGTGGAACGAATGCGGAGCCGCCGCAGGACATGTACTTCAAAGGCGCGCTGATGTTGAATACACTGCGCAGCGTGATCGACGACGATAAGAAATGGTTCGCCGACATTCATGATTTCTTTCAGCACTTCAAGTATCAGCAGATTATGACGGAAGATGTTGTCGCGTGGTGGAATGTGCGGACGGGGATGAACCTGACGCCGTTCTTCAATGAGTATCTGCGTCACGCGGACCTGCCTGTGCTGGAGTTGAAGTTCGACGCGGGTACGGTGGCATATCGTTGGAAGGCGGCGGAGGTTGGCTTTGCGATGCCGATCAAGGTGGGCGATCCACTGCACTGGACGCTGATTGCGCCCGTAACAGCGGACTGGAAGACGATGCCGTGGAGCGGGAAGCAGGCGGATTTCAAGGTGGCGAGAGATTTGTATTATGTCGCGATCTCTGAAACTCCTGCGCCCGCCACGCCGCACGCAGAGGAGAAGCAGTGAGGAAGCTCGGCGCACTCGCGTTGCTGCCGATGCTGTTGCTTGGTGGCTGCGGATATCACGCGGTCGGCGCGGCGACGCATGTGCCCGCGAACGTGCGGACGCTGGCCGTGCCGATCTTTCAATCGAAGGTGCAGGCGTATCGCACGGAGACGGTTTTTACCGAGGCGGTGGTGCGCGAGTTGAACACCCGCACGAAGTATCGCGTGCTGACGGCGAGTGGCGATGGCACGTCCGCCGGCGCCGATGCGGATGCGATTCTGCGCGGCACGATTGTGAGCCAGACGATTGCGCCGCTGACGTACGATCCGTCGAGCGGGCAGACCTCGAGCTATCTCGTGACCGTGACGGCGCAGGTAGTGTTGACGGCGCATGATGGCAAGGTGCTATACCGCAACGATGCGTTCGCTTGGCGCGAGCAGTATCAGTCGACGCAGGATTTGAGCGGGTTCATCCAGGAAGATGGAGCGGCGGTGCGGCGTATGTCGCGCGACTTTGCGCAGGCCGTGGTGAGCGACATGCTGGAGTCTTTTTGATGGCAAAAACTTTGCGGAGTTTCGCGGCGGTCGAGCGCTTTCTTGCCGAGGTGAAGGGCGAGTCGCGGCGGGCGGGGTATGTGCTGCTGGGCGATGAGGCTTTCCTGTTCGAGATGTGCCGACGCGGCGTGCTGGAGGCGTTGCTGCCGAGCGACTGCCGGGATTTTTGTCTGCACGATATCGATCTCGGCGACACGTCGATTTTCGAGGCGCTGGACCTTGCGCAGACGCCGTCGCTGATGGCGCCGTTCCAGGTTTTGTTCCTACGCAACGTGAAAACGCTGTATGGGCGCGGGCAGAAGAAGGATGAGTTTGCCGCGATCGACGATTACTTTCGGCGGCCGAACCCGCAGGCGCTGGTAGTTTTTGTGGCCGACCATGTTTCACTGCCGAGCGATGTGCGGCGGATGGACATGCAGGACAAGGAGCGCGCCGAGCGGATCCGCGAGACGCTGGGTGATGTCTGCGGCGTTGTCGAGTTGCAGCATGTGGCGGAAGATGATGCGGTGGAGTGGGTGCTCGCCGAGGCGCTGCGTGGCGGCACTCCGTTTACCGACGACGCGGCGCGGGAGCTTGTCGATGCGCTGGGCGCAGACATGCTGACCATCAAGAGCGAGCTGGAAAAGCTGCTGCTGTATGCGAGCGCGCAGGGGGCGGCGCGGGTGGAGGTGGTCGACGTGGAGACGATGGTGTCGGCGGCGAAGCAGCGGAGTCTATATGAACTCACCGATGCCATTAGCCTCAAAGACGCGCCGCGAGCGTTGGCGCTGTTGCATGGCCTGCTCAATGCTTCCGAGGGTGGGGACGAAGCGGCGATTGGGCATATTTTTATGCTCGCGAAAACCTTTCGCCAGATGCTGGTGTTGAATGAGAAGCAGGTGAAGGACCAGCGCGCGATGTGGCAGGTTTTATGGCCCGGGTTCCGTGTCGCGCCGTTCGCGGCGGATGCGCTGATCGCGCAGGCGCGGCGGTATCGCGACCGCGGCGAACTGACGCGCGGGCTGCGGCTAATCGCGAAGGCGGATGTGGAGCTGCGGTCAAGCCCTCCGGATAAGCGGCTGGTGCTGGAGCGGTTGGTGATGCGGCTCGCGGGGAAGACGCAGGTTGAGGAGTTGGCTGCCGTTTAGGGTCGTCGTCGGGGGTTATTTTTCAGTTGCGAGTTACGAGTTTCGAGTCGCGAGTTGAGACGTGGCTTCGATTTCGCGGAGGCAGTTGGCGACGAACGCGGATAGGTCTGTGCTGCAAAAATTCTCTGGTGTCATGGTGAATTTTTGTGCGTGGGCGATGAGGCTTGGGGCGACACCTACCCATGCGGTTCCGTTGGTGTCTGCGGGCATGACGACGGCGTCGGCGCGGTCGAGGTAGCGGAGCGCGGACGGCTTGAAATCGGCGACCGAGGGGTCGAGGACGCTGATGAAAATGTCCGGGCGCAGGAAGCGGAGGATGCTGTTGGATTCGACGATGACGTTTTCGGCGTCGGCGATGAGAGTGCGGAGGCGGGGCATGGCTTCGGCGAGCTGGCCTTGACGGGTGCGGACCCAGAAGGAGTGCGAGGCACCTGCGGCGAGGTAGCGGGCGGTGTCGGTGCCGCTGGTGCGGCTGCGCTCTTCGCTGATGGCGATGGTGTGGTCGGCGGTTTCGCAGTCGCAGGGCTCGCCGTTGGCGGAACAGACGTTGTGGCCGAACTGCGTGATCTTGATCGCCGTCCAACGGCGGTCGGGCAGGGCGGCGATCAGGCCGGCGACGACGCTCGTCTTGCCGATGTTGCGGGTGTGTCCGCCTACGACGACGATGGGCATGGGGCGCTCCGAAGGGCAAAAGCTTTGACGCAAAGTTCGCGAAGTTTAACGCCAAGTTTCGCCACGCATTACTTTAGGCGGCGGACTTTGGCGATGGTTTTCAGATAGTGCTTCAGCGGCTCGGCCGGGATGCCCATGAACATTTGGCCGGGGCCTTCGACGTGCTTGTGCGGGAAGACGCCCGCCGAGCCGCCGAGGATCACGCCCTTCCCGATGGTGACGTGGTCGCCGAGGCCGACCTGGCCGGCGATCACTGCGCCGTCCTCGATCACGCACGAGCCGGAGATGCCGACCTGTGCGGCGATGATGACGTTCTTGCCGATGACGCAGTTGTGGGCGATGTGGACCTGGTTGTCGATTTTTGTGCCGCGACCGATGCGGGTTTCGCCGAGAGCGCCGCGGTCGATGGTGGTGTTGGCGCCGATCTCTACGTCGTCCTCGATGATGCAGGCGCCTTGCTGGGGGAAGAGGATGTGCTCGCCGGTTTCGGGGTTGCGGACGTAGCCGAAGCCGGTTGAGCCGATGACCGCGCCGGACTGCACGATGACGCGGTCGCCGAGTTGCGCGCCAGCGCAGAGGGTGACGCGGCTGCCGATGATGCAGTCTGCTCCGATCACAGCACCGGCCTCGACGACTGCGCCCGGGCCGATGCGGGTCCCTGCGCCGATGGTGGCCGTGGGGTCTATGACAGCGGATGGGTGGATGAGCGGGCCGTCCGGTTGCCGTGCGAGTGCGCGGGCGCAGAGGGCGAAGGCGTACTTTGGATTGCGGACGCGGAGGATGCGGGAATTGTCGCTGGGCGTGGCGAGTGGGGCGAGGACGAGACCGGCGGCCGATGCGAGCGCGGTGGTGACGGCTACGGCGTCCTGAGCGAAGACGAGGGTGTTCTCGGTGGCGCGGGCGAAGGCAGAGACGCGCTGAATGTCGCGTTCAGCGTGGGGGCCGGGTTGGGCGGCGACGAGTTCGGCGATCTCTGCTGTGGTCATGTGTAGAGCTTACCTTCACCTTCGGGGCGGGTCTTCCAGCGGCGGTGCAGCCACAGCCACTGGCCGGGATAACGTCGAATGGTCGACTCGATGGCCGCTGTAAACAAGGCCGTGTTGGCGACGATGTCGTCGGCCGCGTTGCCGGTGCGGATCAGTTCGAGCTCTTCGCCGAAATGCAGGACGTACTTCTGCTCCGATTCTTCCCACAACAGAAAACCCGGCAGCACCGCCGCGCCGGAGCGCAGGGCGACGCGCGCCAGGCCGGAAGCGGTGCAGGCTTCGATGCCGAAGAAGGGGACGAAGACGCCCTGCGGCGGCGTCATGTTGGTGTCCATCAAGATGCCGACTGTCTCGCCGGCGTGCATGGCGGTGATGAGGCCGCGCGCGAAGTCGTCCTTGTGGATGACGCGGTTGCCGTGGCGGGTGCGGATGGTGTTGACCAGCGCATCGACGCGGGGGTTGTCGAGGCGGCGGATGACGAGCGACATGGGGTAGCCCATCAGCGAGTGGTAGAAGCTCGAAAGCTCCCACGCGCCGAGGTGGCCGGTGACAACGAGGACGCCGTTACCCCTGGCGCGGGCTGCGAGGTAGTTGTCCAGGCCTTCGTAACGAATGAATTTTGTGGCGGATTCGGGTGTGTACTTCGACATTTGGCAGAACTCCGCCATTTGCCAGCCGAGGGAGCGGTATTCGTCGCGAAGAATTTTCAGGCGCTCCGCGCGGGTCTTCTGTGGATACGCGAGTTCGAGATTGCGCAGGCCCGTCTTGCGCAGGCGCGACAGCAACCGGAAGGCGGTTGCGCCGATGCCCGCGCCGACACCTCGAGCAGCGGACCGCGGCAGAAGGCCGAGCAGCGCCACCATTGAGCGCACGGCGGCGTACTCCAGTGACTCCCGGCGTGCGGCCTTTGGCTTGCGAACCTCTTTTGGCGACTGGTCCAAGGTTCAAGTGTACCGGGAGGCAGGGGGTTTGGAATCAGCTACGAGTTTGCCAGTTGCCAGTTGCCAGTTTTCACCTGCGAGTTGCAAAGGGAGCGGGCCGCCCGGAGGCGGCCCGTTCAACAGGGTAGGCCTTACTGCGCGGCGCGTGACGATACAAAATAACGTGCCACGGTACGCACAAACGGACGAGCATCCTGCGGGGTCGGAACTTCGCCCTTGAGGACGTTTTGGTACGGAATGTTGGCCCCGTAGAAGTCGCGCATGTCGTCCCCATCCTGCGAAAGCACTGTGCCGTCGAGGTCGAGTCCGGCGAACAGGCCGCGGCTGCGAGAGTAGGTGAGGAACTCCGCATGCATCGACGCATCTGTGGAAGCCTGCGCATTGCGGCCCACCGGGCCCGCGGAAGCCGCCGCATCGGCACCCAGCTTGAACTTGCTGCCCAGCATGTGCTGCAGGCCATGCTCGTTCATCGCGACCAGAATGAGGTCGGTGGACTGCCCGCCGATCTGCCAGCCGAAGCTGCCGCCTTCGAGGCGAACGAACACCGGCGCGCTCCATTTTCCGTTATGCGTGCGGCATGTCGCGACACCCTTGCCGTACTGCGCGCCGATGATGAAGGCGCCTTTCTTGTAATGCGGAATCACCACCACGCAGGAAGCACCTGCCAGGATCGATTGAGGGATTCCCTTGTCCGGCGTCGCCATCACTTCGCTCAGGACAGTGGCTGCGTCCTCAAGCCGACCGTCGAGCGTTGCTTTATCTACTGCATGAGCCGGAATTACCGTAGCGGATATCGCCAAAGCACAAAGTACACCTGTAAATATCTTCATCGTCGTTCGCCTTTCAAAGCTTAGGTTCGGAGGTTGCAATCAACTCGGCCGCAGTTCGCCGCCCCCTTACCTCTGATGGAGGGCTTCACCCGTAGGTTGCATGTTGAGCTAAATGCAAGCGAAATGCGCGATAGTGCGCGGCGGCAAAAAATTGGGGGCTGCGAACATCCGCCACGTTTCCGCGGCAGGTGTCGCAACCCCATTTCTCCCAGGTTTTATTTGCTACAGACTTGAGTGTCCGTTACCGGGGCGTTACCCACAAGAGTACGGAAGGATGTATACCTTTGGGTACTTACGTCGTTGTGCGATTATTATTGCGGAAGGGAGTTCCGACTTTATTATGAGCGGGATCCATGGAGTTTGGGGCGTCGGCCATTGCCCTGACGGTCAATTCGATGCGGTTCTTGACGCGCGCCTTGCGCAGCATTCGGCCGAGGTGCGCCTTGACGGTGACCGGCTCGATTCCCAGCGTGTCGGCGATCTGGCGGTTGGTTTGACCATCCATCAGCAGGCGCAGGACCTCACGCTCGCGGTGCGTCATGCGGTCCGCGAACGTGGCCTCGCCCGGCGGCGATGTTACGCCTCCGGCTTCGATCAACCGCGCCATCACCTGAGGCTCCGCCCACACCGAGCCTTCGAGCACGACGCGCATGGCGTTGCGGATTTCGTCTTCATCGGCCGCGCTGGAGAGGTATCCCTTGGCGCCGGCGGCGATGACGGCCTGCACCTGGTTGGGACCCAGGCCGCTTCCAAGCACGATGACTCTGGCCGCCTGGCGCTCGCGCCGAAAACGCATCAGGGCTTCGGGAAGGTTGCCGACGCAGGCGCTGTCCAGCAAAACGATGGCCAGGTCTTCCGCCGCGATTGCCTCTTCGAACCGCACGGCGCGCGATGCGATTCCGGGGCAACTCTCGAGGATCGATTGCAGGCCGGCAAGGCGCAACGGGTCGAGTGCGACCACGCCGACGTTCGCCCGCTGCGGATTGTTCATGGCCGCCTCGCCTCAGAGCTTCGGGAGCACGATGCCCTGCTGGTGCTGATATTTTCCCTTGCGGTCCGCATAACTGACTTCGCACATTTCGTCGCTCTGGAAGAAAAGGATCTGGCACAAACCTTCATTGGCGTAGATGCGTGCTGGCAGCGGAGTGGTGTTGGAAATTTCGAGGGTCACAAAACCTTCCCATTCGGGTTCGAAGGGCGTGACGTTGACGATGATGCCGCAGCGCGCGTAGGTGCTTTTGCCGACGCAGATGGTGAGCACGTCGCGGGGAATTTTAAAGTATTCCACAGACCGCGCCAGCGCAAAAGAGTTCGGCGGGATGATAACGCTGGACGCCTGCACGCTCACAAACGAGCGCTCGTCGAAGGCCTTCGGGTCGATGATCGCGCTGTTGACGTTGGTAAAAATTTTGAACTCGTCGGAGACGCGCAAATCGTACCCATAGCTCGAAAGGCCGTAGGAAATGCAGCCATCCTTCACCTGCTTCTCGCTGAAAGGTGCAATCATGTTATTTTCCACCGCTTGCTGCCGAATCCATCTGTCGCTTTTGATCGCCATGCTTCTCCTCATCTGTGTGCCGCTGATTGGGGCTGTGTAACGCCAGGGGCGCCACATTTTTCGGTGCTTATCAGCAGCCTATCGCAAACCGTGCCATTGACAATACATAGCCCGCTTTCTACCATCTCGGTACGGGCGTAAATCGGACCGCCGGCTCGTCGGGCTCAGCGGAATATAGGAAGGCGACCCCCATTGATCAAGCAAGACCTAATCCATCGTGTAGTAGAACGCACCGGCCTACCTCGCATCAAGGCAGAATCGGCTGTCGACGCGATCTTTGAAGCCATGAAGAACGCGCTCGGCGCAAGCGATCGCATCGAACTCCGCGGCTTCGGCGTCTTCAATGTGAAGCCGCGCAAGACCGGCGTAGGCCGCAACCCGCGTACCGGTGCTGAGGTAAGCATTGCTCCCGGCAAGGCGGTCCGCTTCAAGCCGGGCAAAGAACTCCACCTGCTTACCTAGCAGCTATTGCTCCGCAATCCATCGTGGGCGGGCGCGCCCGCCGCGCCCGCCGCGGATTCCGGTGCCATTTTGGGACGAGCTACATCAGGTGGACGGCGTCCACATCCACGACCAGGTTCCTGCGCGGAACCGCCTGCATTTCTGCCGCTGCCAGCAGCGCGCGCAGGGCTGCGCCCAGCGCGTCGCGGCGCTCTGCCTTCAGGATGAAATGGTAGCGATAAATCCTCTTGAGCCGCGAGATCGGCGCCGCCGCCGGGCCGAGGACGCGGACGTTCTTCAGCGCCGCTCGCTCGAACCACTTGCCCAGCCCGGCTGACCAGGCGAGGACTTCTTCCAGTTTTTCGCCCTGCACGATGACATTCGCGAGCACCGCGAACGGCGGATACCGCATTCCCCGGCGCATGTACATTTCCTTCGCGGCAAAGCCGGTGTAGTCGTGCGTCTGGGCGAACTTGTTGACGTAGTGGTCAGGCTGATACGTCTGGACGAGCACTCTGCCGGGAAGCTCGCCGCGACCGGCGCGTCCGCTGACCTGTGTGAGTAGCTGGAAGACGCGCTCGGCGGCGCGGAAGTCCGGTAGCCCCAGCGCGAAGTCCGCGCCGACCACGCCGACCAGCGTGACGCCGTGGATGTCGTGGCCCTTGGCGATCATCTGCGTGCCGACGAGCAGGTTGATCTCGCCCGAGTGCAGGCGCGACAGCAGGCGCTCCATGTCGCCGCGGGTGCGGACGATGTCGCGGTCCATGCGGCCGATGCGCGCGCCGGGAAAGAGTTCCTGCAGGCGCTCCTCGCCCTGCTGCGAGCCCGCGCCCATGTAGTACAGGTGCTCGCTTTGGCATTGCGGACATTTCGAGGGGACGCCACGGCGGAAGCCGCAGTAGTGGCATTCGAGGCGCTGCCCGACGCGGGCCTCGCCGGTGAGGTCTTCCGCGCCGCCGGGCTTGTGGTACGTCAGCGAAATCGCGCAGTTTTCGCACTGGATCTTTTCGCCGCAACTGCGGCACATGACGACGAAGCTGTAGCCCCGGCGGTTGATCAGGATGATGACCTGCTCGCCGCGGTCGAGCGTGGCCTGTGTTTCTTCGATCAGTTGGCGCGCGAATAATTGCTCCTGCCCGGTCTCGCGGAACTCCTGGCGCATGTCGATCATTTCGACGATGGGCAGCGGGCGGGATTCGACGCGCTCGAGCATTTCGACCCGCTGATAGCGGCCGCGGTCGGCATTCGACCAGCTTTCGAGCGACGGCGTTGCCGAGCCGAGGATGACGGTGCAGCCGAGCAGCTTGGCGCGCATCACGGCCGTGTCGCGAGCGTGGTAGCGCGGGGTTTCTTCCTGCTTGTAGCTGCCGTCGTGCTCCTCGTCGACGAGAATGAGGCCGAGGTCGGGGACGGGCGCGAAGACTGCCGAGCGCGTGCCGACGACGATGCGGGCCTCGCCGCGGCGGATGCGGTGCCACTGCTCGGCGCGCTCGTCCGGCGTGAGTTGCGAGTGCAGCAAGGCGACGTCGCTGCCGAATGCGGCGACCATTTGCGCGGCCATCGCCGGGGTGAGGCCGATCTCCGGGACGAGGAGCAGGGAAGACTTTCCCGCGTCGAGAGCCCGCTTCATAGCGGCGAAGTAGACGCTGGTTTTGCCCGAGCCCGTGACGCCGTAGAGCAGGAGTGGGCGGAAGCCGCCCTTAGTCATCGCAGCGACGATGGTGTCGAGGGCTTCAGTCTGTGCTTCGTTGAGGGTATGTTCGTGGGCGTGTTTTTTGCCGCTGTCGAGGCCGCTCATGTGGAAGGCTTCGGCGGTTTCTTC
>DASRLB010000228.1:0-11099 GCA_035648695.1 Acidobacteriaceae bacterium | reverse complement strand
AACTGGGCCAGCAACCCACCACCCAGCAGCTCACACATTAGCCTCGCCCTCACTCAGAACTCAAAACTCACCACTCAAAACTCAACAAAAGCCGCCTTTCCTCTACGCTCAAAACCTCTGTGCTCTAAGCTGAATAAAACCCGCCTTCCTCACCCCGCGGACCCTCACGATCGGCGTTGGGGAAGAAGCCTGCGGCGCCCCCGTCACCCTGCCCATCACCCCACCGATCGCCAACAGCAGCGCAATTCGACGAAGCCCACGCCACAAATCTCCCCGCCCAGGTGATACTTTTGTTCCCATGACCACGCGGCCCCCGGCCATCACCCTCGCCTGCTGCCTCCTCGCCCTCACCGCGACTGCGCAGGACGCCGCCCGCACCTTCCACGACGCCGTCGTCAAGCACCAACTCTACCTGCGCAGCTTCAGCATGGACCCCCACGTCCGCGGCCATTGGGACGCCGCCACCGATACCCTGGTCATGGACGCTCCCACAGTCCACAGCATGGCCATATTCACCGCAAAATCCGTGAAGGTGAAGGGTAGCGGTGTCGAGATAAAGGGATATACCCAAATCTTCCTGCGCGACGCCGCCGGTCACACCGGTCTCTCCGACCAAACCGATATGGCGATCCAGTTGGACCTGCGAGGCGCGGACCTGAACGCCGTCTTCCCCCGCCTGCCTGGCCTGCTGTTTTACGTCGGCCGCGACGCGGCTAGTGCAGCGTTTTCGAAACATTTTCGGCCCGTCTTCCAACTCAAAGCGACCGACAAATGCTGTGAGGAGCCAACCCCGGCGCAGTTGAGGGCCGAGCCGTGCGACTGCGCGGCCAAGGATGTAGCCGCATGCCTCGCGGACACCAGGAAGGCACCCAAGGGTATAAAACCCCCACGCGTCATTTCCCAGGTCGACCCTAAATTCTCCGACAAGGCGCGCCAGGCGAAATTCAACGCAGACATCCAGATCAGTCTGGACGTGGGTGCGAACGGTGTTCCTCAGAACATCTGGATCATTCGCGGCGCCGGCATGGGCCTGGACGCCAATGCCGGCGAAGCCGTCAGCCAGTATCGCTTCGCCCCCGCAACCTGTGGCGGAATCCCGGTCTCGATGCCGATCTACATGGACGTCAACTTCCGGATTTTCTAACGGTCTCCCACAGCTAAAAAATCTGAAACGTCACATCCATATTAATATCCACTTTGACAGGCTTCCCATTCAGCATCGCCGGCGCAAACTTATATTTAGAAACCGCCGCGATGGCCTCTTCATCGAGGCCTAACCCCACCGCCCGCACGATCGCCAGATGTGAGGGCGTGCCATCTGCCCCCACCCAAAGATACACTTCGGTCATGCCGCCCATCTTCAGGTGCCGTGCGGCTGTGGTGAAATCCGGGTTAACGGAGTACACCACCTTGGGTGGCGTGACGCCGGCGCCGACGTGCATCGGCCTGCTTTCAGAATCTCTTGGCGCCCCCATTGGCTGAACCGCAACGTTAGGCTTCATCTTCACAAGGTCATGCTGCACGATCACAACGGCCGGCGGAGGTCGAAAGTGACTGGCAGCAAAACGCTGCCAATACGGCGGCAAAGATGGCGTCAACTCCGCAAGGTCGTTCGCAAAGATCGCATCGAGAGCTCTACCGAATTCTCCTCCCTTCACGCCTTCGATTTCAATATGGACCTGCTCCTTCGGAGCGTCCCGTTTGGACGATTCGGGGATCGGGTACCTTTGCGCCTCTCCCTCAGGAGTAAATTCCAGTCCGAACCGCTCGCCATCGATCTTGAGCTTATTGCCCGCGAGGCTTACTTTCTCCGCGTCGAACCCCGAGACGGCGAACGAACCCGTCTGATAGGTCTTCTTCGGATGGCCGTCGGCATCGAACTGCAACTTGTCGTCCGTCCAGAAGCCCCGCAGATAGAGCGGCTTGCTCATGATGCGTGCCGATAGGTCGGCCTGCGTGCGTTGTGCCGCCACCGGACCGGCACTCAGGCAGGCCGCAGCGAGAAGCAGGCATTGGGAAAGAGTTGAAAGTGTTCTCATCGCTCTATAATCCCGCAATCCACCCCAAACCGCGCCAAAATTATTGACTCCACCCCCAAATCTTGGGTATTCTAAACACTCGCGCAGTTCTGCGTCTGCCTGTCCGTATGTTTTCCTCTACGGTTCATGGCGGGCAGAACACTGTGGTGAGTCCACCCGTACGCAGGGGAAGCAATCCCGCAGACGAAAGCACCCACTCCCCAGCCCTGTAGCACTGGCTTTGTGCGCCGCATTACCGTGTCAAGCCCGCAACTCCGGCCCTCCCGCGCTTGCTTTTCGTCTGCGCGTGTCTGGTCCGGCACAACCTATGCCCACAAAGTCTTCGAGCACCAAGCCGGGTCCCGCTTCACGAAGACGGCAGATGTAAGGAGTAACTCCGTTGAACCTGAATCAAACCACCACCATCCCCAGCGGCAAGAACATCCAGCGCAAGTGGTACGTCATCGACGCCACTGGACAAACGCTCGGCCGTCTCGCCTCGCACGCCGCCAGCGTCCTCGCCGGCAAGACCAACCCTCTGTACACGCCATATATCGATATGGGCGACCACGTCGTCGTCGTCAATGCCGAGAAGATCACCGTCACCGGCATGAAGGCCGGCAGCAAGCTCTATCGCCGCTACACCGGCTTCCCCGGCGGCCTGCGCGAAGAGGAGTACAGCAAGTTGCTGGTCCGCCGCCCCGAAAAGATTCTCGAAGAGGCCATCAAGGGCATGTTGCCGAAGTCCAAGATGGGCCGCCAGATGGCGACCAAGCTCAAGGTCTACAAGGGTGCCGACCATCCGCACCACGCCCAGCAGCCCGTCGCCCTCGAAATGCACCGCACCGGCATGCCGCTGGAACTGCACAAGAAGAAGCCGGCAGCCTAAAGAACAGCCTCTAGCTCTTAGCCTCTAGCTGTTAGCTAGAAGCTAAAAGCTAGCAGCTAACGCGGCACAAATCTCAGGGGCTTCCGCCCCGCGTATTACAGAGGATTTCAAAAATGGCAGATCTGATTCAATACTACGGAACCGGTCGTCGCAAGAGCGCAATCGCCCGCGTCTTCCTGCGCCCCGGCTCCGGCAAGTTCACCGTCAACGGCAAGCAGTTCGACGAATACTTCGTCACCGAGCAGCAGCGCGCCGCGGCCAAAAAGCCGCTCGGCATCGCCGACATCAACGAAACATTCGACGTCCTCACCACGGTCAAGGGTGGCGGCGTGATGGGACAGGCCGACGCCGTCAAGCTCGGCATCGCCCGCGCGCTCATGCTCTTCAACGTTGAGCTTCGCAAGACGCTCAAGGCCGGCGGCATGGTCACCCGCGATTCCCGCGGCAAGGAACGCAAGAAGTACGGCCAGAAGGGCGCCCGCGCTCGCTTCCAGTTCAGCAAGCGGTAATCCGCTTGCGGTTATGGGTTCTTGGTTATCGGTTCTGGGTGCTTCCGCGCGCTTACCGACAACCGAGAACCCACAACCAAGAACCACTCGCCTCACCCGCAGGAATCAACCCCCGCGGCATGGACCTAAATCTCCCGAAGCTTCACTGCCAGGGATCAATCCAGACCGGCGGAACTTGGCCCAACAGAGCCCTCCGGCGCGGTCTATAAACAGGAGCCAATCATGGCCAGCATCACTATGAAGGAACTGCTCGAAGCCGGTGTCCACTTCGGCCACCAAACCAAGCGTTGGAACCCCAAGATGAAGGAATACATCTTCGGCGAGCGCAACGGCATTTACATTATCGACCTCCAGAAGACCCTCAAGATGTTCAAAGAGGCCTCGAAGTTCGTCACCGACCTGACCTCCACCGGCAAGCTCATCTTGTTCGTGGGAACGAAACGTCAAGCTCAAGATGCCATCGCCGAAGAGGCCACCCGCGCCGGCATGCCCTACATCAACAGCCGCTGGCTCGGCGGCCTGCTGACCAACTGGGTCACAGTCCAGAAGTCCGTAAAGCGCCTCGCCGAGCTCGACGACATGTCGACAGACGGCCGTTACGAGCTCCTCACCAAGAAGGAAGTCATCAAGCTGGAGCGCGAGCGCAAGTCGCTTTCGACCAACCTCTCGGGCATCAAGTCCATGCGCCGCCTCCCCGATGCGCTCTTCGTCGTCGACTCCAACAACGAAGCCATCGCGGTCGCCGAAGCCCGCAAGCTCGGCATCCCGGTCGTCGCGGTCGTCGACACCAACTGCGATCCCACGGTTGTCGACTACGTGATCCCCGGCAACGACGACGCTCTCCGCGCCATCCGCCTCTTCACCACCAAGATCGCCGATTCGGCGTTCGAAGGCGCGGCCATGATCTCCGACAAGGCATTCTCCAACGAACTCGCCGACATCCAGCCCATGCCCACCGAGTCGCACTTCCTCGGCGAGGACGAAGACGGCGCGCTGTCCGAGATCCACGAGTCCGCCGGCATCGCCGAAGCATCCACCGAGGACACACCCGAGGACGAAGACGAAACCATCGACCTCAACGCCGCCCTCGGCGGAGGCATCCGCAAGGCCCCGACAGCAGTCGAGGCGGAAGCCGAAGCCGAAACCCCAGCCGAAGCCACCGCGTAACTCCGGCTTTGTCGTTGTCGAAGCGCTCTTCTTGTTGTCATCCCCGAAGGGGATCCGCTTCGTGACCGTCACCGGGTGCCCCACATCTCGATTTTGAGATGTGGGTTTGCACAGAAGCCCGCCGTCGTCAAGGGGTTTGACCACCAGTGAACCCAGCGCCAAAGGCGCGACCTATACCAGCCTGGGGCGAAGCCCTAGGTAAACGGGGATAAGGCGTCCGAGCGCTGAAGGCGCGACATATAGCTGTGCGAGGAGCGAACCGTGACATCCATGCAGATGTTCTTTGCTGGCGGTATTCCTGTAACGGCAATCATTGTTCTGCTGTTTGTCCAATGGAGATACCTCCGCAACACCGCAAGCCGGCAAGCGATGGCCATGGAAGCAATGACGCTAGCAAGTTCTACAACGAACTACGAACCGTCCTACCGCAAAGAACTCAACGAACTCGTCGAACGAATGAACAAGAGGAAAAAAAATGTCTGAAGCCGTAAAGATCGACGCCAAGCAAGTCAAAGAACTCCGCGAAAAGTCCGGCGCCCCCATGGGCGACTGCCTCAAGGCCCTCCAGGAAGCCAGGGGCGACATGGAAAACGCCTTCGTCGTGCTGCGCAAGCGCGGCATGGCATCAGCCGCCAAGAAGGCGAGCCGCACGACCAACGAAGGCGCGGTCGGCACCTACATCCACGCCGGCGGCAAGATCGGCGTCCTGCTCGAACTCAACTGCGAGTCCGACTTCGTCGCCCGCACCGAAGACTTCCAGGAGCTCCTGAAAGACGTCGCCATGCACATCGCCGCGGTCGACCCGCGTTACGTTGCCAAGGACGAAGTCACCGAAGCCGACCTCGATCGCGAGAAGGACATCTACCGCGCCCAGGGCATCGCCTCCGGCAAGCCCGAAGCCATCGTCGAGAAGATGCTGGCCGGCAAGCTCTCCAAGTTCTACGAGGAGTTCTGCCTGCTCGAGCAGCCCTTCATCAAGGACCAGGCGGTCACCATCGGCCAGCTCATCGCGTCGAAGATCGCCAAGCTAGGCGAAAACATCTCAGTCCGCCGCTTCGCCCGCTTCAAAATCGGCGACCCGAACTACACCATTGCCCAGGCCAAGGTCGCGACAACCGAAGAAGCCGCTTCATAAGCTGTGATGTCACCGAACACGATCAAGCCCGAGGCGAAAGTCTCGGGCTTTTTGTTCAAGCAGATAAGGCCTCATGCTCCTGGATTTGTGCGCTTAGTTCCGTCGCGAGGGCCTCGGCTTCCTCTTCGCGCACGATCTCTTTCTTGACCGGAATTTTATTCAGAATGTTTTCGGCATGGATAAAGGCGTCGCGCATGTTAGCTCGCTGCGGCGCGCCGATGAGCATGACCAGCTTGAACTTTTCATTACTTTCTTGGAGACATGTGGCGCGACCGAGCCATTTATTCGCCTTCTCTCTGATGGAGAATTCATCCAGAAGATCGAAAGAGATTGGTTCATATAGGTTCCAAAGACCATTTTTCCAAGCGTGTTCGAACTCGTATCCGTAGTCGCTGGTTGCGATGAGCTTGGGGACGAGGTGTCTTAAGACTGCTAAGCGGTCGAGAGGGCGTCGGAACGTCCGCCAAACTTCTTCGCGATCCCGCCCCTCAGTCATACTGGCTTCATTACTAGCCACATAGCGAGTAAAAATTTTCTCGCAAGCTCTAGTTGGATCATCGGTAATGCCAGCCCCCCCTCTCTCGAACCGAAGTGAACTGTCGTCTACGGGAAGGAATTTGCTGAGCATCGTTTCGAGACGCACGTCTCCCTGAAAGAGATCCAATTGAGGCATTTGGAGTGCGTATTGATCTATCCGAGCCTGGAGATGTCTAAGGGCGACTCTATATCGACTGCCGTCGATATGGCCAAATATCTTGGAGACTCGACCGTAATTTGTATTCAGTCGGGCTTGCAGGAAGCGAGCTTGTGGCGCATGCAGGACGACGCCCACATTCGCAAATTCTTGCGTCACCGGGTCGTGAACATATCTGAGAATACTGAATTCGTATGAAATCATCGAAGCTTACCTCTTAGTTCTTCTTCGAACTCCGCAGCGTGCGACACTACGGCGGTCACATGTGCCTCAATCGCATTCACGTCTTCCGCACCATTCCATTCTGTTGGGATGGAGTCCCGGACCTCCTCAAAGAAGGATGCGTCCAGAGTACGAAGCGCGTTCCAACACTCTGTCCAATCTACATCTCCACTCCTTAAAGAATATTTTAACGTGTGGCGTTCCATAAAGTCTGATGGGCCTACAGTCCAAGCTTTAGACGGCTTGAGAATCGCAGTCAAGAACGAGAAAGCGCATTCGTGATCGATGACTGTCAGCTTGTCTCCCCGAACATACAGATTGGGATTAGCCGCAGACCGATCGGGGTTCTGGGTCAATCCGTCAAAAACAAAAATTTTGAGAGCGTCGGAAACAGATGCGAGTGTGACCTTCATGGCCTCTCCAAAGATGACGATCCCCTTCATCATCTCCGTCCCGAAATTGAGCCCAAGACTTCGTTGCAAGACTGGTTTTTTCTCTGGGTATTGGTTGGCAACGACGTTGACGAAATCGGGTTCAAACCGAACAATGAACGGTCTCGGGCAGTCAATCCCCATCCGCGATGCCATCATTGAAGCTGTGAGCTCGAATACAGCTCCCCTTACACCAAAGTCCATCGCGCCGTTTAGCTTCACAACGACATCGATGTCCGTACCCCTTCCGGAGCAAGTCGCCAGCATCGGAGTTGAACGCCCCGTAGACATGAAACGATTAAAAACAGAAGCTGTTACGGTCTCAACCAAGCTTCGCTCCGATAGTTCTTTGAAATCTATATCGCGAGACGCATCGTTGCAAACCGAAATCGCTTATTGAGAAATGTGGTTTATTGGCAATGCAACATTACTGACGATACCGAGCCATGACCCTGCACCTCACAAATCCGCAACGCCCCGCCAAAACGCCACCGGCGTTTATGAGCGGCGATGCGCCAAGCTCGGTTGGATCTCCTACGAAAGGACGATCATAGACACAAGTCTCTGGTCCCCACGTATCCACCGAGCCCGGGCCGACAAGCCTGGGCTTTTACTTTTTGCAGCACGCGAATAGCGCCGAGGGCACTCCTGCCGATACATCCGCACCAACGGTCGCCGCTGCTGCTCACCCGCACTCCGAACCAGCGCCTTCTGCTACTACCACGGTCATAGTTACGAAGCCGACGAAGCGGAGGACGAGGAAGATTAAAAAAACGAAAGAACAGTCGCCGAGGCGTTACTGTGTACCCATGCCCGAAACTCCGGACGATGAAGTCCCCTCCAGCAACGCCGACCACCACCTCCAACGCCAGCTCGGCCTCCGCGACCTCGTCCTCTCGCAGGTCCTCACCGTCGTCGGCAGTTCCTGGGTAGGCATCGCCGCTGGCCTTGGCCGCGCGCAAACCGTCGTCTGGCTCCTCGCTCTCGTCGCGTTCTATCTTCCGATGGCAGTCTCGGTCTACTACCTCAACCGCGCCATGCCCCTCGAAGGCGGCCTCTACGTCTGGGCCCGCCGAGCCTTCGGAGACGCGCTCGGCTTCATGACCGCCTGGAACGTCTGGCTCTACGCACTCGCCAGCATCGCGACTATCCTTTTCCAGATCCCCAGCGAGTTCGCCTTCATGGTCGGCCCGTCCGCGGCGAAGCTCCCCGAAAATCACCTCTTCGTCTTCTTCCTGCTGGCCGGCCTGATCGCGCTTCTCGCCTGGAGCGCCGTCCGCGGCCTCGCCCTCGGCAAGTGGGTCCACAACTTCAGCGGAGCCTCGATGATCCTTGCCTTCGTCCTGCTGATCGCCGCGCCATTCTGGGCCATGCTCCACCACCAGCACATCCACTTCGCGCCTTTCACCTTCGCGCTCCCGCACACCGACAAGCGCTCCCTCGCGCTCATCGGCCAGGTACTGTTCGCAGCCGCGGGGTTGGAATACATCGCAATCCTCGCCGGCGAAACCCGCTCCCCGGCCCGCAACATCGGCCGCTCCGTCATCATCGCCACTCCGATCGCCTTCGCCATGTTCATGCTCGGCACAGGCTCCGTAATCACCTTCCACAACGCCAATCCAGGCAGCATCATCAACTACATCGCGCCCATCCCGCAGACGCTGCGCCTGGCCTTCGCCGGCAGCAACGCCGCTACCTACGTCGCTCAGTTCACCATCCTGCTGCTGCAAATCCGCATCCTCGGCGCGTCCAGCTTCCTCTTCACCGGAGTCACCCGCCTCCCCATGACGGCCGGCTGGGACCACCTCGCCCCCGTCTGGTTCACCAAGCTGCATCCGCGTTACCGCACGCCCGCAAACTCCGTCTACTTCACCACGGCAGTTATCGCCCTGATGATCGTCGTCTGTAGTGTCGGCAGCAGAGCGGCCGAAACCTTCGACCTCCTCAACAACGTCTCGTCGGAGTTCTACGCGCTCGCCTACATCGCGATGTTCGCCATCGCGTTCCTCGGCGTCAACCACATCCGCCGCCACCTGCCATGGTGGGTCGTCGCCTTCTCGGTCCTGGGAGCGATCACGTCCATCATCATCCTCGTCCTGCAGGCCTACCCCTTCGTCGACGTCGCCAGCCCCGCGCGCTTCGCCGCCAAGATCATCGGCGCCCTGGCCATAGCCAACGCCATCGGCTACGCCTTCTACCGCTCGCGAAGCCTCTACGCCCAGCCGGGCATCGAATAGCCCATGCCCGAGCTCCCCGAAGTCGAAACAGTCGCCAACGGAGTGGACGCGCGCGTCCGCGGCCAGCGCATCGTCTCCGTCTGGACCAGCGGCAAACCCCAAACCTTCAAGTCCCCCGAAACCGAGATCGTCGACACCCTCACCGGCACCCGCATCGACCGCGTCCGCCGCGTCGGCAAATCCATCGTGATGGACCTCGCACGCGGCAAAGCACGGTCCCACGCCCAATTCCTCGTCCACCTCGGAATGACAGGCCGCCTCCTCGTCTCACAGCCCGGCGTCCCTTTGCCGCCGCACACCCACGCCGTCCTCTCCCTCGCCGACCACCGCGAACTCCGCTTCGTCGACCCCCGCCGCTTCGGGCGCCTCTCCGTCGTTACCGAAGCAGGAGGCTACACCGGCCCTGGCGTCGAGCCCACAACCGTCACCGCCGGCGACTTCGCCAAACTCTTCAAAGGCCGCAAACTTGCCATCAAGGCGGCATTGCTCAACCAGTCGATCCTGCACGGAGTGGGCAACATCTACGCCGACGAAAGCCTTTTCCGCGCCGGCATCCGCCCCCGCAAACAAGCCGGCAAGCTAACCCGCGCCGAACTGCTCCGCCTGCACACCGCGCTGCAACAGGTGCTGGCGCACGCGATCAAGCTAGGCGGCTCGTCCGTCTCCGACTACGTCGACGCCGACGGCATCCGTGGCTTCTTCCAACTCGAGCACAAGGTCTATGGTCGAGCCGGCGAAGAATGCAAAGATTGCGCAACGCCCCTGAAGAAGATCATCGTCGGCGGCCGCACCACGGTCTACTGCCCAAAGTGCCAACGATAAGGCATACAATTTCGGCAAGAGGTGCGCGATGGCTCAGGAAACGGCTGCCCCCCAGACCGACGTCGAACAACAGGAATCCGATTACGACACATGGTTTCGCAAGGAGGTCGAAGAGGGGCTGCGCGAAGCGGATGACCCAAACACCGTGTGGTTCACTCAGGAAGAAGTGATGAACTCAACGGCTGAACGGTTAGAGATGTGGCGTCAAAAACATCTTCAGAAAAAAGCTTCCTAATGACCGTTCGATGGACTGCCATTGCGCGACGAAATTTCAATGAGCAGATCGATTACATAGCCGAAAGAAATCTTACTGCTGCCGAGCGCCTGCGAAGAGACGTTCTGCGTCACACTGCGATGCTTGCCGATACGCCGGAGATGGGCCGCCCGGGCCGCCAGGCGAACTCTCGCGAACTTCCGATCATCGGGACACCTTATGTCGTCGTCTATCGAACACGCCGCCTCTATGTTGAAATTTTTCGTTTGCTGCATGGCGCACAGGAATGGCCGCCACCCCTCAAAAAGCGTTAAGTTCGCCCCGCCATCTGCTCCGCCGCCACCGCCGCTCCAATCACCCGCGTCGTATGGTCATCATCGACAATTTCCACCGAGTAGCTCTGTATCGGGCTCATCTTCACCATCTGTTGCAGATAGTCCTTCAGCATATTCATATCGACGAACCGCACATTGAACCCCGTCAAAAAGAATTTCCCCGGCCCGGCCTGATGAATCGATGTCGCGGTCGCCGCCGCCAGCGCCTTGTGCCACAGATGCTTGAACTCCAGACACCGCGCATCGCCGCCCCTGGTATTCGCCGCTGCGAAAACCTCCTCCGGCTCAAGATCCAGAAAACGCAAGCGCATCGCCCGATGCCCCATAATTCCCTCGACATGCCCACGCCCGCCGCACCCGCAAAACCGCTCCTTGTCTTCGAGCGTCACCACCGTGTGGCCACCCTCCCACACGCCAGCCGTAAAC
>DASRLB010000227.1:0-4831 GCA_035648695.1 Acidobacteriaceae bacterium | reverse complement strand
CCGCGCCGACTGGCCTAAGATGGCACGATGTGACACGAGATAACCCTTGCGTTTGCAACAGGTTGCTGAACATACTCCGACAGTCGTCATTCTGCTCGGCTTGTTGTTCAGTTTCTATCCCAAAGGGGGTTTCATGCGCTTTCGACTATCGCTTATCTGCGGCTTTTCCCTTATCCTGGCTCTTCCGGCTGCGGCCGATACAGTTTCCGCGACCAGCTCAATCTGGCTTGCCGGCCAGCCCACTGGAACCTCGGTGACTGGCTTCTTCGAATCCGACACGGCCCCCGCCAACTCCCCGCTTCAGATCACCATCGCGGGGACGTCGGTCTCGTTTACCGCGAGTGGAAGCACCTCGGTGGATGGGAGTTGTTCCGCCGGCGCCGACGGCAGCGGGTGCTATAGCGACCAGTCGAACTTTTCGCCCTCGCCGTGGAGTGGGGACTATAACGGGCCTGCGGACGCACTGATCGGCATCTTTACGAACGGAACGCCGGCGCTGACGACGGACTCCGGCTATACCGGCCCTGTCCTGGTGGCGGGGCCTGACTATCAGAACCTAGCGAACGTGGGGCCTGGAACCTATTCTCCGGCCTTAGACCAGATATTCCTCATTGGCAGCGGGGCCGGGGAAACTTTCGCCGTTCCAGTTGGAGCGACGGGATTGTATGTGGCTGTGGCGGACTCTCTCGGCGGCAGCACAGGGAATCTTGGATCGTTGACGGTGGACGCCTCGTTTGGAAGCAGCGTGGTCCCCGAGCCGGAGAGCTTCGTGCTGCTTGGGACTGGCGTGTTGGGTGTGGTCGGGGTGGTTCGGCGGCGCTTGTCTTAGAGGGATCGAGCAGAAGCAGAGGCCCCGGATTGCTCCGGGGCCTCGCTGTTGACGCCGGACCATCACCGGATCCTGCCGAGAGATTTGGGGTCTCCGCGGGGATGGGCGGGGGCGGTCGCGCTTTGCGCGATGGCTCACATCTCAAAATCGAGATGTGGGCACCCGTCACCCGACGAAGTATGGAGATTATCGCAGACGAGATGCGATCCGAAGATGCTTGCTACTTCCGCTCCTTATCCTTCAGTTCGCCTATTCAACAGATTGCCCAGGAGCTTCCGGCGCCGGAAGTTCACTCCCGTATGGCGTGTTGGGGTGATGGAGCATTTTGTACTTGCTTTGTGCACTAGAGTTGCCTGCTTTTGCAGCCTTCCCATAGAGCCTAATTGCTTGCTGGCGATCACGGGCCACACCAGTACCGCGGTAGTACATGTCTCCGAGCTCTAGTTCTGCTAGCGGGTCTCTCTCTTGGGAGCCTTTGGAATACCACAGAACGGCATTGATGTAGTTCGACTTGGCATCTCGGCTCATGTCCCCACGCCGGTAACAATCGCCGAGCGGCGCGAAGGCTGGGACGTATCCTGCGGTTGCCGATTTGCTGAACCAGCGACAAGCAGCGGCAAGGTCGCCGGCTTTCGCTCCAGGAACCCAATGTTTTTCGTAGAGAACGCCCAGGCTGTAAGCCGAAGCGGGATTGCCGTTGGCCGCCGATAGGCCGTACCAGTGTGCAGAGGCAGTGCGGCTCTCTGCGACACCGATTCCGTGGAAGTAATCGTCTCCCAACGCCTGCTCCGCCGTGTCGTCGCCCCCCAGCGCCTTTTGCATCAGGGCGGGAGTGAATGGCGGAGGACCCTGCTGTGCAAGGGCGAAGGAGAAGAAGGAGCAGAAGCAGCAGAAGCAGCAGAAGGAAAGTACCGCGAGCCTCATAGAGCCTCCACCCGATAATTTACTACCACGTCACATTGGTGTCGAGACTGACGAAGGCCCCGGTGGTGCTGCACTTTGTCAAACTGACCCACTACCCAAAAAACTTCGCACTTACGCAAAACAAAAACACAATCGCTATCTGGAGTTTCGTCACGGACTTTGAAGTCGAGCCCTGCTGAGAGATTTGGGGTCTCCGCGGGGATGGGCGGGTGCGGTCGCGCTTTGCGCGATGGCCCATATCTCGAAAGAGAGATATGCGGCACCCGGCCATCCCCGCTCATGACGATGAGATGGTGATGAACGGAGCGTCGGGCTGACGTTTCAGCATCAAGCAGGTGTCTATCGGATCTACGATGAATTTCTGGATGGCGGGATGACTGGCGCGCAGCAGCGTCTCGATCTCAGAAGTCCGGCTGTTGCCAACTCGAATCCAGACAATCTTTGGTGGCGCGCCCTCCAGGATGCTTCGTTCGGCGAAGTCAGAGTCCTGCGTCACGATGGTGTATCTCTGTACTCTGGCGAGGTCCCAAATCTCTCTGTCATCGCTGCGTTCGAATCCGAGGCGGACAACGTGTTCGGAGCCCGGATAGAGGTCGGCAAGGTCCCTCACCAACTGGCGTGAGAGATTCTCGTCGAAGGGCAATTTCATGCGGCGACGGTATCGAACCTGCGTTCGCGGTCTGCGGCGAAGGCGAGGCAGGCGAGAATGTCCTGCTGCGTCAGCTCGGGAAAGTCGGAGAGAAGTTCTTCGTGCGACATGCCGGCGGCAAGGTAGCCGAGGACGTCGGCCACGGTGATGCGCAGACCGCGGATGCAGGGCTTGCCGCTGCGCTTGCCGGGCTCCATCGTGATGATCTGCGTGTAGTCCATACAGTTCTCAAGGTACGGAAAATTGTGGGAAAGGTAAAGGTGTTTGTCTCCAGCGGGCTGCCGGGGAAGCAATTTGTCGCTACGGCTGGGCCCTCACTCCGGCCTGCGGCAGCGAGATGTAGGGGCTTCCCGTGTCGTGGTTAGAGGATGGTGTTGGCCTGAGATATTTTTACAATCCTGCCGATGCCGGGGACTGTTGCCGCGAGAAGCTTCTTGTCTTCCGTAACCAATAGATCGCTATTCGCGGCGGCCGCAAGTGTGGCGTGAAGCGTATCAACGGGCTGCGTACGGTGTTTGGCGCGCAGCTCAGCATAGATGTCAGGCGATGGTGGCGGGTAGGGTATCGAAACGACCACGGAAGCTGAGAAGATGCGTTTGTACGATGCCTCAGTAAAGCGATCGCCGTTGCGTTTAGGAAGGACCAACAGTTCAGCTTCAACCAGAAAGCTGGATAGCATTGTGTGGTTGCCAGCGCGAAGACGGCCCATCAAGGTTGTCGCGTCGGCTATGAAGGCGGGATTCCCTTCAAGAAAGTAAATCCAGACCATGGAGTCGAGGTAGACGCGCATCAGTCGTCGGATTTCTCCGGCGTTTCATCGCGGAGAAAACGGATCCAAGCCTCTCCGCCTCCGACCTCGGCAAACATTTCTTTGGCGCTTCCGCGGAGACTGAAGATCAGGTCCCAGGCTTCGTCGCGCGTGAGAGGGCGTTCGTTCCCTATAGTCTGGTCGCCGCGTGTGTCGTGAATTGTAGGTTGGCTGGCCATTCGTGCTCCTTTCCTGATCATACGCTTGCGATTCGGGTGTGCGTAAGCAGGCCGGAACTGGAAGATCGCGGGCGGTACCCGAGAAGGCAATTTTGTCGTTTCGGCTGCGCCTTCACTCCGGCCTGCGGCAGCGAGGTGGCGTCTTCGACCCGGCTGCTCAACGGCCCAACTGAAGTTGGGCCCTGCTAAGAGAATTGGGGTCTCCGCGAGGGATGTGCAGCGGGATCCGCTTTTGTCATGACTTACGTCTTCCGACCGACACCGAGAGTGAGGCAGGGCTTGGGGCTGTACTGTAGATGATTGCGAACGGCTTCGTATTCGATGCGCAGGAGGGTTTCGATCCTTCGCGATGAGCAGTTTCCGAGCCTGATCCAGATGATTTTGGGTGACTGTCTGTCAAAAATACTTCGCTCGACGAAGTCTGAGTCCTTTGTTACGACAGCAAGGCCGGTTGCCTTCGCGTATTCCCAAATGTCGCGGTCGGGCTCACGCTTCAGCCCGACATCGCGGACATGGCTCGAGCCCGGATAAAGATCGGCGAGATTCTGCACCAGCCATGGTGAAAGATTCTCGTCGAAGAGAAGCCTCATGCGGCAATGACTTCGGTCTTGCGTTCGCGGTCGGCCGCAAATGCGAGGCAGGCGCGGATGTCCTGCTCGGTCAGGTCAGGGAAGTCGTGCAGGATTTCTTCGTGGGACATGCCTGACGCGAGGTATTCGAGCACATCGCCAACCGTCATGCGCAGACCGCGAATGCAGGGTTTGCCGCTGCGCTTGCCGGGCTCCATCGTAATGATCTGCGTGTAGTCCATACAGTTCTCAAGGTACGGAAAATTGTGGGAAAGGTAAAGGTGCTTGTCGCCGGCGGGCTGCCGGGGAAAGCAATTCTGTCGCTTCGGCTGCGCCTTCGCTTCGGCCTGCGGCAGCGAGGTGGCGTCTTCGACGCGGCTGTTTATGGCTCAACTGAAGTTGGGCCCTGCTGAGAGATTTGGGGTCTCCGCGGGGATGGGCGGGTGCGGTCGCGCGTTGCGCGATGGTTCACATTTCATAATCGGGATATGGGGCCCCCGGCTAAGGACCGAAATAGAGGATGTATACCGATTCGCGGTTTTTAGCCTTGATGCGAATATGAGCATCCCCCTCTTGCCGGAACTCGAAATGCTCTCCGTCCATCAAGCCAAAAAGAACAGACGACTTGCGTATGCGGTCGGAAGCTCCGGCTGTAGCCATTCCCAGCAGATTTGATTTGACGCTGTGAAATGGAACCAAGCGCATCTGGGAACCGCCGAGTTTAACCGTATATTGACCTTGCCCCCGCAAAACGTATCCCTTAGCGAGCTGTTGTAATGCGAAGGGGAAGCGAAGATGACGAAGTCGAAGCGAGGGCGTTACACGCTTGAGTTCAAGCAGGAGGCGGTCCGGCTGGTTGAGTCGGGTCAGAGT
>DASRLB010000226.1:0-7412 GCA_035648695.1 Acidobacteriaceae bacterium | reverse complement strand
TGGAAATCAAAGTGCCGATTCCCACATTCCCCACCGCATCGGCCACCACTGCTACACTCTCCCAGAACAAACAAAAAAAGGAGCCTTCCAAAGCACAACTCATCCACATCCTTCAGGCTCATCTTTCAATTGGAAAAGACTCCCTCGCCTATGTGCATTTTCACTCGCGCGCTTGCTGTTTGCCTTCTTTCCGCGCCGATTGCCGCCCACGCACAAATCAATGCCGCATTGCGACCCTACACAGCCTGCAAATTTGACGACGGTCTCACCGCCGTCGAGACCTCGCAGCTTCCCGCCGGCATCCAGGGCCGCACGGTCGAAACCCTCACCGGCCCCCGCCAGGTGCCCGTCCTGCGCGGCGAGCACATCACCTTCAGCTACCCCTCGACCAGCTTTTTCGCCACCGTCAAAGTCGAGCAGCTTCCGCCCGACACCTTCGCCCAGGGCAAGACCGATCTCATCAGCAACTTCGACCACATCCTCGCCGGCGGCGACGACAGCGCACGCAACATGTCCTTCGCGCTGCGCCCGCGCCTCAACGGATTCGAAGTCTACGGCCTCGACCGCAAAAAACTTGAGGGCAACACTCTCGGCATCTATCTGCTCATCGACAACCGCAGGCACATCGTCGCCAGCGTCTTCTTCCTCAACCAGGAACCCCGGCTGCGCAAGTTCTCCACCCTCGCCGAGTACGCCACCCTCCGCGACCATTTCCTCGACGCCTACACCTCATGCGTTCACGCCCCCTTCGCCACTCCCACCCCGAAACGCAAATCTACGGCGAGACGCCATCGCTAACACGCAGCCCCGGCCCCACTATCCTCTACCCACTATCCCCTGCTCTCACGCCGCTTCATTCTCGAAGTACAAATACTTCCTCCAGTTCGCATCCGCACTTCCAATCATCCGCATGATGTGCCGGCTGGTATGCAGCGAGAACGGCCTCGGCTCCCGCAGCAGCCGCATCTCCGTCAACTCATGCAGCATCTGCGAACCCTTGCGCCGGTTGCATTCCTTGCAGCATGCGACGAGGTTCTCCCAGGTCGACGCACCCCCGCGCGACCGCGGGACCACATGGTCCAGCGTCAACTCCGCCGCCGTCTGCACGACCTGGCAGTACTGGCACGTATTCCTGTCGCGCAGCAGAATATTCTTCCGCGACAGCGCCCTCGTCTGGTGCGGGATCCGCCGATACTCCAGCAGCCGAATCACGCTCGGCATCTGGATCACCATGCGGTGCGAGTGCAGCACGCTGCCCTGCTCCTCCTCGGTCCGCGCGACGCCCTTGAGCACCAGCACCAGCGCCCGCCGCGCGCCGCAAATATTGATCGGCTCGTAGCTCGCATTCAGCACCAGCACGGGCGTCTGCATGGCCGGCTGTCGAAAGACGCCCATGCGGATGTCGATCGCCTCGGCGCGCGCCGTCCCCGGCACCGGATGCGTCGTATGGTGCCGTCCGCCCTGCTTCCCGTTCCTCATCTTCCCCGTTCGCATCTTCCCAGCCTCCAAAGTCCTTCAGCCTTTACTTCCCTTTGCGACCTTTGCGTTCTTCCTTCGCGTCCTTTGCGTTAAAGCTTTTGCTTTTGCTCTTGCTTTTCTTGTTGTCATTCCCGAAGGGAACCTGCGTTCCTCCGCCCTGCCTCTACACAAACCCGGTAGCCACACCCGGCCCAACAACATCCCACATCGCCACATCCGCAACCTTCTCCGCCTGGACTCTCGCCAGCGTCGCGACCCAGACCTTCGCCGCTCCCGCTCTCACCAGCATCCGCGCACACTCCCTCGCCGTCGCTCCGGTGGTCATAATGTCGTCGACCAGCAGCACTTCCCTGCCGCGCACCGCCTCCGCATCGACAACCCGAAACGCCCCACGCAAATTTTTTCGCCGCTGATGCGTCGTCAGCCCATATTGGGCCTCCGTATCCCGCACCCGCTCCATCGCCCGATGCGCAGCCGTCAACCCAGGCCAAACTCTCTTCAGCCGAGCCACCACGGCATCCGCCAGCAGCACGCTCTGGTTGAAACCCCGCTGCCGCTCCCGCGCCGCAAACAGCGGGACAGCAATCACCGTCATCTCCGCGCTCGCGGAATCCGCCAACTCCAGAACCGCCGCCGCCAGCCACTCCCCAAGCGGCTTGTCAGCCAGAGCCAGAACCCGCCCGTACTTCAGCAGGTGCAGCATCTCTCTCAACTCATCGTCATAGGCGGCATACGCCACGGCCTTCGCAAAGTCCGGCGGAGCCAGCCTGCACAGCGTGCACGCACTCGCTCCCATCGCCGCCGCAAAACGCGCCGACTCCATCCCCAGCGACTCGCCACAAATCTCACACAGCGCGCCGGTTTGCGGCCCCACCCGCTCCACGCACGCGCTACAGACCGGCGCCGCACTCCACGCCGTCATCGGACCGCCGCAAAGTCCGCAGTCGTCCGGAAAAATTGTCGTTACGCAATCGTCTCGCAGCGCACTGGCGCAACTTCGGAGCACCCGAGTCACAGCGCGCCAGCCCTCCATCCTTCCAGGAGGACCACTGGGCGGAGCACCCTCACCGCATTGGACAACCTTCACGCTCGCGCTGCTGAAGACGGACCTCATCCACGGCACAGCAAAAGAAGCTCCAGCCCTGCCGATGCCGAAAGTATAAGCCAAAATCCCGTGCTTCCGCCAATTTCGGCGTACCGCCGCAGTTTCCGCCCCGCACAATTCGCGCAGGACTTCGTTCTTTCTTCTAAACTGAGGAGTGCCCACGCACCACCCGAGCAATGGGAAGCATCGAGGCCCATCTCCATGGCGATCACGCGGAAAGCTTCACCCGATAAGCTGAACCTGGTGCCCGTCGTGGCCAGCCCGCCGCACAAATGGTGGCTCGGGGCCATGACCGTCGGCTTCTTCGTCATCGTCGGCACCGGTCTGGCGCTCGCGGTCCGCGCCGGCATGACCTTCGGTTACGACGGCTCCCCCCGCGCCATCAACATCATCTTCCAGTACGTCGGCTTTCCCGGCCGCCTCGTCCAGATGGCCATCGAAGCCAAGACCCACGTGCCTTCGCTCGAAATGCGCCAGTTGGCGGAGCTTTCCTGCACCGTGGTGAACGCCATCGTCTACACCGCCCTTCTGCTTCTCTGGTTCCTCCGCCCCGACGACGACCGCCTCAAAAAGGAACACCGCGCCGCGAAACTCAAAAGCCGCGGCCCGGGCTTCGATTGATGACGCCACTCACCCAGCTTTCCCCCGACGAACTCCTCTTCCGCGATACCGTCCGCGCCTTCGCCCGCACGGAGATCACACCCCTCGTCCGCGCAATGGACGAAGCCCAGAAATTCGACCCCAAGCTCCTCCGCAAACTCTTCGACCTCGGCCTCATGGGCATCCAGGTCCCCGAGCAGTACGGCGGGGCCGCCGGAACCCTCTTTGAAGCCGTTCTCGCCGTCGAAGAGATTTCGGCTGTCGACCCCGCCGTCGGCGTCCTGGTCGACGTCCAGAACACCCTCGTCATCTCCGCCCTCATGCGCTGGGCCAGCGACGAGCAGAAGCAGAAATACCTGCCCGACTTGGCGACGAAACTCACCGGCGCCTACGCCCTCTCCGAAGCCGCCTCCGGCTCCGACGCCTTCGCGCTGCAATGCCGCGCCGCGCTCCAACCCAACGGCGACTACATCCTGAACGGCCAGAAGCTCTGGATCACCAACGCCCTCGAAGCCGGCCTCTTCCTGGTCTTCGCCACCCTCGATCCCGCCGCCGGCTACAAGGGCATTACCTGCTTCCTCGTAGAAAAAGACACCCCCGGCTTCTCCGTCGGCCGCAAAGAAGACAAGCTGGGCATCCGCGCCAGCAGCACTTGCGAGCTCATCCTCAAAGACTGCCGCCTCCCCGCGACCAGCGTCATGGGCGAACCCGGCAAGGGCTACAAGATCGCCATCGAAACCCTCAACGAGGGCCGCATCGGCATCGGGGCCCAGCTCCTCGGCCTGGCCTCGGGAGCCTGGCGCCACGCCGCCCTCTACGCCCGCGAGCGCAAGCAATTCGGCAAGCCGATCGCCGACTTCCAGGCGATGCAGTTCCAACTCGCGCGCATGGCGATGGAAGTCGAAGCCGCCCGCCTCCTCGTCTACAACGCGGCCCGCCTCAAAGACTCCGGCGCGGAGTACCTCAAAGAAGCCGCGATGGCCAAGCTCTTCGCCAGCGAAGTCGCCGAGCGCACGGCCTCCCTCGCCATTGAAGTCTTCGGCGGTGCCGGTTTCGTCAAGGACTACCCCGTAGAAAAGCTCTACCGCGACGCCAAGATCGGCAAAATCTACGAGGGCACCAGCTTCATGCAGCTAGCCACGATCGCCAAACTCACCATCCCCGGCGCGTAACTTTTCTCCGTTACCAGTTTTGAAGAGACTATTTCCCGTTTCGAGTTTTGATTGCTGCCTCAACACCTTTTCACGGCTGTATCCGAAGGTTCCCAGTCAGAGCGATCACACAAATGATGCCCATGCGCCGTGACCAATGTGTTACATCATTAGGACTACACACAACTTTCGTTTTGAATTAATTGCGAAGTTCGATAAGGGTTGCGATCAGACTTGCAAGAATAGCCTCGGGTGAAGTCAGCGAGGAACCTTATTGGTGAGGTGGGAGATTTCGCGGGCGACCTGGGCGGCGGGTTCGAGGGTGTCGACCAGCTCGTCGGTCTGCGAGTCTTTGAGGCCGCCGAAACGGCGCTCGCGCTGCTGGTACGCCGCAATCGCTTCGAGCAGATGCGGGCCGCGGAAGTCGGGCCACAGGCGGTCGGTGACGAAGATTTCGGCGTAGGCAATTTGCCAGAGCAGGAAGTTCGAGATGCGCTGCTCGCCCGAGGTGCGGACGACGAGGTCGGGGTCGGGCATGTGCGCGGTGTAGAGGTTGGCCGAGATCTGGTCCTCGTCGATGCGAGTGCGGAGAGCGTCTTCGGTGCCCTCGGCGGCCAGCATGTCCTGGAGCGAGATGCCGCGCTGGTCGGCTTCGGCGAGCATGTTGCGGAGCAGGCTGCGCGCGGAGTCGACGATCTCGGAGCGGGAGCCGTAGTTGAGCGCGAGGGTGAGCGTGGTGCCGGTGTTGCGGGCGGTCTGCTGCTCGGCCCAGCGCATGGAGTCCTGGACTTCTTCAGGCAGCTCGGCGGTGCGTCCAATGTACGCCATGCGGATGTTGTTGTCGTTCATCCGCTTCACGTTCGAGGTGAGGTAGGACTTCAACAGCTTCATCAGGAAGCTGACTTCCGACTTGGGGCGGCGGAGATTGTTTTCCAGCGAGAAGGCGTAGAGCGTGAGCCAGGGGAGGTCGATGCGCGAGGCGGTTTCTACGACATATTGCACGGATTCCGCGCCCTGCTGGTGGCCGAGAAAACGCTTGAGCGCGCGCTTGCCCGCCCAGCGGCCGTTGCCGTCCATGATGATGGCAACGTGTTTCGGCATGCGCGAGGGGTCGAGAGCGTCGTAGATGGCGCGCTCGTCGGCGGAGAGCTCGTGCGCCCGGTTGGAATGCTGATAGATGCGGGATGAGGAGGTGGCTGACAAGTCTGCTCGCTGGAATGAGGGTAGTTCAAAAGGCGGTGCGAAGGGAATAGGGTAGCTGGCTAAGCAGAAAGAAAACGCGAAGGCGCGAAGGACGATAAGGTACGCAAGGGAGACCGCGGCGTTGACTTTGCGTTCTTCGCGCCTTTGCGTTTTCCTTTTGCCGGTCCCCGCACTGTCCGCAAAAGGGAGAGGCGCCGCGGCGTTCGCTGGTGAGGCGAGCGGCGCGGCGCCGGAGGGTGCGGAGTTGAGCTGCGGTTAAGCTGTGCGGCGGGTGTGGCCCTGCGCTAGCTCGCGGACGTGGTTGATGAAGATCGACTTCTGCGTGGAGGTGAGGTGCTCCGCGTATTTGGCGATCTCAGCGAGGAACGGGTCGGTGGTGAGGACGGCGGTCTCGTCCTGATGGCGGCGCGGGGCGTCGCGGAGCAGGGCGGAGATATCGACCTGAAGCGCGCGCGCGAGGCGGTCGAGCGACGAGAGCGTGGGCATCGCTTTGCCGTTCTCGATCTTGGAGATGTAGGTGCGCGGCACTCCCATGCGTCCGGCGAGCTGGCGCTGCGAGAGGTTCCGGACGTGGCGGAGGTCGCGGACGGCGGAAGCTACCTGGATTTCTCCGGGACCGGCCTGCGGCGTTGGCTCAGGGACGAGAGAGATGGCTGTCTGGGCCTTGGGCTGCTCGGCGAGCAAGGACTTCCTGCAGCGGCGGCAGGTCTCTGAGGATGTGCGGAATTGCACGAGCTTGCAGTGGTCGCACCGCAGAACCTCGCGGTCCGGGAATGCCATCGCGCTCGGTCCCATAGCCTGAGGCTGTGATACCGTTGCGCCGAGGGGCGCCATCATTGTTGCCATATTGTGTAATGCGGGCGGTAGCCAGAGCAAGGACACCGCAGCGGTCTGCGTCCGATAACGGAAACATACCGATGTGCCTAGAGTGACACCGGGGTGTCGAATCAGTCAAGGGGTGATGAGAAAGATTCGTGGTTGAAGATAGTTGTGGAACACGATTGGTTAACAGCGGAGCGAGTGAATAGTGGTTAGTGAATAGTGAATAAAGCGAGGTCGTGGTGATGATGGAAGTTTCGGCGGTGAAGGCGGAGGAGTTGTTGAGGGAGTGGACGCAGAGTGAGTCGCTGGTGAAGCATGGGCTGGCCGTGGCTTGTTGTACCGAGAGCTATGGCGCGCGCGAGGCTGCGCGGCTCGGGCTTGAGGGAGACGAGGCTGCGCAGGTTATTGCGCTCTATCGGTGTGCCGGATTGCTGCACGATTTCGATTATGAGCGGCACCCGACCGCGGCGGAACATCCGTTCGTCGGGGTTGCGTATCTGCGCGAGCAGGGATGGCCGGAGGAGATGCTCCATGCGATCCTGGCGCACGCGGACTACTCCGGTGTGAAGCCCGAGACGCATCTGGATAAGGCGCTGTTTGCGTGCGATGAGCTGGCGGGATTTTTGACGGCCTGTGCGCTGGTGAAGCCGTCGAAGGCGATCGCCGATGTCGAGGTTGCGGGAGTGCGGAAGAAGATGAAGGATAAGGCGTTCGCGCGGGCGGTGAAGCGGGAGGATATTGTTTTGGGTTCGGAGTTGCTGGGGTTGAGTGTCGAGGAGCATGTGGGGAATTGTCTGGCGGCGATGCAGGCGCGGGCGGCGGAGTTGGGGCTGTAGCGGCGGACCCACTCATCGCGATGAAGCTGCGATGAATGGGGCGCCCGGCACTTGTTGCTTGAATCCATCCGCGCGGCGGCTGGCACTCGACAATTGTGAGATTGGATTTAATGGCAGCCGCGCAGGAAAGCGAACCAGGCGAGGGAGAGGATGATGGAGCCTGCAATGCCAACGATGATTTGCGCGGTGCGCGGCGATGGGGTGGAGTGGTTGTGC
>DASRLB010000225.1:0-4724 GCA_035648695.1 Acidobacteriaceae bacterium | reverse complement strand
CCGTTGAGCCCATTCACACCCTGAGCGCCTGTCGCGCCCGTAGCTCCAGCAACGCCCTGCGTGCCCTGAGGTCCTTGAGAACCTTGCGCCCCCGTCGCACCCGTCGCACCCGTCGCGCCCATCGACGTAATCGTGATGTCGAGTATGGCCGCGTGGCCGGTTTCGTCATTTTCCTTGCTGTCGAGCAGGATGTTCGCAGCCGAGGACGTCAACGCAAATCCGAAGTTGCTGGCCGGCGTCGTCACCCAACCCTGCACCAGCGCCGTCACATCGATCGTCACATACTGACCGGCCATGGACGCCGTAAACGCGCTCGTCGCCGTACCGATCGAGGGTGCCGTCGCGGCAGTCACAGTGGACTCGCTCCATGCCGACGTGACCGGCGAAAGACTCACCATCCCGGCTGAGTTGACGCGGTTCACAAACACCGTCAGGCTCGCGTGCGCAACCTGACTCGCCGTTACGCCCGCCGGCAGCGACGTGAGATCGAATTGCAGGAAAGCGCTGTTCCCATTGCCCACATAGAGGTTGGCAAGCGTGCCGAAGTTGGTCGTGGACCGCGCGGTATTCACATGCGCATCGCCGACCAGCGGCACCGCGGTCGCATGAGCGACCGAGAAAGCGAGAATTCCAGTCAGGGAAAAGGCGAGTAGACGAGCAATCGATGAACGCATCTGGCAATGCTCCTTGCCTCGGAGCATGCTCGCGCGTACAGCCGCGAGGACATCCCGAAACAACTCCATGGGGACACGGTGAAACACCATCACAACGACAAAATATCGTTACAGGGCAAAAACGAAAATCTACTTCTTCAAGGATCGGGATTAAGAGTACACGAGTTGCGCAATGTGTAAAGATCATTTTTCGAAGAAACGGATTTATCCCTATTGTTAAAGCGGTGGAGACGACCTTTGGCGACTGGCTCAACCTCGGCAAATCGACAACGCACAGGCTGTGGATTGGCGCTCCTGCTGACGATCTGCCTTGCCTACGGCAACTCGTTCCAAAACGGTTTTCACTTCGACGATTTCCACACCGTCGTCGACAATCCCGCGGTCCGCAGCCTGCACAACGTGCCGCGCTTCTTCACCGACGCAACCGCGTTCAGCGTCCTTCCCGCCAACCGCACCTATCGCCCCATCGTCTCGACTTCTTTAGCCCTCGACTACGCGCTCGGCCGCGGCTACGTGCCCTTTTGGTTCCATCTCAGCACCTTTCTGCTGTTCCTCGCGCTGGTGGCGTTGCTCTACGCTCTCTGCCATTTGCTGCTGGAAAAGGTCTGCCCCTCGCCCGCGAACCGATGGCTCGCAGTCTTTGCCGCCGCGTGGTACGGCCTCCATCCAGCCATGGCGGAGACGGTGAACTACATCATTCAGCGCGGAGACCTCTATTGCACGCTGGGCTGCGTGGCCGCGCTTTTTGTCTTCGCACGCTATCCGCGCCTGCGCGGGACCGGAGTTTACCTCCTGCCGTTCGCGTTTGCGCTGCTATCCAAGCCGCCGGCGGCGGTATTCCCCGTGCTGCTCTTTCTCTACATTGTCTTCTTCGAGGAGCCGCCGGGGCGATTCCGCAAAGCCTTCATCGCCAGCCTTCCCGCGCTCGCAGTAACAGCCCTGCTGCTGTGGCTGCAGTCGGCGATGACGCCGAAGTCGTTCCTGCCCTCCATCGTTTCGCCCTGGAGCTACCGCATCACCCAACCCTTCGTGTGGCTGCGATACTTCGGAGCGCTCTTTCTGCCGCTGCACCTCAACGTCGACACCGACCTCTCGCCTTTTTCCAGCCTCAATTTCCAGGCCTTTGCAGGATTTGTTTTTCTCGCCGCGCTGCTCGCTGTCATCTGGTTTGCCGCGCGCCGCCGCCACCTCTACCCCATCGCGTTCGGCCTGCTGTGGTTCGTCGTCACGCAACTGCCCACATCGCTCTATCCGCTCTCCGAAGTGAAGAACGACCACCGCATGTTCTTCTCGTTTGTCGGCCTCATCCTCGCGGTAGTCTGGACAGCCGCGCTCCTGCTTCGCCGCTTCACTACGCAACGGCAACGTGTCCAGCTTCGCCCGGCGCTGATAGCCCTCTCCGTCGCCGTTCTTGCCGCCTATGGATGGGGAACGCACCAACGGAACCTCGTCTGGCACGATGAAGAATCGCTGTGGCACGACGATGTCGTGAAGAGTCCGCGCAACGGCCGCGGCCTGATGATCTACGGCCTTACGCAGATGGGCAAGGGCAACTATCCGGTCGCGCTTGATTACTTCGAACGCGCCCTGCTCTACGCTCCCACCTACTCGACGCTGGAAGTCAACCTCGGGGTCGTCAATGGAGCGATGGCCGACGCGGGAGACACCTCGCGCACCGTCCAAGCGGAACGCCACTTCCAGCGCGCCATCGCTCTCGCTCCGCAAGACGACACTCCTCACGCATACTATGGGCGCTGGCTCAACGATCATGGACGGGCGCCCCAAGCCATCGCCCAGCTTCAAACCGCCATCGCCCTCAACCCGCAGCGCCTCTTCCAGCGCGACCAGCTCATCCAGGCCTATAGCCGCTCGGGCGATCTCGACGCCGCGCGCCAAGCCGCCCAGCAAGCGATCGCGATGGCGCCCACCGACGCCGTCGCGCAACAGGCTCTCGCCCCCGCCGCCGCGCAAAACGCCGCGTATTGGATCGATCTCTCGCTCGCCCAGTACAAGCAGGGCCAGTTTCCACAGTCCATCGCATCGGCGCGGCGCGCGCTCGTTCTCAATCCCAACTCCGCGGAGGCCTATAACAACATCGGCGCTGCCTACGCTTCCATGCTGATGTGGGACGACGCGATCCGGAATGAGCGCGAGGCTCTCCGTCGCAACCCAGCTCTTCAGATCGCCAAGAATAACCTCGACTGGTATACACAGCAAAAGGCCACCGCCAGCCCACCGACCACCGCCGCGGACTTCCTGAACGAATCCCTGCGCCTCAACCAGGCCGGCAAATACGAGGAGAGCATAGTTGCCGCTCAACAAGCTCTGCGCCTCGACCCCGGGTCCGCTGAAGCATGGAACAACATCGCGGCGAACGACGAAGCGCTCCACCGCTGGGACAGCGCCATTGCCGCCGCTCAAAAGGCGATCGCTCTAAAGCCGGACTTCCAGCTTGCGAAGAATAATCTGGCGTGGTCGGTCGCTCAAAAGAAACTGGAAGCGCATTGACCTTACGGAGCGTCTGAGCGGCGAAACACAAATGTGCGCTGCACGGAAAAACTGACAAGGCTCAGCAGCACATCCACTGTGACTTTGGCGGCGAACACATTCCATCGAAGATAGGTGTTCAATGCCAGGATCAGCAGGTAACTCAGTCCCGCAATACCGGCAGCCAGCACGTAATAGCGCCACAGTGTTCCTTTCACCGAAGCCCGGCTTTGAAACACATATTTCTTGTTGAGCGCGAAGTTGACCAGCGAACTCAGCCTTCCAATCGCCACGCTCGCCAGTATGTTGCCCGTCGCTGCGAAGGCGATCGTAAATCCCGCAAAGTCGATCCCCGCGGCCAGGATCGCCGAGAAGTAAAAGCGCGCCAGCACGAAATAAATCCGCATCGAGTCCCAGATCGGATCGAAGTGTGAGGACTTGTTCCCGTCGATGTAAACCGTCTCGATCGTTACCTCGAGCGGTTTGCCGTAATTGCGGCAGATGTGCGCGAGGACCGACATTTCATACTCGTACCGCTCGCCATCGAGCACCATCAACTCCGGCAGCAGCGCTCGAGGAAAGCCGCGCAATCCGGTCTGGGTGTCCCTGAGCGTCGTCCCGGTCACAAAGCCGAAGATGTGACGCGTCATCCCGTTGCCGAACCTGCTCCGCCACGGAACTCCCTCTGCAAATCCGCGACAGCCGAGCACAGTGCGTCCATCTCCCGATAGCATCGCGTCCGCCACACGCACAATGTCGGCGACGGTATGCTGGCCGTCGGCATCGGCTGTAACGATGCCCTGGATGTTTGGCAAATCGGTCAGGCAATAGTTGATGCCCGTTTTGAGCGCGCGCCCCTTGCCGAGATTCACACCATGCACAAGCATGTGCGTTCCCGAAAAACTCTTCAGCGCCTCAAAAATCGCGACCGACCCAACATGGCTTCCATCATCCACTACAACGATGGCCCCGAAGCCGCATTCGGACAGAGACCCGACCAGCGCCACCATCTTCGGTTCCGGGTCCCAAACAGGGACCAGCACCGCGATGTTGTGCATATCCGAAAATAGTGGCGTGTTACCCATCGACCGAATGCGACAAGACTAACCGATGGTCATCTTGGAAATGCGACTATTTTTTGAATCGCCCTGGGCCTAGGGGAAAACGCGGGAAGATCATATTGTCGGAAGCAGGCCGATCACTCGAGGGGCGCATTGGCGACCGTACACACCTCTGACGGGGGCGTCGAGGTCTCAGCCTTCGCAACCCAGCTCATCGCGTCCTTCACCGGATCCGACAGCTTCCCATGCGCCACCGAGGAGATGTAAGCGAGTTGGCTGGCCGTCAACTTCCAGCTCAGCGGCGCGGGCAGCGGCTTGTGCTTCCCGTCGGTCTGTTGTGGTATCGCGAACACCACGTGATGGATGATCAGGTTGCCCTGATACGCCGTCTCCAGCACGCACAACTCACGGCGATTGCGCCTCGTCACACTCACGTGGCCGGCGTTCCATAGCCCCTCCAGCGGCCCGAGCAGTTGATCCAGCGTCCACCAGGGGGCGGGTG
>DASRLB010000224.1:0-3068 GCA_035648695.1 Acidobacteriaceae bacterium | reverse complement strand
CGCACCCGGTCGAGGTCGTTGATGATCTTCTCGGCCAGGATCAACTGGTCGGTGGTCGCGCGCATGATGATCGCATTCTGGCTGGCGACGAGATAAACCTTGATGCTGGGATCGAGAATATTGCGCAGCGTGATCAGGATTTCATTGGCATCGTTCTGCTGCGCCGCATTGGTCAAATAAAAAGTCTGCACCGCGAGATCTTCAAGGTCGGTGCGCTTGGTGCGGTTGTTCTGCGCGACGAAAATCGTATTGCTCGTCACCGGCTTCCAGAACGTCCCCGAAAGCGTTCCAATAATTCGCAGCGCATCCTGTAGCGAAACATTCGTCAGATCCACCGGAATGCGCTTCGACGTATAGTCCGGATCGAACAGCACATTGAGCCCGGCGGCCTTGCCCACCGCCTGATAAATCACCTTCACGTCCTCGACCATATGCAGCGTAATCGGGTCGTTCGACACCGGCTGCAACACCACCGGCGACCCCAGCGAATCGATCTCGCGCTGCATTTCCGCCTGGTGCGACCCGGGCGCGGGAACACCCGGCGCGCCCGCCCCATTCCCCGGCGCCGCGCCCGGCGGTGGCTTGTCGGTCGTCTGCAACTCCTGCGCCGCCGCCTGATTGCCCGGATCGATCTGCAAGGCGCGCGCAAACTCATTGATCGCGCCACCGGTATCGCCCGATTGCCGCAGCACCCGCCCGCGGTCCACATGCTCGTTCGCCGCCTGAAAGCGCATGCGCTCGTAGTGCGTCTTGTAGGCCATGTCGTTAGGCTTCTTCAGGTGCGCCTGGCGATAAGCCTCGAACGCCGCGTCGAAATCCTCGCGCGCCTCGGCCTGCTCGCCGCGCTTGTTCCAGGACTTCGCCGACTGCGCGTGGGCCGGCATCGCCGCCCACACCAACAACAGCAGCATCGCGCCGGCCGCTGTCCGAAGGATGTTTCGAGTAAGGTGCGAAGGTCCGCCAGTGCGACCGATCCTGCTTGACGACATGCGTGAGTCCCGCTCCCCTGCGCCGCCAAGTTCCCGCTTGTAAACTCCTCCATTGGCTGCGGCGTCAAGGCACGAAATCTGTTGTTGCGCGGCTGCGGTGGGGCGTTCGAGCGTGTGGTCGGGCTGCTGTGATAATACCATTCGAGTCACTGTCTTCTCCGAAAGAGGACTGCCGTCCGAGCGCCTTCCGCGGGCGGCTGTCGCGCCTCCTCGCAGTGTTTCTCTGGCTATTTTCGCCCCGCACCGGTTGGACGGACGATATGCCATAGCGTTTCAAGGAATTTCATTCTGCTAGCATCTAAAATTGCGACCCGCGATTGCGACCGGGCCCAAACCGGCCCCGAATTCCTCCCATGGCGCGCTCTCTTTCCAACCCGACCACGCCGACGACGCAGGCAAAACCCGCGACCAAGGCCAAGGACCGCGACCCCGTGGCCGCCGGCGGACGCGACGCGGCCTTCAACCGCTCGGCCAGCTTCAACTACTTCCTCACCGACAAGTTCGAAGCCGGCATCTCCCTCCGCGGCACCGAGGTCAAGAGCATCCGCGAAGGCAAAGCCAACCTCAAGGACGCCTACGGTCTGCTCAAGGACGGCGAAGCCTTCCTGCTCAACCTGCACATCGGCCACTTCTCCCACGGCAACATCATGAACCACGAGGAAACGCGCACCCGCAAACTCCTCCTCCACCGCAAAGAGATCGAAAAGCTCAACGCCCTCACCCGCCAGAAGGGCTTCACGCTGATCCCCGTGCGCCTCTACTTCAAGAACGGCCGCGTGAAGTGCGAAATCGCCCTCGCCAAAGGTAAGCAGGACTGGGACAAGCGCGCCACCGAGCGCAAACGCGAAGCCGACAACGAAGCCAAAGCCGCCGTCGCCCGCAGCCAGCGCCGCTAGCCCCGCCGCAGCATCGCGCAGCGCCCTTTTATACACCTCCACAAATTTGTCATCCTGAGCGCAGCCGAAGGACCTGCCAAGCCGCCAGCATCACCTCAACCGCTCGACCAGTTCAACCACTGCCGCCCCGGCCACAGGCTTATCATTCCCAGCAGGAGTCTTCAATGAATCTCGGCCCACTCATCCTCGCCGCCGCCCTCCTCGGTACCACCCTTCAAACCCCACCCACGCCTACCCCCGAACACAAACACTGGGCCGACGTCACCCACAAATTTGAAACCGACCCCCTCGACGAAAACACCGCCCACGATGCCGCTCTCGTCGTCTCCGACATCGCCGTCTCCAACGACTTCCACGTCGTCATGTGCGAAGCCATCTACAACGACTTCAACGAGTCCGACTACCACTACCACGCCCCCATCCGCCTGCTCTACATGCTCGGCGCGGCCACCTACCAGGTCGAATCCGGCAAGACAGACCAGCAAGACACCAACCTCTACGCCCTCCACAGCGTCCTCAAGGGCTATGCCGCGATCCTCCGCGCCAAGCCGACCGCCCGCGACAAGGAACTCGACGAGTTGGCCAAACTCGACGCAAAAAATAAACTCGCCGGTTACGTCGCAAAGAAAAACTGCAAGTAACCCGCGTTACGATAGAAGTGTGAACGCTAAACTGCACTTCCTGGACCCCAATACCTTCCAAACCCCGCTGCTCGCGGTCTTTGCCGTAGACATCTCCATCGGCAAGGACGCCGAAGCGCACCCCGCGCTTCTTTCTACCTCCGACGCCATCGCCCACGCCGCAGCCCCCTGGATCGCTTCCGGCGAATTCAAGGCCGGCCTCGCCGAAACCCTTCTGTTGCACTCCCCCGCCGGTGTCAAAGCCGAGCGCCTGCTCGTCATCGGCCTCGGCAAAGCCAAATCCCTCACCGTCGATGAGGTCCGCAAAGGCGCCGGAGTCGCCGTCCGGTTCGTCAAACCGCGCGCCGTCCGCGACCTCGCCATCGCCTTCCCCGAAGACAAGGCCCTCGACGACGAGCACATGGACACCCTGCCCTGCAACCTCACCGCCCGCGCCATCATCGAGGGCGCTACGCTCGCCGAGTTCGACATCGACATCTACCGCAGCGACCGCAAGGACCTCAGCGTCCACTCGGTCAGCATCATCGCGCACGAAAACGACA
>DASRLB010000223.1:0-6477 GCA_035648695.1 Acidobacteriaceae bacterium | reverse complement strand
GTCTGGATCGCCATGGGGTGAGTGTAGCGGTTTGGGGTTGTGGGTTCTCGGTTCTGGGTTGTCGGGGAGAGCGGTCGCGATTCGCGCAAGCCCACCTAAGGCGCATAAAGCCGCGCCGTAGATGGGTCACCCCGGAGTTGTGGCCGGGTGGACGGGGTATGCTGGAGGCAATGCCCATCGATCCGATCCAACTAACGCGACAGCTTGTCGATATTGAGTCGACGACGTACCGTGAGGCGCCGGCGGGGGAGTTTCTGGCGGCGTTTCTGGCGGCGGAGGGGTATGCCGTCGAGAGGCAGGCGGTGGCGCAGCCCGATCCCGCGAAGACGCCGGGACGCGGAGATGGGCCGCGGTTCAATGTGTATGCGTGTCAGGCGGGGGTGACGCCGGATGTAGTTTTTTCGACGCACATGGATACCGTGCCGCCGTTTCTCGGGCCGTGTCGCGAGGATAAGGAGTTTTTGTATGGGCGCGGGACGTGTGACGCGAAAGGGATTATCGCCGCGCAGGTTGCGGCTGCGGAGAAGTTGCGCGCCCATGGTGGGCGGGTGGGGCTGCTGTTTGTGGTGGGTGAGGAGCGCGATTCGACGGGGGCGAAGGTTGCGAATCAGAATCCGCGGGGGTCGCGTTTTTTGATCAATGGCGAGCCTACGGACAATCGCCTTGCGCTCGCGTCGAAGGGGTGTCTTCGCGTTGAGTTGAGGGCGCATGGGAAGATGGCGCACTCGGCTTATCCCGAGCTGGGTGAGTCGGCGATCGATAAGTTGCTGGCGGCGTTGCATGATGTGCAGGCGCTGAAGCTGCCGGTGGTGGAGGGGGTTGGCGAGTCGACGCTGAATGTGGGGCTGATTGAAGGCGGGCGGGCGCCGAATGTGATTGCCGATAAGGCTGAGGCGCATTTGCTGGTGCGGCTGGTGGGGCGGGCAGAGGAGGTCAAGTCGGCGATTGTGGAGACGGTGGCGGGGCGCGCGGATGTGGAGTTTTCGCTGGAGCTGCCGTTTGTCCAGATGCGCGCGATTGAGGGGATGCCGACGATGGTGGCGAAGTTCACGACGGATATTCCGTCCCTGACGAATTGGGGTGAGCCGTTTTTGCTGGGGCCGGGGAGCATCCATGTCGCGCATACGCCGGATGAGCGCATTCGGAAGAGTGAGTTGCTGGAATGCGTGGAGTTGTACGTGCGGCTGGCGAAGAGGCTGGTGGGTGCGTAGTCGGCCGGTTCTCGCGTAGGCTTGAGGAATGAGCGATGGACACGAGAATGGATTGGCGAAGGCGGCATCGGCGTATTTGAGATCGGCGCGGCATCAGCCGATTGAGTGGAACGAGTGGGGCGCGGAGGCGTTTGCGAAGGCGGCGGCCGAGGACAAGCCGATCCTGCTGGATATTGGGGCGGTGTGGTGCCACTGGTGTCATGTGATGGACCGCGAGAGCTATGAAGATCCGGCGACGGCGGCGGTGATCAATGAGCATTTTGTGGCGATGAAGGTGGACCGCGATGAGCGGCCCGATGTCGACACGCGCTACCAGGCGGCGGTGCAGTCGATCAGCGGACAGGGTGGGTGGCCGCTGACGGCGTTTTTGACTCCGGATGGGAAACCGTACTTTGGCGGGACGTATTTTCCTCCGACTGACCGCCATGGGCGTCCGAGTTTTCGGCGCGTGCTGATGACGATGGCGGAGGCTTTCGAGAAGCGGCGCGATGAGGTGGATGAGTCGGCGAGCAGTGTGATCTCGGCGATCGAGTATAGCGAGACTTTTTCGGGGCGGTCGGGCGATCTGGGCGAGGAGTTGCTGGGGAAGCTGATCGAGTCGGCGGTGAAGCAGTTCGATGAGCGCAATGGAGGGTTTGGGTCGCAGCCGAAGTTTCCGCATCCGGGCGCAATCGATTTGCTGATCGATGCGGCGGGGCGAGGCGGTGAGTTTGCGGAACCCGCGAAAACGGTGGCGACGGTGACGCTGAAGAAGATGGCGGAGGGTGGGATTCATGACCAGTTGGCGGGTGGGTTTCATCGCTACTCGGTGGACGAGCGGTGGATTGTGCCGCACTTCGAGAAGATGGCGTATGACAACAGCGAGTTGTTGAAGAATTACGTCCACGCGTACCAGACGTTTGGGGACGCGGAGTTTGCGCGAGTTGCGAAAGGGATCGTGCGGTGGATCGATGAGTGGCTGAGCGATCGCGAGCGGGGTGGGTTTTATGCGTCGCAGGATGCGGATGATTCGCTCGATGACGATGGCGACTACTTTACGTGGACGCTGGCTGAGGCGAAGGCCGTGTTGTCGGCGGAAGAGCTTAAGGTCGCGGCGGAGTTTTTGAATATCCGCGAGATTGGCGATATGCATCACAATGTCGCGAAAAATGTGCTGCATGTGAAGGGCGTGCCGAGCGAGGCGCAGCGCACGGTGCTGGAGGAGGCCAAGCGGAGGATGGACGCGGCGCGGCTGGAGCGGAAGACGCCGTATGTGGACAAGACGATCTATACGGGATGGAATGCAATGTGCATTTCGGCGTACCTGGTGGCGGGGCGAGGGCTGGATGATGATGCGGCAACCGAGTTCGCGCTGAAGTCGCTGGACCGCGTGCTGAATGTCGCCTGGGATCCGACGGTCGGCCTGGCGCATGTGGTTGCGTATGGCGAGGGTGTGACGCCGCGACAGCAGGTGGCGGGAGTGTTGGAGGATTATGGGTTCCTTGGGAATGCGTGTCTCGATGCGTGGGAGGAGACTGGGGACATGCGCTACTACAACACCGGCAGGGCATTGACGGATGCGATGATTGCGCGGTTTTACGACCCGGTGGGGTGTGGGTTTTTCGATACGGAACAGATGGAAGGGGCGGAGGCCCCGATTGGGGCGCTGGGGGCGCGGCGGAAGCCGTTGCAGGATGCTCCCGTGCCGGCCGGGAACCCCGTGGCGGCGACCCTGCTGCTGCGGTTGGAGGCGTTGAGTGGAGACCGCTCGTATCGGGAAAAGGCGGAGGATACGCTGGAGACTTTTGCTGGGATTGTGGAGCACTTTGGGCTGTATGCGGCGAGTTATGGTCTGGCGCTGGCGCGGGTCGTTTATCCGCCGGTGCAGGTTTGCGTGGTGGGAGGCGATGCTGCGGCTGCGGAACTTGAGCGGGTGGCGCTGCGTCCGTTCGCGGTGAACAAGAGCGTGGTGCGGTTGCGGCGGGAGGACTTTGGGAGTCTGCCGCCGGCGCTGGCGGAAACTCTGCCGGGGTTGCCGGACGTTGAGGGGAGCTTTGCGCTGGTTTGCAGGGGGAATGCTTGTTTGCCGCCGGTGATGGATGGGGACGGGTTGGAAAGGGCGATCGGTGGGACGGTGTAGCGAAGACGGGTTGATTTCAGCTATGAGTTTCGGGTGGCGAGTTTTCAGTTGCCAGTTGCGAGTTGCCAGTCGGGCGGGGGAGGGGCTGTGCGTGCTACAATTTGCAGCGACGAAGATGTGCGAGAAGCCGCTGTTTATGGCGGTTTTTGCGTGCGGAGACGATTTCAAGCTGCGGTATTGAGCATAGGGGTTCATGGATGTCCGGCCACTCAAAATGGGCGACAATTAAGCATAAGAAGGGCGCGCTCGATGCCAAGCGCGGCAAGATTTTCACGCGCCTGATCAAGGAAATCACCATCGCTGCCAAGGGCGGCGGAGGCGATCCTGACGGCAACCCGCGGCTGCGCGGGGCGATTGCGGCGGCCAAGGCCGAGAACATGCCGCAGGACAATATCAAGCGTGCGATCCAGAAGGGTACCGGCGAGCTTGAGGGCGCCAGCTACGAGGAAATGACGTACGAGGGCTACGGTCCGGGCGGTGTGGCGATTCTCGTCGACGTGCTGACGGACAATAAGAACCGCGCGGCCAGCGAGATTCGGCATACGTTTACGAAGAACGGCGGGAATCTGGGCGCGCCCGGGTCCGTTTCGCATATGTTCACGAAGAAGGGTGTCATCGTCGTTGCGAAGAGCGTGGACGAGGACAAACTGACGGAGATCGTACTCGACGCCGGCGCGGAAGACCTGAGCGATGAAGGAGAGAACTGGGAAATTATTACTTCGCCCAAGGATTATGAAGCGGTCACGGAAGCGTTGAAGGCTGCGAAGATTACGCCGGAGCACGCGGAAGTGACCATGATCGCGTCGACGTATACCAAGCTCGAAGGTGCACCGGCCGCGGCGATGCTGCGGCTGCTGGATGTGATCGACAACCTCGACGATACGCAGAACGTTTACTCGAATTTCGATATGGATGAAGAGACGGTTTCCGCCTAGCGCGATGCGACAATAGTGATGATGCGAAAGCCGCCAGCTTCTTCAAACGCTGGCGGCTTTCGATTGTGAGGATGAATGAAAAGTGTGAAGCTGATTGCCGCGTTGCTGACTTGCTTTGCGACCGGGGTTTGTGTCGCGCAACGTGAGGCGAACGTGTCGCCGGTGAGTGCGTTGGCGAACGCAAATGCGTGGGACTTTGGTGCTCTGGTGGAGGGTGGCGTGGGCCTTCAGGACCGCACGGACTTCAGCTTCTTCATGGTCGGCGGACATGCGGGGAAGGCATTGACGCCGGAGATTGGGACGGGGCTGTTCAAGGGAAATTTTGAGTATGCGGTGGAGGTATTTCCGCTGTGGCAGTCGTATACGCCGAAGTTTTCGCGGATCCTCTGCCCGCCGGGAGTTACGAGCGCGGCGCAGTGTTCGGCTCCGTATACCGTGGGCGGGAAGTTTACCGGGGCGAGTATCACGCCGATCATCCTGCGCTGGAATTTGACGCATGGGCAGAGATGGATGCCGTGGATACAGGGTGCGGGCGGGGTCATCTGGACGAACCATAAGTTTCCGGCGGTGGGAAACCTGAACTTTGCCGATCCCACCCAGACCGGGTACCAGGCGAATACCAGCGTATGGAACTTTACGCCGCAGGGAGGCGTGGGGGCGCATTACTTTCTGCGCCCCAGAAGGTCTATAGACTTTGCCGCAAATGCGGTGCATATTTCCAGTGCAAGCCTTGGAGATAAAAACCCGGGCGTGAATTTGAGTTTGCAGTTTTCGGTTGGGTATAGCTGGTGGAAGTGAAGATAGGGATTAGGAAGAGCAGAACGTCAGAGAGACTAGAGTTGAGAAGCTGATGATTGATGGGCCGATTGTAGAGTGCGTTCCAAATTTTTCTGAGGGAACGGACGCCGGGAAGATCCACGAGATTGTGCGTGCGATGCATGTGGACGGCGTGCATCTGTTGGACTTTTCGATGGACCCCGACCACAACCGCTCGGTGGTGACGATTGCGGGAGCGCCGGAGGCGGTGGTTGAGGCTGCCGTGCGTGGGGCGGGCAAGGCTGCGGAGTTGATCGATTTGACCAAGCAGAATGGCGTGCATCCCAGGATCGGGGCGGCCGATGTGATTCCGTTTGTGCCGTGCAGCGGGATTTCGCTGGGACAGTGCGCGATGCTGGCGCGGCAGGCCGGGATGGCGATCTGGAGGCGGTTTGGCGTCCCTGTGTATTTTTATGAGGCAGCGGCGGCCCGACCGGACAGGGTGAATCTGGAGGACGTGCGGCGGGGGCAGTTTGAGGGGTTGCTGCGGGATTCGGCGAAGGATGCGACGCGGCAGCCGGATGTCGGGGGCCCGGAACTGCATACAACGGCCGGAGCGAGCGCGGTGGGGGCGCGGAAGTTTTTGATCGCGTACAACGTGTACCTGGTGAGCACGGTGCCGGGACTCAGCGTGCCGGTGAGCGTGGCGCGGGCGATTGCGAAAGATATTCGCGCGTCGAATGGGGGCCTGCTGGGCGTCAAAGCCATGGGCGTGGTTGCCAACGGGCGGGCCCAGGTGAGCATGAATATCACCGATTTTCAGCAAACGCCGATGGGAAAAGTCTACGAGACGGTAGCGGCGTTCGCGCGCAAACATGGGGCGGAGATCGATGGCGGCGAGCTGATCGGGTTAATTCCTGAGCAGGCGTATGAAGCGAATGCGGAATGGGTACGTCAAACAGTTGAGTTCGATCCGGAGCGAAAAGTGCTGGAACGCAGGTTGAAGCACCCACTGGACTGGCCGTAAAGTGCTTGCAGTGATGGATGTTTCAGGAAAGAATAGAAGACGGTGCTGCAAAGCACGTTGTGAGGGACCGCAAAAGGTGATGACAGTGAAGACTTTGACGATGTGGAAGCAGGGAATGGCAGTGGCGGCAATGGCCCTGATGATGGCGCCGGTGTGCGCTCATGCGGCGCAACTGACTGGCGACGCGAAGGCCTCGATCCCGCGGGACGTGCAACAGATCATCGTGGTGGACTACAAGGCGATGCAGAATTCGCCGGCTGCGATGCAGTTGAAGGATCGGGTGCTGCCGCCGGAGCTGAAGCGCCTGGAGTCGGCGCTGAAGACCTCCGGGCTGAAGGTGGACCAGGACGCCGACACGCTGGCGTTCGCGGCGTTCCGCGCGCCGGGCAGCGATGGGACGCGGATTATCGGGATTGCGATGGGGCAGTT
>DASRLB010000222.1:0-6781 GCA_035648695.1 Acidobacteriaceae bacterium | reverse complement strand
GGGGTGGATCGGGAAGAATACCTGTGTGCTGAACCAGGAGGTGGGGTCGTGGCTGTTGCTGGGCGTGATTGTGACGTCGGTTCCGCTGGCGCGGGAGGCTCTGGCGATGGCAGCGGCGGATAGATGCGGGACCTGTACGCGGTGCATCGATGCTTGTCCGACGGATGCGCTGGTCGCGCCGCGGCAGATGGATGCTTCGTTGTGTATCGCCTATCTGACGATTGAGAAGAAGGGCGCGATTGCGGAAGAGTTGCGCGGGAAGATGGGACGGCAGGTTTTTGGGTGCGATATTTGCCAGGATGTTTGTCCGTGGAACGCGCACGCGCCAGTGGTGCGGGAGAGTGCGATGCCACCGCGTGAGGAGTTGGTGAATCCGGCGTTGGAGTGGCTGGCGGCGATGGATGGGGCGGAGTTCAAGCGGTGGTTTCGGGGGTCTCCGTTGGAGCGGACGGGGAAGAAGCGGCTGCTGCGGAATGTGGCGATTGCGATGGGGAATAGTGGGGATGGGGAGTTTTTGCCGAGGCTGCGGGAATGGGCTGCGGGTGATGATGCGGTGTTGGCGGAAGCGGCGGCTTGGGCGGTGCGGGAGTTGGAGGGTGGGGTTGGAGGTTGAGGTGGTTCGGGTTTTGGATCAGTTATGAGTTGAGAGTTATGAGTTTCCGGTTGCCAGTAGACTGGTGGTATGGGCGATGAGAAGGTGCCGGCGCCGAAGGCTGGTGATGAGGCGGTGAGTCCGTCGTTGAAGGCAGCGCCTTCGGCGGGGGTGGATAAGAGTGGGACGTGGGCGCAGGTGGTCGCGCTGGGGCGGTACATGAGCAAGACTGAGGTGCATACCTATGCCTTCAGCGTGGCGGCGCAGGTGATTCTTTCGCTGTTCCCGTTTATCGTGCTGCTGCTGACGCTGTCGCAGAAGGTGTTTCACTCCGAGAAGATGGTGGATGTGGTCGGCGAGATGATGAGCAATTTTCTGCCGAACCACCAGGATTTCGTGATGCGCAATATGAAGGCGCTCGCGAACTCGCATACGGGGACGAGGATTTTTTCGCTGGTGATGCTGCTGGTGACGACGACAGGGGTTTTTCTGCCGCTGGAAGTGGCGCTGAATAGTGTGTGGGGAGTGAAGAAGAACCGGTCGTATCTGGGTAACCAGGCGGTGTCGATTGGGCTGGCGGTGGGGGTGGGCGTGCTGGCGATGGCGTCGGTGGCGCTGACCGCGGCGCAGCGGACGGTGATGGGGTGGATGTTCTTTGGGCACACGGATAACTGGTTGTTCAATGTCGTGGGGAATGGGTTTTTGCAGATCTGCGCGCTGGCGGCGAGTATCGGGCTGTTCTTTTTGATTTATTGGGCGCTGCCGAATAGGAAGGTGCCGTTTCGCGCGGTGTTTCCGACAGCCGTGGTGATGGGAGTGCTGTGGACGGCGGCGAAGTATGTGTATATTTTCGCGCTGCCGCACCTGGATTTTCACTCGGTGTATGGGGCGTTCGATGTGTCGGTGAGTTTGATGATGTGGGCGTTTCTTTCGGGGCTGCTGTTGCTGGCCGGGGCTTATGTTTCGGCGACGCGGCAGGCGCTGCGGGAGACGAGGGAAGCTGAAGCAGGGGCCAGAGGGTAGGCTTCAGTGCCAATTCGTCGATGATGTGGCGCGACTATAGGTCGGGCCTTCAGCCCTCAGATTTTTCTCCGCCGCACACATGGGGCTTCGCCCCATGCTGGTATAGAACGGGCCTTTGGCCCTTTATTTTGCGGTGAAGGCTTTTATCGCGATGTCGTTGGGGTGGCCGCCGGCGGGGAGCATTGTGACGAGGGCGGGTTCGGCGCCCTGGGTGCGGAAGATGGCGACGTCGCCGGTGCGGGAGTCGGCGACCAGGAGCAGGTGCTCGTCGGCGGAGAAGGCGATGGCGTCGGGGCCGGAGCCGGTGCGGACGCCGGAGATAAGTTTGCCGTCGTCGATGGAGTAAAGGCTGGCGGAGTCTGCGCCGAAGTTGGTGACCCAGAGGCTGCTGTTGTCGCGGCTGATGACGGCGCTCGAGGGCTTGGAGCCGATGATGTAAGTGCCGCCGACTTCGTTGGTCGAGGTGTTGATTTCGGAGATGCTGTCGGAGCCAAAGTTGGTGACGAAGATTTCGCCGCCGTCGGGTTTGAGCGCGAGGTGGGTGGGGGTGTTGCCGACGTCGAGCAGGGCGAGGAGGTGGTCCTGTTGCAGGGAGGCATCCTGCTTGCCGGGCCAGGAGTCGGCGGTGACGGCCAGCCAGATGGCCATCACCTGGTGCGAGCCCGAGCAGGCGATGAAGGCCTTGGTGGAGTCGGGGAGGATGACGGCGTCGGTTGCGCCGGGGCAGCCCGGGTAGGCGGACCGGAGCGTGAGAGGGTGGGCGTCGTCGGTGGAGACGGAGTAGACGGAGACGCTGCTGCTGGCGCGGTTGGTGACGACCAGCGAACGCATGTCGTTGGAGATGCGGGCGACACCGGGCTGCTCGCCGGTGGCCGCGGCAAAAATTTCGCTGTGGTGCTCGAGGTCGAGGACGCTGACGGTGTTGGAGCCGGAGTTGGCGACGTAGGCGCGCTTGCCGTCGGCGTCGACGTCGATGAAGTAAGGCTGGTGGTGGACGCCGATGGTCCAGATGACTTTGTTCTGAGAGGCATCGATAACGGAGACGGAGTCGCTGCCGGTGTTGACGGCGTAAACCTCGTTGCGGACGGGGTTTGCGGCGATTCCCGTGGGGTCGGCGCCGACTTGCAGGACGCGGTCCTGGCGGAGGTAGACGAGGTCGAGCACGGCGACGGTGTTGGCGGCGCCGCTGGTGACGTAGGCGAATTCGCGGTAATTGGCCGGGTATTGGGGGAAGCGGTAGCGGCCGCAGGCGGTCAGGCCGAGGGGCAGGGCGGCGAGCAGGCAGGCGGCGGCGTGGGTTTTGTGGCGGCGGATGGAGGCGGAAAACATCTTTACGGAGTGTAGAGCATCGCAGGTTCCGGCGAGCGCGGGCCAGGTGGGGCTGTGTAACAGAAAGTTTATGGAGAAAATTCTGTCGTGAGCGCAACTATGCAGCACTGGCGGGGTCAGGAATGTCGACACGTACGCCATCATGCAGCGGACGAATCGTCAGCAGGACTCCTCGGAACTACGAGGTGTCGAGCAATCGGCACCTCGTAGCTTTTTATTTAAGAGCGCTTTTCGCGGAACCAGTTGATGGCAACCCAGCTTCCGTAGCCGAATTGCAGCAGCCAGACGACGCAGTAGGCGTAGACGAGATGGCGCTGCGGGAGAGTGCTGAAGGGGATCGTCATTGGGGCTCCGGGAGGGGGTTGGCGCCGAGGAAGTGGTCGGTAGCGGCGGCGGCGCGGGCTTGGCGGCGGCGTTCGAGGGCGTAGCGGAGGCCGAGGAGGAAGAGTCCCCACATGAGCCAGCCGGCGACGTTCCAGAGGACGGCGGGGAGCATGGTGGGGTCGATGCCGGAGTCGGCTCCGCCGCCGAAGACCGGGGCGGGATGCTGGGTGCGCCACCAGCGGATGGACATGTAGCAGATGGGAATGTCGATGGCCGCGAAGATCGCGAGGACGGCGGAGAGGAGCGCGGTCTGGTCCGGCGCGGAGAAGCGGCGGAGAAGGATGTAGCTGACATACAGCAGCCAGAGGAGAAGGTAGGTGGTGAGGCGGGCGTCCCACGTCCACCAGATGCCCCAGGCGGCGCGGGCCCAGAGCATGCCGGTGGCGAGGCCGAGGGTTGTGTAGAGCACGGTGACTTCAGCCGAGGCGAGAGCGAAGGCGTCGGCGGCCAGCGCGCGGGCCGGGTCTCGCGTGCGCCAGAAGAGATAGAGAAACGAGGCGACGCAGTTGAGGTAGGGGAAGAGGAAGCTCTCGGTGGCGTGGGGGAAGTGGTAGAAGAACACGCGGTAGAGGTTGCCCATGGTGGCTTCGGTCGGCGCGGTCATGGCTTTGTAGAAGCCGAAGGCGAGGACGAGCATGGTGGCGCAGAACCAGAGGGTGCCGAAAATTTGCGGTTTGCTGGACTTTTTCACTGAGGTTTATTTTATCGCGTCGGGATGGAGGCGGGGTTTGCGGCTGCGCTGATATCCTCGGTTTGCGATGCAAACGATCAAGGCGATTTATCCCGGAACGTTCGACCCGCTGACGAACGGTCATCTCGACCTGATTGCGCGGGGCGCGAAGATCGTCGATCACCTGGTGGTGGCGATCCTGCGCAACTCGGAAAAAGGCGTGCCGCTGTTTACAGTGCCGGAGCGCGAGGCGATGATTCGCGAGGCGACGGTGGGGTTCGGCAATGTGTCGGTGGCGACGTTCGATGGCCTGCTGGTGGATTTTGCGAAGGCGCAGGGAGCGCGGGCGGTGCTGCGCGGGATTCGAGCGATCTCGGATTATGAGTACGAGTTTCAGATGGCGATGATGAATCGGAAACTGAATCCCGATATCGAGACGCTGTTTATGATGCCAGCGGAGAAGTATACGTATGTGAGTTCGCGGCTGATCAAGGGGGTGTTTCGGCTGGGTGGGGATGTGACCGCGCTGGTGCCTCCGCTGGTGATGGAGCGGCTGAAGGCGAAGAATTTGGTCGCGTCGAAATGACGATTACGGAACAGTTTGGGCGGATCGATATTTATGTGTTCGATCAGATTCTGCGGGGAAATATTGCCCGCGGGATGACGGTGCTTGACGCCGGGTGCGGGGGTGGGCGCAATCTGGTGTATTTGCTGCGCGAAGGCTTTGAAATTTTCGGATGCGACCGGAGCGCGGAGGCGGTGCAGTATGTCCGCGATACGGCCGCGGAGCTGGCGCCGGAGTTATCGGCGGAGAATTTTCAGGTTGCGGCGATTGAGGCGATGCCGTTTCCGGATGCCTGCGCCGATGTCGTGATCTGCAATGCAGTGCTGCATTTTGCGCGCGACAGCCAACATTTCTCGGCGATGGTGGAAGAGTTGTGGCGAGTCCTGCGTCCGGAGGGAATGCTGTTTTGCCGGCTGGCGTCAAACATCGGCATGGAGTTTGAACGGCTGCGCGAGAATATTTTTCGGCTTGGGGATGGGCAGGAGTGGTTCCTGGTGGATGAGGCGATCCTGATGACACTGACGAACGAGTTGGGTGGGGAATTGGTGGATCCGCTTAAGACTACGGTGGTGCAGAACCATCGGTGCATGACGACATGGGTGGTGCGGAAGCTGTAAGGCATTCGCAGTTGAGTAGGGCGCACAGTTTGGGTGACTCTGGCGGTTTGGCAGGTCCTTCGGCTTCGCTGCGCTACGCTCAGGATGACCAATTTAGGTAGGGGCGAAAGAAAGCGTCGCGCTTTGCGCGATACCCCACCCAGATTGGTGCCGGTTCCGGGGATTTCGGCGGTGGCTTTATCTCGCGAGCTAAATCTGAAAGACTAGAGGGATGAGTGTAGAGATAGCCCAAAAGATATTCACTGACCGCATCAACCGCATTGAAGTTTCGGCCACCATGGCCATTACCGCCGAGGCGCTGAAGATGAAGGCGCAGGGCATCGATCTCGCTGATTTTGGCGCGGGTGAGCCGCATTTTGCTACGCCGCAGCACATCAAGGATGCGGCGATTGAAGCGATCCAGAAAAACTTCACAAAATATACGGCGGTGCCCGGCGTGCCGGAAGTGCGCAAGGCGATTGTGGACCGCCACGCGGCCGATTTCGGGTCGAACTATACGGTGGAAGAATGCGTGTTTACGACCGGTGGAAAGCTGGCGCTGTTCAACGCGATCCAGGTGCTGGTTGACCATGGCGATGAAGTGATTCTGCCGGTGCCGTACTGGGTGAGCTTCAAGGACATCATCCAATATGCGGGCGGCAAGGTGGTGTACGTCGAGAGCGATGAGGCGGAGAATTTTCGCATTACCGCGAAGATGATCGAGGCCGCGATTACGCCGAAGACGAAGGCGATTATTTTGAATACGCCGTCGAACCCCTCGGGTGCGGTGGTAAGTCCCGCGGACCTCGAGGCGATTGTCCGGCTGGCCCATGCGCGCGGGATTTATGTGCTGTTGGATGAGTGCTACGTCTACCTGACGTTTACCGGGGACGTGGTCAGCGGCGGCTCGTTTACCGATTGCAAGGAACATATGGTGGTGCTCGGTTCGCTGTCGAAGACGTATGCGATGACGGGATGGCGCGCGGGGTTTGCGCTGGGGCCAAAGCCGATTATTGCGGCGATGGGCAAGCTGCAATCGCAGAGCACGTCGAATGCGGCGAGCATGGTGCAGAAGGCGTCGATTGCGGCGCTGACCGCGTCGCAGGATTGCGTCGCGACAATGCGCGCGGACTACATCACGCTGCGCGACCGGGTGCTGGAAGGGTTCAAGACGATTCCTGGGCTGACGTGCACGGTACCGCAGGGCGCGTTCTATGTGTATCCGAATGTGAAGGCGTTTATGGGCGGCGGACGGACCGCGAGCGATATCGCTTCGGGACTGCTGACCGAGGCGCATGTGGTGGTCGTGCCGGGCGAGGCGTTCGGGACGAGCGAGAATATTCGGCTGTCGTATGCGGTGTCGGCGGACGTGATCGATAAGGGCGTCGAGCGGATCCGGGAATACCTGACGAAGCTTTCGTAGAGATGGCGGAGCGTATGAGTAAAGAAGTGTCGACGCCGCCGTTTATCGCCGTGATCCTGGCGGGTGGGAGTGGAACGCGGTTCTGGCCGCGGAGCCGGAAGACGCGCGCGAAACAAGTGCTGGCGTTGAATGGCGAGACTTCGATGATTCAGCAGACCGTGGAGCGATTGCTGCCCGTCGCCCATGCTGAGAATATCTG
>DASRLB010000221.1:0-2713 GCA_035648695.1 Acidobacteriaceae bacterium | reverse complement strand
GGCGCATCCCCGAAGCTGCCGTGCATCTTCATCAGATCGCCGAGGGACATGTTGCCCCGCATGTGGACGAACGTCAGTTCCTTGGGCTCCGCTGTAATCACCACCAGCTCCGTCGCGTTGTCGTCCGACTTCTTGCAGACGTCGGTCGAGCCCGACCTGTCGCGGGTGTGGACGAAGCAGCTCCAGGTGCCGTCGGTAAGTTTCTTGCGGAAGACGTCAACGTCCTCCATCCGGTACATGCCGGGCTTGTCGTAGGTGTAGGAATGCACCACGACGTAGTCCATCTTGCCGGCCAGGCCGGAGCCTTTGCCTTTGCTCACCATGCCGAGCATGTTCTTGTCCAGGTTGACGTCGTTGACTTCGCTGGCGCCCTGGGCAAACTTCTCGGTCCCGGCGAACAGGTCGTCCTTGACCTGCGCCTCTCCGGCGACTGCTGCGACAAGCACCATCGGGCTGGACGGCTGTGCCGCCATCTGGGCCTTGCCCGGGTGCGGGGCCACCACCACGCACGCGGCGGCTGCCATCGCCGTCCATACACTTGATCGAATCGTCTTCATTGTCCTTCTCCTTTTCCCGTTCTACATTCCAAACTCAAACTCAATCGCCCAGCGCGAGGCCGACTCGCTGCAGGCTGGCGCGCGTCGGGTCGAGCGCGCGATCGGTCACGCGCATCGCCGTTTCGAACTGCTGGCGGGCTACTTCCGCCTTGCGTTCCTGCAAGCGCTGTTCGCCGACAAAGACACCCGTCACCAGGGCCGCCGCAATCGCTCCGCCGATCCAGGCGCGGAACACCGTCCGCCGCGGCATGGTCAGCACCTTGGCCCGCAGGGGGGTCTGAGCCGCCGCCCGCTCCAGCAGCCGTTCCGCAAAGCCTTCGGGCGGGTCGACCCGCCGCATTCTCCGGCCCAGTTCCTGTTCGAATTCGTCCTGCACTTCGTCAAATTTCCGCACGCACATACTCCTTCATCGTGGCCGAGGCCTTGCGCCGCAGCAGTTGCAGCCCGCGCTGCAAATTGCTCTTGACCGTCGCCACCGGCTGCCCCAGCATGGCGGCAATTTCATCCGGCAGCATCTCTTCCTGATACCGCAATACCACCGCCACCCGCATCGCCTCGGGCAGCGTCCGCAGCAACTCGTCGAGCCGGGCGACAATACCAAAGTCCAGTCCGGCGCCAGGTGTGTCCGAGTGCTGTTCGTCCATCCACTCCTCGGCCGCGGCCTCGGGGCGGCGCGAGCGGCTGCGCAATGCATCCGTCGCGCGGTGGACCGTGACCCGGCGCAGCCAGAACTTGATGTGGTCGTCGCTTTCCAGCCGCTCGCCGGAGCGGTGGAGTTCGAGGAACGCATCCTGCGCCACTTCTTCCGCGACGCCGAACTCGCCCGTGACCCGCAGCGCGATGGAGAAAACCATCGACTGGTGCTGCTCGACGAGATGGCGGAACTTTACGGGATCGATCTGCATTCCAACGCGCTCATCTGCCTATACGCAGAAAAGGCGCCGCCGGAATGCAAAATCTTTAGTTTTTATCGATGGCCTTTAGATTGTGTGGCTTACAGGCCCGTGGCGGCGGGTTGGGTTGCCTCAGGTGGAAAATGCGGCCCATTTTTCTTTGAGGTTATTGGCGCAGAGTGGCGTTTTTTGCGCGAATGGATGGCTTTATGTGCCACTTTGTGGCTTTTTGCCGGAAATTGGCGACTTAGTGGCTTTTTGCGACCATTTTGCGCCGAAAAGACGACTTTGTCGCGGTGCGTAGAACGACCGGCCTCTGAGGAAGGCCCGCGGCTGAAGCCGGATTGTGCCGGGCCGGATGCACCGCGGCGTAAAGGCCGCTGCTACTCCGAAAGGCAGCGGCGGCTCGGGTTGCAGGTTCCGGTTTCCGGTCTCCGGTTTCCAGTTTCCAGTTGCCGGTTGCCGGTTGCCAGTTGCCAGTTGCCGATTCTCGGATGGGGGAAGGAAGGGGAGCGGAGGCAAAGGCGTTCAGGATTACAGTTTCGAGTTTCGAGTTTCGAGTTGCCAGTAAGGACCCGCACCCTGAATGGCTCTAGTGTTCCAGCATCTCCACGGCCTGGGCGACGGTGAGGTTGTTTGGGACGCGCTTGAACTCGGTGCGGGCCACATCCTCGTTCTTGCCGATCGTTTTGAAGAGCGCGGCCTTGCCGCGGATGTCGCTGATGACGCGCACCGTGCGCCACTGGCCTTCCGCAATGGCCTTGGTAGTCTCAAAATTGCTCCCCGCCTTCACGCTCGCCAGCAACCCGAACCCGATGTTGACATCCGCCGGCAGACGGCCTTCGATGTGGTGCAGACGCATCCCCGTCTGCGTCACCAGCAACCACCCCGACATGCCATGCATCACCCTCTCTTCGATTCCGCTCGGCGAATAGTTAGGGTCTGGCCGGAAATCGATGTGCCAATCATCGCCTTGCGGCCTCATGTTCTCGAGGAAGAAGCCCTTGGGCAGCATATCCATCATCTGCCGCGCATGTTGTTCATCGTCCTTCTGCGCCTGTTGGAGCTTCTGAAAGGCCTCCGGATGCGCCGCATCGTTGGCCAGCCGGTCGCGTTCCTGCTTCATGCGTTCGGGCGAGATGGGTTTGCCGTCCACGGCCAGCAACAGGCGCACGCGCCCGAAAGGCGTTTCGACGATACGTTCCGTCCACAGGCGCCCGCCCGTGCGCTCCGAACGCTCGTTCGAGAGATAGATGGAGTTGT
>DASRLB010000220.1:0-3702 GCA_035648695.1 Acidobacteriaceae bacterium | reverse complement strand
ATCATGATGGGCTCGCCGCCGGAGCGGGTGACCGCTTCCGCGTAGGAGGGCCAGGAACGCTGGTTGTAAGCGAGGTCGGTGGAGGTCGGGGTGGGGATGGCAATGCGCATAAGGCGGTGGGTAGAGTGTAGAGGGTAGGGTGTCGTGTTTCAGGTGCAAGTGGCGACGGGTTGCGGGTAAACGATAATTACGTAAGTTGTTGATAATACTATATATATACTCACGGTACTGCAACTAAGCGAAAGCCCCATCTCTCAATAGCATAGCAAGCGGAATGGAAAGTGTGCAGGGTATCTGCGGGCGGGTTGTTGCGGGTCAGTCTTAGGTTGGCCGGTCCGAAGAAGGCAATTTTGTCGCTTCGGCTGCGCGGGCGCGGTTGCATGGATGCATGGTAGATCAGGCGTTGTGGTTGAGGAGATAAAAGGATTGGGCGGGGTTGGAGAGCGGTCGCGCGTTGCGCGATGCCCACCTAAACGACGATGAAGCCGTGGTGTAGATGGGTCATCCCAAAGTTGGGATGGGCGAAGATGAAATAGGGGCGGACGATCGGGGGCGGTTCGGTGGATACTGGTTGCAGCTTTTTTAGGAGTGCCAGTGAACCGTTCGATTTTTCTCTCCGCCGTGGCGCTGTGTGTGGTTTCCTTGTTGCCTGCGAAGGCGCAGTTGTTTGAGTCGCAGCATGGGCAGCAGGGGCCGGTTGCTTTTTCGGCCGATGAGGCCAAGGTGCTGGCGCGGCTGGCTTCGTTCCGGATGCTGCCGGCGGAGGAGTGGCGGTTTCACTCCGGCGATGTGGCGCATGGGGAGTCGCCGGCGCTGGATGATTCGGCTTGGGAGATGGTGAAGACGAAGTCGAAGGCGGGCAAGGATGCGGTGTGGTATCGGCGGTGGATCGAGGTGCCGAAGACGCTGAACGGGTACGACCTGCGGGGAGCGAACATCAGCTTTGCGTTTGAGGACTTTGCGAATGGGCCGGTGACCGAGATCGTTTACTTCAACGGGCGGCGCGTGGCGATGGGCGAGGACCTGGAGCCGGTGGAGATTTTCGACCATGCCAAGCCCGGGGACAAGGTGCTGGTCGCGGTGAAGGTGCTGGCGTCGGTGGACGACAAGACGTTCAACAGCGTGCGGATGAAGGTGAGTTTTGCGGAGGGGCGGCCGAATCCGGAAGATCTGCGGCAGGAGTTTGTGGTGGCGGCGGCGCTGGTGCCGTCACTGGCACCGGGGTCGGCGGCTGATCGGGATACTTTACTGAAGGCTGTGGGTGAGGTCGATCTGGCGGCGTTGGACCGCGGCGACCAGAAGGCGTTCGATGCGTCGCTGGAGCAGGCGCAGGCGACGCTGGTTGCGCTACGGCCGCTGCTGCAGACAGCGACGCTGCATTTGACCGGGAACTCGCATATCGATGTGGCGTGGCTGTGGCCGTGGACCGAGACGGTCGATGTGGTGAAGCGGACGTTTGGGACGGCGGCTCAGTTGATGCGGGAGTATCCGACGTATACGTATACGCAGTCGGCGGCGCAATACAACGAGTGGATGGCGGACAAATATCCGGAGTTGAATGCGGAAATTAAGCAGAGGGTGCAGGAGGGGCGGTGGGAGTTGGTCGGCGGGATGTGGCTGGAGCCGGACCTGAATATGCCGGATGGCGAATCGCTGGTGCGCCAGTTGCTGGTGGGGCAGGCGACGTTTCAGAAGCTGTATGGGAAGACGACACGGATTGGGTGGAACCCCGATTCGTTTGGGTACAACTGGCAGCTTCCGCAGATTTATAAGCGGTCGGGGATTGACTACTTTGTGACGCAGAAGATGTTCTGGAACGACACGAACAAGTTGCCGTTCAAACTTTTCTGGTGGGAGTCTCCCGACGGCAGCAAGGTGCTGACTTATTTTCCGCATGACTATGCGAATGGGAACCTCGACCCGACACGGCTGGCGAAGGACCTGGCGCAGGCTCGGCAGTTTTCGCCGGGCATGATGCAGATGATGGACCTGTACGGGATTGGCGACCATGGGGGCGGGCCGACTCGCGCGATGCTCGACGAAGGGTTGCACTGGATGGAGCCGGGGAAGGTGATTCCGCACGAAGAGTTTGGGACGGCGCAGAGTTACTTTACCGGGATTGAGGGCAAGCTGAATCCGGTCTCGCCGACGTGGAACTACAAGACTCTGGCGAAGGGCGAGACGGCGCTGCCTGCTCCGCCGGCTGCGGAGATCAGTGTGCCGACGTGGAAGGATGAGTTGTATCTGGAGTATCACCGTGGCGTGTTTACGACGCAGGCCGACCAGAAGCGGAACATGCGCAACAGCGAGGAGTGGCTGCTGGATGCGGAGAAGTATGCGTCGCTGGCGTGGCTGGACGGGCAGGCTTATCCGGAGAAAGAACTGACGGACGCATGGAAGCATGTGCTGTTCAACCAGTTCCACGATCTGGCCGCGGGGTCGGGGATTGCGACGATTTATAAAGAGGCGCAGAAGGATTACGACCAGGTTCACTGGGCGGCGAATGAGGTGTCGGAGAAGTCGTTGAACACGATTACGGCGCATATCGATACGCGGGTGGCGGCGGGTGTGCCGGTGGTGGTGTTCAACTCGCTGGGATGGCAGAGGGGCGGTGTGGGTGAGGTTTCGGTGCAGATGCCGGGGCCGGTGAAGGACATCTCGCTGCTGGATGCGAAGGGCCGAGTGGTGCCGTCGCAGGTGGTATCGAAGGACGAGGCGACGCATACGTTCAAGCTGCTGTTCCGGGTGGATGATGTGCCGTCGGTTGGGTATGCGGTGCTTCATGCGGTCGATGGACGGCGGGAGTTTCCGAGCGATTTGAGGGCTTCGGGACTGACGCTGGAGAATGCGGCGCTGCGCATCAAGGTTGATGCGGCGACGGGATGTATTACTTCTCTCTTCGACAAGAAGGCCGCGTTTGAGACGATTGCCGCGGGTGGATGCGGGAATGAGTTGCAGGCTTTCAAGGACACGCCGAAGGAGTATGACGCGTGGAATATCGATCCGGGGACGCTGGATCAGGCACCAACGCTGCTGCATGAAGTGGATGAGGTGAAGCTGGTGGAGTCCGGTCCGCTGCGGGCGACGATCCGCGTGGCGCGGACGTGGCAGGGGTCGAAGTTTGTGCAGGACATTACGCTGTATACCGGTGCGGACCACCCGGTAGTCGCGAACGACATCGATTGGCATGAGAAGCATGTACTGCTGAAGGCGGCGTTTCCGCTGGCGGCGTCGAGTGCAGAGGCGACGTACGAGATTCCTTATGGAACGATCGAGCGGGCGACGACGCGGAACAATTCTTATGAGAAGGCGCGGTTTGAAGTTCCCGCGCTACGCTGGGCCGATGCGTGCGATGGCAAGCATGGGTTCAGCATTCTGAATAACTCGAAGTATGGGTACGACTCGGTGGGGAACTTGCTGCGGCTGACTTTGTTGCGCGCGCCGACGTGGCCGGATGCGAATGCGGACCAGGAGGAACATCATTTTGAGTACGCGCTGTATCCTCATGCGGGCGACTGGAAGCAGGCGCTGAGCGAGCGGCATGGGTATGAGTTTAACTATCGGCTGAAAGCGATGCAGGTGATGGCGCACGATGGGGCGTTGCCGGCGGAGCATTCGTTTGTCGGCGTGGACGCGCGGCATGTGGTGCTGACGGCGGTGAAGAAGACCGACGGCGATGGGCTGATACTTCGGTTCTATGAG
>DASRLB010000219.1:0-8128 GCA_035648695.1 Acidobacteriaceae bacterium | reverse complement strand
CTTCGACGAAAACCAGATCTTCCGCATCGACCACTACCTCGGCAAGGAGACGGTGCAGAACATCCTCGTCTTCCGCTTCGCGAATGGAATTTTCGAGCCGGTGTGGAACCGCAATTACATCGACCACGTCGAAATTACGGCGGCGGAATCGATCGGCATCGAAGGCCGCGGGCCGTTCTACGAACAGGCCGGCGCGTTGCGCGACGTTGTGCAGAACCATGTGATGGAGCTGCTGAGTTTTGTAGCGATGGAGCCGCCGATTTCGTTCGACGCCGACGCGGTGCGCGGCGAAAAAGTCAAGGTGTGGCGCGCGATTCAGCCCATCCATCCCGCCGACACGGTGCGCGGACAGTATGGCCCCGGCAACGTCGGCGGCAAGCCTGTCGCCGGCTATCGCCAGGAAGATCGCGTGCATCCGCGCTCCCAAACCGAGACCTACGCGGCGTTGCGGCTGGAGATCGAAAACTGGCGCTGGGCGGGCGTTCCGTTCTACATCCGTGCCGGCAAGCGGCTTGCCAAACGTGTTACGGAAATCACGATCCAGTTCAAACAGCCGCCGCTGTCGCTGTTCAAAGACGACGAGGGCGGCGGCGCCGAAGGCATCAAGCCGAACGTGATTTCGATGCGCATCCAGCCCGACGAAGGCATCGCGCTGCGCTTCGCGGCGAAGGTCCCCGGCCCGAACATGAGCATGAGTTCGGTGAACATGAACTTCAGTTATGCGGACGCTTTCGGCGCAAGTTCGGCGAACGGATACGAGCGCCTGCTGCTGGATGCGATGCTTGGCGATGGCACATTGTTCGCGCATCGCGATGGCGTCGAAGCGACCTGGAAACTGATGACGCCGATCCTCGAAGCGTGGGCCAAAGACCCCGTCAAGGACTTCCCCAACTACCCCGCGGGCACATGGGGACCGGCAACTTCCGACGCCATGCTGAAGACGGACGGACGGAAGTGGAGAAAACTCTAAAGGAAGCTTTTAGCCGTTAGCTTTTAGCTTCTAGTTAAGACGAAAGCCCATACCGACGATTCGCCGTTGCCTCTAGCTAAAAGCTAGAAGCTAACAGCTAGGAGCTTCTTTATGCCGAAGCCTGTGACCGTTACCTACCAGGTATTTCCGACACCGCAGGAGATGGCGATGGCCTCCGCGCGGTTGTTTGCCGCGCGTGTGGAGCAGGCTGTTGCATCGCGCGGTGTGGCGCGCGTGGCAATCTCGGGCGGAAGCACGCCGAAGGCTATCTTCAAGCTGCTCGCCGACCCCGAACAGCCGTTCGCCGCGACCGTTCCGTGGGACAAGCTTTTTCTCTACTGGGTCGACGAGCGCTGCGTTCCGCCCGACCATCCGGACTCGAACTACGGCGTCGCGCGCGACCTTCTGTTGACCAAGGTGCCAATCCCCGAGGCGCAGGTTTTCCGCATGGAAGGCGAGCTCGATCCCGAGGAAGCCGCCAACCGCTACGAGAGTTATCTGCGCAACAGCATGAAGCTCGAAGGCGCCGAGTCGCCGCGCTTCGACCTCGTCACGCTCGGCATGGGCGACGATGGCCACACCGCTTCGCTCTTCCCGCACACCGAGGCGATCGACGCCATCGGGCGCTTGTGCGTCGCCAATCGCGTGCCGCAAAAAGATACCTGGCGCATCACGCTGACGTGGCCGGTCATCAACCAGGCCGCCGAAGTCGCGTTCGAAATCGAGGGTCCGGCCAAGACCGACGTGCTCGCCGAAGTGCTTACCGGGCCGCGCGATCCGGAGCAACTGCCATCGCAACTCATTCGTCCATCGAACGGCAAGCTCCTCTTTCTGCTCGACGAAGTTGCGGCCCGAAAACTGCCGTCGGCGGATGAAGTGTTTACGACACCGAACGGCAGCCGTAAAGTAGGTACGTTGCAGATTTAGAGCTTGTTCCTGTAGGTGTAGAGTCTGACTCAAGCAGTTCTTGCTGTTGTTTCTGAGATAGGTCGGGGATTTATCCCCGACATTCAATCTGCCCAAAGATTTGGGCTTCAGCCCCAGGGACATGCTTTCCTGCCCGGCTGCTATGCATCATCGAGAAATACGTTCTAAGTTTTGGAGTTGCAATGATTCTGGCGGGCGATGTCGGCGGAACGAAGGTCCATCTTGCGTTGTACAACTTCGAGGCCGGCTTGTTGGTGCCGGTGCGCGACCAGAAATTTGCCGCCGGCCAATATGCTTCGCTCGACGATATCGTCCATGCATTCCTCACCGATCCCGAAGAAAAAAAGCAGATTGCCGCCGCCTGTTTCGGCTGCCCCGGCCCGGTGCGCGACGGACGCCTGAAGCTGACCAACCTGCCGTGGATGCTGGACGTTCGCCTGCTGCAACCGTCGCTCGGGATCGAGCATATTTTTCTCATCAACGATCTCGAAGCCAATGGCTTCGGCATTCACGAACTCGCGCCGGAGAGCATCTTCACTCTGCACCAGGGCGATGCGGCGGCCGAGGGGCATCAAGGCCTGATCGCCGCCGGCACGGGCCTCGGTCAGGCGCTGCTGATCTGGGACGGCAAGGCGCATCGCCCGATCCCTTCCGAAGGTGGGCACTGCGATTTTGCGGCGCGCAACGACCGCGAGATCGCGCTGCTGAATTATCTCCGCAGCACGCTCAACGGTCGCGTGAGCTTCGAGCGCGTCGTCTCGGGCCTCGGCATCAAGAATGTCTATGCGTATCTGCGCGATGTGGAGAAGATCGAGGAGCCGGCGTGGTTGAAACATCGCCTCGAAACCGAAGACCCCAACGCCGTCATCGGCACGTGCGCGGAGGATGGGTCGAGTTCCATCTGCTTCGAGACGATGAAAATTTTCGCGGCGGCCTACGGCGCCGAGACCGGCAACATTGCGCTGAAGGTGCTCGCGACCGGCGGCATGTGGCTCGGCGGAGGCATTGCTCCGAAGATTTTGAAGACGCTGCAGAACGGCGCATTCATGGCGGCGTTCCTCGATAAGGGAAGACTATCGGCCCTGCTGCAATCCATTCCGGTACGCGTGATTCTCGACGACACATGCGCATTGCTGGGCGCGGCTGCCTATGCGGAGGCGCGCGCGGCAGAGCTGTCCGGCAAGTCCGAGCGGGCTGCTTCCGTGAAGGTAGTTCGGTAGCGCGAGCGAAAAGCTTTGACGCAAAGTTCGCAAAGAAAAGCGCGAAGTTTCGCCACGGCATTTGTGACGGACTTTTTGTACATCCATGCCGTCTATTGCGTAGGATTCACTGGGCGGCCACGATTCTGCGTCCCCACGTACACTTTCTCTGAGGACTCTGCATGTTCAACCGTAGTCTCGCCGTGCTTCTGCTCGTCGCCGCAACCGCCTCCGCGCAACGCCTTCCCTCCAACGCCCACCCAGAGCACTACTCGCTGCACCTGACGCCAGACCTCAAGGCCGCGACCTTCACCGGTGACGAAACGATCGATGTGGTCCTCGCTGCGCCATCGAAGACGATCACCCTCAATGCGCTCGAAGTCACGATCTCCTCCGTCACCAGCGGCAGCCAGACCGCGCAGGTCAGCTTCGATGAAGACAAGCAGCAGGCGACGTTCACGTTCCCCGAGGCGCTCCCGGCGGGCAAGTCGACGCTTGCGATCAAGTATGCGGGCATCCTCAACGACAAGCTGCGCGGCTTCTATCTTTCCAAGACCAAGGACGTCCTCGATAAGGATGGCACGGTCAAGTTCAAAGGCCGCAATTATGCCGTCACGCAGTTCGAGTCGACCGACGCGCGCCGTGCGTTCCCCAGCTTCGACGAACCCGCGCAGAAGGCCACATTCGACATTTCGCTCACAGTGGACAAGGGCGACGTCGTCATCTCGAACACCAACCAGATCAAGGATAAAAAAGAAAAGTCGATTGAAGGGCAAACCGGCGGCGACAAGCACACCGTGTCCTTCGCGACGACACCGAAGATGTCGACGTATCTCGTCGCGTTTCTCGTCGGCGACTTCAAGTGCTCGAAAGGCTCCAGCGACGGCACGCCAATCCGCGTTTGCGCCACGCCCGACAAGGTGAAGCTGACCAAGTTCGCGCTCAAAGAAGCCGAGCACACGCTGCATTTTTACAACGACTACTTCGGCATCAAGTACCCCATGCCCAAGCTCGACATGGTCGCCATCCCCGACTTCGAAGCCGGCGCGATGGAGAACTTCGGCTGCATCACCTATCGCGAAACCGGTCTGCTGGTCGATGACAAAAATGGCTCCATCGACGCGAAGAAAAATGTTGAAGTCGACGTGACGCACGAGATGGCGCACCAGTGGTTCGGCGATATGGTGACCATGCAGTGGTGGGACAACATCTGGCTCAACGAAGGATTTGCGACCTGGATGGAAGGCAAGGCCGCGCAGCATCTGCATCCCGAGTGGGAGTTCACGCAGGACGGCGCGGCAACGCTCAACGCCGTCATGGGCTCGGACTCACGCGCCACCACGCGCACCATTCGCGCCACCGCCGACACCCCCGCGCAGATCAACGAAATGTTCGACGGCATCACCTACGAAAAGGGTGGCGCGGTCATCGGCATGGTCGAAAATTTCCTCGGCGAGGAAGTCTTCCGGCAGGGCGTACACAATTATTTGTCGGCGCATCTTTATGCGAATGCGACGGCCGAAGATTTCTGGAACGCGCAGACCGCGACCAGCCATCAGCCCGTCGACAAAATCATGTCGAGCTTCATCGACCAGCCCGGAGTGCCGCTGGTAAAGGTCTCCGCCCACGGCAACAGCGTCGATGTCGCTCAGAGCCGTTTCTTCAACTCCACGCAGGCCCCCACCGGCTCTGCCGCGCAATCGTGGGCGCTGCCGCTGTGCTTCAAGACTGCCGCGGCGCCGCACTGCTCTCTGATCGAGCCCGCAACCCATGAGGTTGCGTTGCCAACCGATGCAGCCTCGCCTCTCTACGTCAACGCCGCAACCAAGGGCTACTTCCGCACCGAGTACACGCCCAAGGAGACAGCCGCCATCACCGCCGCGGCCGAAACGAAGCTCTCGGTCGAAGAGCGCATCGGCTACGTCGGCGACCGCTGGGCGCTGATGGAGGCCGGCCACGGCTCGGTCGGCGACTACCTCGACCTGGCCCTCGCTCTAAAGAACGACCCCAACGCCAATGTGCTGGAGACCGCCCTGGGCAACGTCCAGGCCATCGACCGCCGTATCGCCACGCCCCAGGACAGCGAGCGGCTGCACGCCCTGATCCGCAAGCAGTTTGAACCGATCTACGCAGCCGCCGGCGGCCCGATGAAGAAGGAACCCGAGGACCGCATGGAGCGCCGCTCCCTGCTCTTCAGCCTGCTCGGCGCGGCCGACGATCCCGCCGTCGAGAAGCAGGCTGAGGCCATCACCATGCAGCTTTTCTCCGGCAAGGACACCAGCGATCCCGCGCTCAACGACGCCTCCGTTGCCCTGACCGCGAAGTATGGCAACGCCGCTTTCTACGACGCCATGAAGGCGATCAGCCAGAAGTCCACCAACCCCGCGCTACAGCAGGAAACCCTCTTGCTGCTCTCGAATTTTCAGGACCCCGCGCTGGTCAGGCGAACGCTGGACTACGCCGTCTCCGGCGAGGTGCGCAACCAGGACAGCTATGAACTCATCATCGGCCTGCTGGTGCATCCGCGCACGCAAGCCGAGGCCTGGGACTACGTTCGCAACAACTGGGACAAGGTGCATGCGCAGCTCACGACGTCCTCCGGCCAGCGTCTGGTCGGGGCCACCGGAAGTTTCTGCACGGTTGTCGAGCGCGATCAGGCGCAGAGCTTCTTCGTAACGCACAAAGTCGATAACGCGGAACGCACGCTGAAGCAGGTGTACGACGCCAGCACGGATTGCATTCGCCTTCGCGCCGCCGAAGAACCGAAGTTGAAGCTGTGGCTGGACGCGCAATCGGCCCAGTAGCGGAACGCCCCTTCCCTGCCGGTACGTCGGCAAAGAAGGGGCATTCAGCCTTACTTTTTAGGCTTCGGTTTGGTAGCCGTCGTTGCCGGAGCAACAGCCTTGATCAACGCCGGCGCAACGGGTGAGCCGAGACCCGTGCAGCCGTCCCATCCTTTCGCAGCCGTGAAGCCTTTGGGCGTGCCTTTGTAGTTGGTCCCGGAGGTAATGTCGCGGAAGGCGGACTTCGCCTTCGCGGCATAGATCGCGGGGTTGATGAAGCCGGCGGACTTGCCGTTCGCCGCATTGGCACACGCAATCAGCCCGGCCCACAGCGGAGCCACGGCGCTGGTTCCGCCAATGACCAAATTGCTGCCGTCCACGCGCACCTGATAACCGGACGCGGGATCGGCATCGCCCGCCACGTCGGGAACGCCACGGCCGCCCGCCTTCACCGTCGGCTTGGGAACGCCCGCGCCGGCTTGCCATGTAGGCAACGCAAAAACATTGCTGACGCCGCCGCCCGTCGATCCTCCGTTGGGCAGACCGTTCCACACCGTCTCGGCCGTAATCGTGGAGCCGCTGCCTTGCAGGTTGGTGCCGCCGCACGCCAGCACGTGCGGGCTGGATGCCGGGAAGTCGACATGGTTTTTGCCACCCGTCACGCCGTCCGTTGACCCGTTGTCGCCCGACGCCACCGTGATGGTGATGCCCAGTGCCGCTGCCGACTGGCAGGCCGCATCCAGCGTCGTCATCGACTGCGCCGTCCACGCCGACTCTGCCGCGCCCCAGCTGATCGAAATCACGCTGGGCTTGTTGACCGTGTCGTGGACAGCCTGCCCGATGGCGTTGATAAAGCCCTGGTCGGTGTTGGGCGTGAAGTAGACGACGATGGTCGCTCCGGGAGCGACCGCCGCGGCAACTTCAATGTCCAGCAGCACTTCACCGTCGGCGCTGTTGGCGTTGGTCGGCGCATTCTTCGCTCCATCGACCAGCACCGTCACGATTTTCGGCGCCGTGTGGCCGAGCGCTTTGAAGTAGGCGGTAATGTCGGCGGGCTTGAACCCTCCGCCAAGCTCGATGATGCCGATGGTCTGGCCGGTGGCTGGAGTGCCTTGCGGAAAGCCGTAGAGCTGGCCGACCTGGACCGGAGTGTAGGAGATATTTCCGGAGGCGTGCGGCCGGGCGAAGCCTCCGGCCTGGGCAGCGTCCGCTGCTGCGGCGCCCTGCTCGCCCGCGACGCGAAAGTGGGGGTTGGCCTGCGGCCGGTTGTCCAGCCCCAGCACGGCCTCCACCGGCCCGACCAGCTCCGAAGGCAGATCGATGCTGCCTTCGCGCACGCGGTACGTAACGCCGTCGACGGTCGTGTGGCTGAGCGTCGTCCCAAAAGCCTTCTGCATGGCGGCAACGGTGCCGGAGAGTTTAATGGTCCGCCGCTCGGGGCCGGGAGTGTCCGGTTCAATCGCCAGGCCGTACTGCTTTGCAAACGCGCGGACCAGCTTGACGGCATCGGGATCGGCGCCGTGAGACTGGCGGAACTGCGCATGAGTGAGGCGCTCCTTGCCGCTGCGATGCGCGGCCGTCAGCGGTTTTTTGCGCTTGACGATGACCGAGACGACGATCTTCGCCGCGGCGCGCGCGGGTTTTTCCACGGCCGTCTTGGCGGCCACGGCATGGATGGGGGCCTTCTCGCTTCCGGGCAGGACGGTGCGTTGTACAGCCGGCAAATGGGCGGTGGGAACTTTAGTCGACGCCATATAAATCCTCCAGTAATTTTGATCGAATGACTTCAGGCCGGGCGGGCGCCAATCTGCACCGCGCCAACATAATATCCCGCAACCCGTAGGAAACGGCGCGGCAATTCCAAGAAAACATGGCGCGAGCGCCCGCTTTCGTCCGCTGTATCTCCACTGGCGGACGACTTCGGGCAGAAATGGCTGCAGCGGCCTGTTTGACACCCTTTTCGAGATTAGGGTACTTTCGGTCTGAGGGCCCTATGAAGAAAATCCTGTTCCTCTTCGCATTCCTTTTCGTATTGGCCGCCGCCGCGCCTATCTACGCGCAGAACGGCTGCATCGATTCGCCGGAAAATCCGACAGCGTTGCTGGCGATCCTGGGCACGGCCGGTGCGTTGATTGCTTCGGCGCGCAGCCGCTTTCGTCGCAAATAGACGGACCCTACGGACTCATTGATGCCAACACCGCCCACGGGTGCAGCACCCGCGGAATCTTCGACTGTTTCTCCCGCGCCGG
>DASRLB010000218.1:0-13076 GCA_035648695.1 Acidobacteriaceae bacterium | reverse complement strand
GGGTTTCATCGCCCGCCCCCGCCCCCGCCCCACACCCGAGGCCGACAGCATCGACCTTGCCGGTGGGCCCTGGCGCGTCCGCCGCGCTGGCACGGAAACGGGCGAGTCGCTTTCCACTCCTGGCTTTGAAGACACCCACTGGATTGCCGCCACCGTCCCCGGCACAATCCTCTCTTCGTATCTCAACGTCGGAGCAATCCCGGACCCCAACTTTGGCCAGAACCAGCTCCAAATCTCCGACTCGTTCTTCTACTCCGACTTCTGGTATCGCACTGAATTCGCCTCACCTTCCCTCGAACCCGGCCAGATTGCCTGGCTCAACTTCGACGGCGTCAACTGGAAAGCCGAAGTCTTCCTAAACGGCGAAAATCTCGGCCGCATCGACGGCGGCTTCATCCGTGGCCGCTTCGACGTCACGGCCAAACTGCACGCCGGGAAATCGAACGCCCTCGCCGTGCGCGTCATCAAGAACGCCACCCCCGGAAGCTGCAAGCAAAAGACCTTCGAGAGCACCGGCCCCAACGGCGGCGGTCTGGGCGCGGACAACCCGACGTATCACGCCTCCATAGGCTGGGACTGGATCCCCACCATCCGCGGGCGCAACACCGGCATCTGGGGCGGCGTTCATCTGGATACAACCGGCGCCGTGACGCTCGAAGATCCGCTCGTCACCTCGGTCGTGTCAGCAAACCATGCCAGCGCCGACGTCACGCTCGAATGCTTCGCCGTCAACCACACCGCCGCGCCCGTCGACGGTGCAATCCACTGCCGCTTCGGCACGATCGACTTCGACCACCCCATCACCCTCCAGCCCAACACCCGCGAAGTAGTCAAGCTCTCGCCCGCAAACCACCCGCAACTGCGCATCGCAAATCCAGCACTCTGGTGGCCCGTGGGCTACGGCGAACCGCATCTCTACGATGTCGAACTGGGCTTCGAAACCGGCGGCAAAACATCCGACCGCACCGCCTTCAAAGCCGGCATCCGGCAGATGACGAGCAGCGAAGAAGGCGGCGCGCTTCGCCTCTGGATCAACGGTCGCCGCTTCATCGCTCGCGGCGGCAACTGGGGTTTCGGTGAGTCGATGCTCCGCTACCGCGCCCGCGAGTACGACGCCGCGGTCCGCTACCACCGCGAGATGAATTTCACCATGATTCGCAACTGGGTCGGCCAGATCGGCGACGACGCGCTTTACGAGGCCTGCGACCGCCGCGGCCTCGTCGTCTGGCAGGATTTCTGGCTCGCCAACCCGTGGGACGGGCCCACCCCCGACGACAACGCGATGTTCCTCGCCAACACGCGGGACTTCATCCAGCGCATCCGGCGTCATGCGTCTGTTGGCCTCTACTGTGGACGCAACGAGTGGTTCCCACCCGCGCCGCTCGACAAGGGCATCCGCGCGCTGCTCGCCGAACTGCACCCCGGCCTCGCCTACATCGGCAGCTCCGCCGACGGGCCCGTCAGCGGCCACGGCCCCTACCGCGCCATGGACCCGCCCTTCTACTTCCGCACCGCCGACACCAAGCTCCACAGCGAACTCGGCGCGCCCAACATTCCGTCCCTCGACAGCGTTCGCGCGATGATTCCCGAGTCCGGTCTGTGGCCGCAGGCACTCGATTGGGGCCTCCACGACTTCACTCTCGCAGGCGCGCAGGGCGGAGCTTCATACCTCAGCCTCATCAACGAAAACTACGGCGGCGCTACCAACGCCGCCGACTGGATCGCCCTCGCACAGTTCGTCAATTACGACACCTATCGGGCCATGTTCGAAGCTCAGGGCCAGCACCGCATGGGGCTTCTGCTCTGGATGAGCCACCCCTGCTGGCCCTCCTTCGTCTGGCAAACCTACGACTATTACCTCGAACCCACCGCCGCATACTTCGGTTGCAAGAACGCGTCCGAGCCGCTCCACATTCAGTGGAACTCCGCCGCCGAAACCATCGAGGTCGTCAACTACAGCGCCGGCAACGTCGACAACCTCTCCGCGCAAATCGAAGTCCTCGACAGCACCGGCAAAAGCCTCTCGAAGCAAACCATCCCCGTGCAGAGCAGGGAAGACACTGTCTCAACCATCACCGCAATGGCCTACCCAGTAGGCCTAACGCCGGTCCATTTCATCCGCCTGAGCCTCGAACAAAACGGCCAAGCCCGTTCCACAAATTTCTACCTCCGCGGCGTAGAGCAGGGAAACTTCTGTGCCCTCCGCTCCATGCCCCGCACCCGCGTCCAGACAAACACCTCCGTCGAGCGGAACGGCGACCGCTGGCTTCTCACCACCAATCTCACAAACATCTCGACTACGCCGGCGCTCATGCTCCGCCTCAAAGCAGTTCGCGACACAACCGGAGACCGCATCCTCCCCGCCATCTACGACGACAACTACATCGCCCTCATGCCCGGCGAACGCCGCACCATCACCACCGAAGTCAACCACGCCGACACGCGAGGCGAAAGACCGCGCATCGTTCTCGAAGGCTTCAATCTCGCATCCTCATAACGCCGTCAGACCCTATAATTGGGGCGCCGCGCATTTCCTCCAACACCCGAAGGAATCATCAATCATGCTACGAGCCCGCCTTCTCGCCGCCCTCCTGCCGCTCATCTTCATCCCGCTGCACGCCCAGCAGTCGCAGCCCTACAGGAACACCGCCCTCCCCATCGACCAGCGCGTCGACGACCTCGTCAACCGCATGACGCTCGACGAAAAAGTCTCGCAGATGCGCGACCACGCCCCCGCGATCCCGCACCTCGGCGTCCCCAAATACGATTGGTGGAATGAAGGTCTCCACGGCGTCGCTTTCGCCGGAAGCGCCACCAACTTCCCGCAAGTCATCGGCATGGCCGCCACCTGGGACGCGCCGCTGGTCCACATCATGGGCCAGACCATCTCCACCGAAGCCCGCGCCAAGTACAACCAGGCCATGCGCGACGGCGACCACGAAATGTTCTTCGGCCTCACCTTCTGGGCGCCTAATATGAACATCTTTCGCGACCCGCGCTGGGGCCGCGGACAGGAAACCTACGGCGAGGACCCCTTCCTCACCGCGCGCATGGGCGTCGCCTTCGTCACCGGCATGCAGGGCGACGACCCCAAGTATCTGAAGGTCGTCTCCACGCCCAAGCACTACGACGTCCACAGCGGCCCCGAGCCCACGCGCCATAAGGTCAACATCGACGTCTCGCCGCACGACCTCGAAGACACCTACCTCCCCGCCTTCCGCGCGGCGGTCACCGAGGCCCATGCGCAGTCCGTGATGTGCGCCTACAACGCCATCGACGGCTCGCCCGCCTGCGCCAACACCATGCTGCTCCGCGACCACCTCCGCAATGCGTGGCACTTCGACGGCTACGTTGTCAGCGATTGCGGCGCCGTCTCCGACATCAATACCGGCCACCACTTCGCTCCGGACATGGCGCACGCCGCCGCCGACGCCATCAAGGCCGGCACCGACCTCGAATGCGGCTTCGGAAAGGGCCAGGCCTTCCTCGCCATCCCCCAGGCCGTGCACGAAAACCTGCTCACCGAAGCCGACCTCGATACCGCGCTTTATCGTCTCTTCCGCGCGCGCTTCCGCCTCGGCATGTTCGACGCGCCCGACAGCTACGCCTATGGCCGCATCCCGTTTTCTGAAGACAACTCTCCCGCGCACCGCCAGCTTTCGCTCAAGGCGGCGCGTGAGTCGATGGTGCTGCTTAAGAACGCCGGCCACGCGCTTCCGCTAAAGCCGGGCATCCGCCGCATCGCCGTCATCGGGCCGGAAGCACAGCTCGTGCAGTCGCTGCAGGGCAACTACAACGGCCCGCCGCAGCAACCTGTTTCGCCGCTCGAAGGCATGGAAAAGCGCTTTGGGGCCGATCGCATCGTTTATGCGCAAGGCTCAACGCTGGTCGATGGCTTCGCCGTGCCCATCCCGTCCACAGCACTGCGCAGCGAAGGAGGCGCAAGCCATGGGCTCACCGCGGAGTTCTTCGCCAACACCAGCTTCAGCGGCCCTCAGGTCACCTCGCGAATCGACCGCGAAGTGAACTTCAACTGGGACAAGTTTGCGCCCGTCGCCGGTGTTGAGCGCAACAATTACTCCGTCCGCTGGGCTGGGATGTTCGTTCCGCCGGCCCCCGGCGACTACAAGATCGGCGTGCGCATGAACTACTGCTACGCGTGCGAGAACGCTGAAGGTTTCAAGCTCTATCTGGACGACAAGGTCATCCTCGAGAGCGCGGGCAAGACGCCCGAGCGCGGCGCCATAACGGAGGTGCCGGAACACTTCGCCGACACCACACCGCATCGCATCCGCCTCGAGTATGTGCACGGAACCGGCAGCGCCGGCATCGACCTCACTTGGGAGGCACCCGCCGCCGCCATGCGAGCCGAAGCAGTCGAAGCCGCGAAGCAGTCCGACGTGACCGTCGCATTCGTCGGCCTCTCCCCCTCGCTCGAAGGCGAAGAGATGCCCGTACATCTCGAAGGCTTCAGCGGCGGCGACCGCACCGCCATCAACCTTCCCGCCGCGCAGGAGGACCTGCTCAAAGCCCTCGCCGCAACCGGCAAGCCGCTCGTCGTAGTCCTGCAAAACGGCAGCGCTCTCGCCGTCAACTGGGCGCAGGAACACGCCGCCGCCGTCCTCGAAGCCTGGTACCCCGGCGAAGAAGGCGGCACCGCCATCGCCGAAACTCTCGCCGGCGATAACAACCCCGCCGGCCGTCTCCCGCTCACCTTCTACGCCTCGCTCGATCAGATACCCGCATTTGAAAATTACGCAATGCAGGGCCGTACCTACCGTTACTTCACCGGCAAGCCGCTCTACAGCTTCGGCTTCGGCCTCAGCTACACCACCTTCGACTACACCCACCTCAAACTGCCTTCGCAGATCAAGGCGGGCGGTCCGGTCACTGTCGAGGCCGACATCAAGAACAGTGGAACCCGGCCGGGCGACGAAGTCGCGGAGGTCTACCTTACGCAGCCGCGAGGCTCCAACACCGCCATCCGCGTCCTCGCCGGATTCAAGCGGGTCCACCTCACCCCCGGCCAGTCGGCGCACGTCACCTTCACTCTCGGCCCCCGCTCCATCGCTCAGGTCGACGCCAAAGGCAACCGCGTCATCCTCCCCGGCGATTACCTCGTTTCCGTAGGCGGCGCACAACCCGGAGACACAACCTCCGCCCAGGCCGGCAAGTTCACCGTTACCGGCACGGCGGCCCTTCCCAAATAGCCAAAACACGTCAGATTTCGAAAGCCACAACCTCATGGTCGAGGACCGATGGCACGGTCACGGTGACCATAGAGACCAACCGGTCCATCGGAATGCTTCTGTCAGCAACCAGCAGACGCGCGGCCTTGGGTTGAACGTCGCTGCTCAGGTGCAGTTTAACCATCTGTGCGCCGATTGGAAAGAAGTCGCGATAAGGTCCCTTCATCGTCATTGGGTTGGTCAGGTTCACCAGATGGACCGTGATCGACCCGGGATTCTGCCACACCGTCACATCGACCAGTCCAGGACCTTCAACCGTTACAGCCGGCTCCTCCCGGTTCGCCCAGTCGAGGGTGTTGCGCAGCACCTTCAGATGATCTTCCGCAAGCACCTCCCAGAAAGTGCGGTCGATGTCGAAAGGGAAGTACGCCACCCGGCCGGCCGGTTGCCGCAGATACAGGCAGGAGATATCCGTCCGCTGTGTGCGTGGATAGACTTTCTCCATCGGCAGATCGGGATAACTCGGAATCAGCGTCAGCGGTGTTTCGGCGAACTTCTCGCGAGGCGTAACTTCCAGTCGCGAGACGCCATTGATGATGCGAGGCGCGTCTTCGAGGCCGGCAAACAGAGCGTGATGCGGAAGAGCATCGTGCTCCAGGCGAATGTACGAATTGAGCATCGGCCCTTCGCGCTTGCCAGTCCAATCGACGCCGAACAAGTCGGCCAGCGCGAAGTTCTTCCGTCGCACGCCCGACTCGTCGTACAGGCTCGTCTCGTAGGTGCAAACTAAATTTCCACCGTGAGCGACGAACGCGCGAAGCTGGTCGCACTGCGCGTCGCTGAGCGCGGCGATGTTGGGAAGGATGAGGGTTTTGTACGCGGCAAGATGCTCTGCATCGAGCAACCGATCATGCACCATCTCGAAGGGAATGCGAGACTCGACCAGAGCCTGATACCAGCCCAGAGCGTAGTTCTCGACCTTGGCTTCAGCCTGTTCGCCGCCGTAATACCACGCTGTCCGCTGCGAATACACCAGCCCTACGCGCGCGAGTGAACGCTGGTGCGTCAGATAAGACTGGTTCTTGTCGGCCCATCGATACATGTCTTCCACGCCCTTCAGCCATCGCTCGTCATGCAGCGTGGCGGAGAACTTGCTGAACCACGGACGCATGCCGTTGGCGATCGCATCCAGCACCCATATGCGGATTTCGGCGCTGCTGTTGACACTGTCCTTCCATCGATACGGCTCTTCAACGCCCACACCGAAGAGACCGACGACAGGCTTGCCAGCCATCGTCGACCGATACTCTTTGGCCGTCTTCCCCATCTGCCAAGGCGCGGCCAATCCATGCCGAGCCTGCCGGTCAGCGACCAGCATCGGCGCGCGACGACTTGTCTCCAGCGTATCCAGCGTGTTGCGCGCTCCACCACCGTTGTTGGGGATAACGCTGGACGCCGGGTTGATCGCCCGGATCGCGGTGTTCCAGACATCGACGACACTCATGAGCCGCTTCTGCCGCCACAGGAAGTACGCACGCCTCGCAGGGTCTTGCACATCAGTAGTTCGCGGAAGGTCGAAGCCGCTTGCGGCCTTGAAGTTGGTACGGCAGTGTTCGCAGTAGCAGTCGCCGGAACCGTCCCAGCGGTTCATGAAGATGCCATCGACGCGATAGCGCGACATGATCTCTTGGTGCACCGCTGTCATAAAGTCGAAGTTGTACGGCCCAAGCGCGCAGGTCACCCACATCTCCGGCGAAGCCCAGTGGCGGCGTGGATCGCCCTCGGCATCGACCGCAATCCAATCCGGATGCGCGACCTTCGCGTCCTCATAGGTCGCGTGAGGATCGGTACGAGCGAGCACCGACATGCCAAGTTTGCGGCAGCCGTTGATGAGCTCGCCGAGAAAGTCGCGATCTCCGAGCCACGCGCTGCGATGGTGGAAGGGAACGTCGGTGGGATAGAAGGCGACGCAGCCTCCAGCGCTGAGGCAGACGCCGTCGGAACGAGTGCGCTTGAAGTAGTCCAGCCAGAAGCCGATGTCGAAGTGCGCGGGATCGTCTTCCACCAACGTGAGCTGTGCCCAACGCATCGGCTTCGACGCCCAAAGCGGTGTTGGGCCGGAATCTGTGGACGAGGCCCAGATAAGCTTGGGTGTCATGCAGCCGAACGCTGCCCCCGTTCCAGCGACTGCACTGGATTGCAGGAATTCCCGGCGCGTCAGGGAAGGTTGTGTCATGGGGCGATGGTACTTCAGTGACCGGGCAGTGCGCCAAACGACCGCAGTCGCTACCAGGTATGGACTGCGACGACCTCGGTAGCCACGGGCTTGAAGTCGACAACCTTCAGATGCAGGATGACCTGGAGGTTGTGCGCGGCCCAATCCTTGGGGAGTTGGTTTGCGAGTTGGCGGAGCGACGCTGGGTTGCAGACGAAGTCGGCCGCGGCGAGAGTGCCGTACTGTCCCATGCCGGCTACGCTGAGCACCGGAGCATCGCCGGAGCGCGCGACCATGCGGGTGACGATCGCGTAATCCTCGGTGTCGTGCGAGTCGTTGGAAGCATGGAGAAGCCAGCGGCGGTTGGGGTCCTGTGCGTCGTCGATCTCGTCGTGGGCGCGCATGACGAAGCGGAGGTTCTTGGTGAGTTCCATCGTCATGGGGTTGTTGAAGCCGCCGATCAGGATGGTTGGACTGTTGCGCAGTTCGGCGAAGGAGACGTCGTTGGGAAAGCGCTCCTGAAACGGCTGCTTCTGGCGCGTCACGGAGGCCACCATGTCCGAAACGGCGGCCACGTCGCCCAGCGCCACAAAGCTGTTCTCGGCGGGAAAGAAATCCGAACCATGCAGGATGTCGTCCGGCTTCATGGGGATGAAGACTTCCATCCCGTGAGTTTCGAGGTGATGCTCCGCCGTGTAGCGGTCCGTCACGGCGTCCGAGAGGCGATAGACGGCGTTGCTTCCTATGACGATGATGACGGGCTTGGGGCTGTTGGTCCAGGGCTGCCAGAAGTCGTGCAGGGCGCGCGCGGGAGCAGGGACCCGCAGCGCCGCCACTGAAGCGCCGGCGACCAGGATGAGCGCGACAAGGGACGCGAATGCCCAGCGTCCGAAGTGTCGAGCCGGCTGGTCGGCGATTGTAGAGCGGAAGGGCTGGAGTTGTGCCGGCTGGAGCTGTGCCGCCAGGGGCAGGGCGGGATGGAGGTCGCCGCCGTGCGTCCGGGCCGCGGGCGCGAGATCGGGCGCTGTCGCTTCCTTCCAGCGGAAGGTGGCCCGATAGGAGCCGGGAGGAATATCGATGTGGAGTTCCGGCGTCTCGGGGATGGCCTGGTAATACTGGGCGAGGCGCTTTCGGACCTCGGCGGCGCGGATGCGGACGACCGGGTCTTCGCCGGTCTCGTAGTCCGGCTTGCGGCCGAAGACTTCGGAGCCGATGACGCGCTCGCGGAGAAGGTGGTCCTCGCCCGCGAGGGTATGTTTGACGATGTAGCGGAGCAGGGTCTGGCACTGCTGGGTGTTGCGGAAGGGTGGGCTGGAGAGCAGGTGGTCGAGCGCCGCCTGAACGCGCGCCGGATCGCGGGCCGAGGCTGGCTCCGTGTCGTGGGAAGCCTGGACCGAATTTGTCATCGTTTCCATATTAAATCGGAAGTAGGCCCCTGAGAACGGTATGGTACCCCCCTCAATACAGGCTGTCAAACAGCAGCAGACAAAGGCTTTACTCCGGTACACAACCGTATCTTGCCTTGCGCAAAGCGGTAGAAGAGCGTCATGTGATGCGGACTGACAACAACGTCTTTGCATGTTCTGAACGCTCTCGTTTGCCTGACCGACCTGAACCTGTATGACAGGCGGAAGGAGTTCAGGGACGGACGGCGGACGCACCATGAACGACCTTTGGAGGTTTTCTTGTTCAAAATCAGCGAGTATTGTGCCGACGTTCGGAGCGGGTTGCGGTCAGCCTGCCAGGTGATTTGCGCATTGCTGCTCTTGGCGCCGATGGCTTTGTCGCAGACAACCGGATCGTTGAGCGGTAAAGTCCACGATACGAGCGGAGCGCTGGTTCCGGGGGCGAAGGTCACGCTCGTCGACGAAAAGAGCGGAGCCAAGCGCGCCACAGTGAGCAATGGCGATGGGCTGTTCACGATCAATGCGATCCAGCCGGACACCTACGATCTGCTGGTCACCTTTAAGGGGTTCGAGACGTACAAGGTCACCGGGATCGAGATGCATCCGGGCGACCAGAAGACGGTGGCGACGATCCAGTTGAAGATCGGGGAGTTCAATCAGGAGGTGACGGTCACGGCGACGGTAGCCGGGGTCAACATGGACTCTCCTGAAAAAAGCTATCTGATTACGTCGGAGGACATCAAGAGGCTCTCGACCGTGGGCCGCGATGTGACCGAGTTGATCAAGATACTGCCCGGCTTCGCGGTGTCGACCGGCGGCAGCCTGGCCAATAACAGCACCAACGCCGGGAGTCAGACGGTCGGCTTCGGTAACACGGCCACGTCCTCGTTCTCAGCGAATGGTGCGACGCCGCAGACCGGGGCGACCACGGTGATCTCCGACGGCGCGAGCACGATGGACCCCGGGGACATGGGAGCGTCGATCGCGAACGTCAACATGGACATGGTGGCGGAGGTCAACGTGCAGACCGCGGCGTTTGGGGCCGACAACGCCCACGGGCCGGTCGTGATCAACGCGGTGGGCAAGTCGGGCGGGTCGAGCTACCACGGCACGGCGTACCTGTTTGCCCGCAACGGGGCGCTGAACGCGAACGACTGGCTGGCCAACAACACGGGCGCGGCGCGTCCGCCGGCGCAATACTTTTATCCGGGCGGCAATGTCGGCGGCCCGGTCAAGATTCCGGGGACGAACTTCAATCACAGCAAGAAGATGACCTTTTTTACAGGGTTTGAATACTACAAACAGACCAAGCTGGAACAAATTTTGCTGAGCTTTATCCCGACCCCGCTGATGTTGAGCGGCAGCATAACCCCTGCCAGCATCGGAGCCGCGCTGTACGTGGACCCGACTGTGGTCACGACACAGTGTGACAAGTTTTACGATTCAGGCTCGCTTGCGAACTCGGGGGGCTACTGCTATGCGCCCGGCCTGAGCAACGGCGCGACTTACACGGTGCAGGACCAACAGCTTACTCCCCAGGGAGTGCAGGATCCCACGGCCTTGCCATTGCCGATTAAGGATGGGCTGATACCCGTAGACCCTCATGCGAAAATCTATGCGAAGTTCTGGCCTGCGATCAATCGTGTGCCGCAGGCGGGCAACGGCCTGGCGTCGGATGGCTACAACTACGTGAACGCCCTTACTTCGACTCACAACGGTTATCAATACCGGGGCAGGATCGATGAAAACTTTACCGACAATACGAAGCTCTATGTGACGTACAACTTTGAAAAGATCAACGATGAAACTCCCATAGACAACACCTACTACGCGGGGTCCGACGTGATTCCCTATCCCACGTCCGCGTTCTCCGATACGAAATCTCATTCTCTTTCGCTGAACTTTACGCATGTCTTCAGCCCGTCGCTGACGAATGAGGCCATCGCTACCGGCACGTACTACTACCAGCCCAACCAGCTTGCCAACAGGAACCTGGTGCAGGACGCGAGCACGGGCTGGAGCGGAGGGCGCATCTATAACAACGGCGCGCTGCAGCTTCCGGGGCTGGTGGACTATGAAGAGGGCGTGCCGGATTTCGCGATGGGGTACTTTCCCGCGGGCAGCAGCTACCTTCGCAAATACTCATACAACGGCGCCGACAATCTGAGCAAGCAATGGAAGACGCACGCCTTCAAGGTGGGCGTCTACTTCGAGAACACCGGCAACAACCAGATTCCGTTCATCTACTCGCAGGGCGAGAACGCGTTCAACCACTACAACGCCGGCTGCGATACGGACGATTTCGTTACCACCGGGCACGTCTCGCAACTCTTCAACAACGTCGCGAACTTCCTGCAGGGCTGTAGCGCGTTCACGCAATCCAGCGCATCGCCGCCGGCGGACCTGCACTTCAAGGTCGTCGACTTCTACGCCAACGATGAATGGAAGGTGACGAAGAAGCTGACCCTGACGCTGGGCATGCGCTTCGAACACACGGGCCCGTGGACCGACCCTCATGGCAACGGCCTGGCGGTCTGGACGCCTCCCACGCAGCATTACGTCTACAACGTGACGGGCGATGCGCGCTCGTTTCCGGGGATCAGCTGGCATGGGACCGACGCCAGCATTCCTCTTTCCGGACAGCCGTCGACGTTCCTGTTTTATTCTCCGCACGCCGGCCTGGCTTACGATCTGTACGGCGATGGAAGGACGGTGTTCCGCGGCGGCTTTGGCGCGTATCGCTTCCATGATTCGTATAACGACTCGGCCGGAGCGCTGAATACGTCGATCGGAATTCAGACGTACACCACGCCGCAGAACCTGAGCTGCACCTACGACCAACTGACCGCAACGTCCAAACTTGCGAAGGGAGACGTGCCGGTTGCGGGAGTCGATTGCTACTCTGCTGCCGCCGGCAGCAACCTGCCGCCATTCGCCATCTACGCGCTGGACGCTCACGACAAAGCGCAGCCCGTGACTTACAACTACACCTTCATCGTGGACCAGGTGATGCCGCTGAAATCGAACCTTGAGATCAGCTACGTCGGCAATCAAAGCAGCCACACGTTCACCGAAGGCAATTTGAGCAACCAGAACTACATTCCGCTGGGCGGTTTGTTTCAGCCGGACCCGTTGACCGGGGCCGTGACAGTTGCCGGCAGCACCCAGCAGAACCAGCAGGATTACCGGCCGTATCCCAACTACACACAGGTCTTTGTGCCGCACCATATCGGCTATGGGAACTACAACTCTCTACAGGTGAGCCTGAACAAGCAGAAGGGCGCATTCATCTTCGGCGTCAATTACACCTGGGCCAAGGCGCTGGGCATTCGTGGAGACTACCGGACCGGCGCTATCGGCGATCCGTCTACGTTGCGCAACAATTATGGCTATCTTGCCTTTAATCGCAACCAGGCGGTGAATGCGACCTACTCGTACCAGGTCGGCGAGGCATACCACGGCAACAGGCTGTTGCGCGGGGTGCTGAACCAGTGGGAATTCTCGGGCATTACGACGCTGCAAAGCGGGCCCGACGTAGCGGTGCTGGATGGCAACACAAACTTCGGGCTGGGCGGCGGTACACAATACACTCCCGCGGGTACGACAACCCCTGTCGCTGTGTCGCTGAGTAACGCCAACTTTATCGGCACTCCGGACATCAACCTGCAGCCTGTCGTTACCTGCAATCCCAAGGCGGGCTTCACGAAGAACCCCATCTACGGGCGACAGTACATCAACAGCTCATGCTTTGCGCTCCCGACGCTGGGTAGAAATGGCGAGTTCGAGCTGCCCGACATCCACGGGCCGGCGTACTTCGACACCGACCTCACCGTGCAGCGGACGATCAAGCTGGATAGCAGCCAGAACTTACAGTTCCGGCTGGCGGCATTCAACTTCCTGAACCATCCGCTGGCGCAGTTTTACGGTGGTGCGGGAGCGCCGAGCTCATTGACTCTCACCTACGGAAATCCTACGGGAACAGCGACCACCCCGCAGCAGGCGCTGGCCGGGGCGGTGCTCTCGCCAACTTCCGCGAACTTCGGTTACACGCCGTACAAGAGCGGCTACAGGATCGTCGAAGTTTCTGCCCGGTACAACTTTTAGCAGCGGACCGCCGGTGTAGTTGAGCGGCGCGACGCGAGTAAACGCTTCGGTTATCGATCGACAAGGCACGTGAAGGTTCGAGGAGGCAAGCAGTGCAGAGTTCAAGCGAAAAGACAGGCATGACCGACCATCGGCAGGCGGTTTCAGGATGGAACGTGCGGG
>DASRLB010000217.1:0-7515 GCA_035648695.1 Acidobacteriaceae bacterium | reverse complement strand
TTTCCACCAGATACTCCAAGCCTTGATCCGATATCTGTCACTGGCCGCCGTCATAAGACGATGGAATGAAATCGCACACGCACTCTCAGAACCAGCCAGAACAAGAATACCGCAACTCAACCGCATAACTTAGCGCTTATGCCCCCTCCCCCTCCCCCCGCGGGGTACCTTGGACGGAAGTGCTTTAGAATGCTAGGCTCCAGGGCCGAAGGTCTCCTCAAGCGACTCATTCTAAATGGCTTCGGTGCAAAGTCTTCCTCCATAAGGAGTTAGCGGCTGGGAGTTGATTTTCAACTGCCAGCTGCCAGCTTCGAGCTGCCAGTTACCAGTTACCAGTTGCCAGTTTCGGGTTTTGGAGAAGCTACGAGCAACGAGCGATGAGTAAATTTGATCCTGTTGAGGTGCGAGGGTTCTGGTCAGCTCAGAGCTATTGAGCGTAGAGATGCAGGGCGCGGTTGGCGTCTGAAGGGATACTGTTCAGTTTTGAGTTGTGAATTTGAGTGCTGATTTAATTGTAGCAAGCTGAGCGGTAATTCATGCACGTTTTGGAAAATTACTTTTGCCAGTGTTTATGCTGGGTTTGGTGGTTTTGCACAGGCTGGAGGGCTTGACAACATTTGGCCATGTGCATGAAAACGCCCCACACTGCGACGGTTGTCGCAGGATGGGGCGTTTGCAGTGAGGTGAGACGTTAGGCGGTTTGAATGCGCCGGCGGACGGCACTGAATGCGCCGAGGATGCCAGTGCCGAAGAGGATGAGGCTGGAGGGTTCGGGGATGGGCGTGACGCTGCCTAGGACCAGATCATAGTTGATGTTGAAAGTGCCCGAGTTGTCGTCGTAGCAGCCGATGGCGGGCCCGTTGTAGATACAAGCGTCCGCGATGCCGAGATACAGGGTTCCGGCGCCGGCGGGGACGAAAAACTGCTGGGTGGATCCGCCGCCGTCACCGGTCTGGCCGTCGCCGATGAAAAAGACCTCGTCGAGCGCGGGTGCGAGAGCAGTGAAGGAGGTATCGCCCGCGCCAGTGAAGTCACTATCCCCGGGCGCCCCTCCGGTAGGACCGCCGACGGGCACGAAGACGCCGGCAAGATATCCCGCATTCGGCGCGGTAATGCCGGAGAAGCTTCCGAAAGCATCGTTGTGCGATCCTTGAGCGGAACCTATGCCATCGGCATCGTTATTATGGCCGCCACTGTCAAGGCTGATGGTGCCGGTGACGCTGGAGAAGGTGATGGTGGTCCCGCCAGTGACGGTGATCGCCGTGGCAGGGGAGTCTGCGGGTGCGGACGCACCGGCAGGCCCATAGATATTAGCTGTGGCGGCTACAGAGGTTGATGCAACGGTGTCGGCGTGGGCTGCTGTTGCTCCGAAAATTGTCAAAAGCCCGAGGGCGGAAAAGTTCAGCAGGTTCTTCATTTGTTCTCCCGTGGTGGAGCAATAACACTGATGAGTGAGTGGATATTACCGATGCGTGGGAGTTAAAGCCAGCCCCTGTTAGGGGCAAAAGGGGACAAATAAGGGCATTTGCTCTTAATGCACTCCAGAGCGTCCTTGCGGCGATATCGCCGCCGCAAGGACGCCAGATTAAGAACTCTAGCCGCCGGCGCATTCGGAGAGGGGAATGTGGTTGGCGGTACACCAGGCATCCGCCGTTTTCTTCTGGTCCGCGAGAGAGTTCTCGTACGCGTGATGGAGGAGGAGTCCACCTCCGACACCGGCGGCGACGACGCCGACGATGAGACCGAGCGCCAGCGCAGTGCGCTTGTGGCTGAGAACCGCGGGCTCCCGGAGGTCGGCGGTCTCGCGGGCCGTAAGGGGCGTGTTGGTGAGGAGCTTAAGCTGGCTTGTGAGGTTGCCGGCGGAGACGTTGAAGAGGTCGGCCCTGTCCTTTTTGCGATTGCCGGTGAGGACGGGAACGGTGATGACCCAGAGTGGATCGAGCGTGGCCGGGTCGGCGATGGTGAGCCGGAAGAACGCGCTGTAGACGTAGGCCCCGTAGCTGTCGTCGGAGCCGGCGACATAGGACCTGTTCACTTCGGCGCGGACCTGGAGGACGAGGTCGGCTTCCTTTGCGGTGGGGACAAGGTTGTAACGGCCCCAGGTTCTCAGGCTGGCGGCGAAGGCGTGGTCGGCTTCGGTGGCGCTGCCGGGAAAGTGCTCGTCGGCGCCGTCGTCGGCGATATAGATATTTTTCGCGGAGAGAAGGCGGGACTGTGCGGCCGCCTCGGATGCGGCGGGAACCAGTTGGGGTGAAGGCGCCTGTACGGTCTGCGCGGCGTAGGCGAACTGCGTGACGAGGAGAGCGTAGGTGAGGACTGCGGCGATGCATTTCATGCGACTGCCTCCGGTTCAGCGGCTAAGATACTTGCCTGCCGACCTGAAGGGAGATAACGGGGAAGAGAGCGCGAGAGACGCAGGTTGCGAGGATTTATTTTTGTGGCGCTATGGAGAGGATCTGCTGGCCGGAGACTTCTGAGAGGTGTTTTCGGGTGCTGCTGCGGAGAATGATTGCCGTGGTGGCCAAGCCGCGATCTCATGCCAATAGCGAAACGAATTCACACAAGTAAGGCTGCTACGTATACCCGCGATAGAGATAACATCCGACGCGGCAACCTTTTCCCTTCCCAACTGTTCCAATGTCATATGGACGACAAAGGTCCACGAAATTCCCTCTCCATTCCGCCGTCTCGTCCCACTGGCTTGCTGAGCCGTCGGGCCCCCGGACAACGCATGTCGACAGTACGAAGCAAGTTGGATTGCGAAAAAAACATGACACCACCGCGAAATGCCTCCGGACGCCTGGCCTCGCAAGAGACAACCCAACAGGATGTTGACCAGCTTGCCAGCATCGGTCTGGGCGATGAACGCGCCCTGGCCTCCCTGTACGACCGTCATTCCACTGTGGTCTATTCCGTCGCGCTCCGCGTGTGCCACGATCCAGCCGTAGCGGAAGAAGTCCTCCAGAACATCTTCATGCAAATCTGGCTCGCCCCGCACCAATTCGCGTCAACATCCGCCGGTCTCGACGCAACCCTCGGCTTGCTCTCCAGGAACCTCGCCGTCGATCTCAAGCGCCGGCGAAAATCCAGCACCGAACTCGGCCGCCCTGCACCCATCAGTCACACCGAAGTAAGTCTCTTGATCAACAAGCCGCACTCGCTCGTCCTGCTGCTGCCCGACGCCGACCGCCGCATCCTCGACATGGCGTTCTTCGACGACAAGGCCCCGCGCGAAATCGCCCGGGAAACGGACCTCCCGCTGGACACGGTCACCGCCAGACTTGGCAACGCCATGGCAGCCCTGCGGAGCGCCGCCTGTAACGCCGAAGTTTCCGAAGACGACGGCCTCGAAGTCCTCGACCTCGACTCCACTCCCGAGTTCACCGGCCGAAACCTCCATACCCGCGATCTCGCCGTCCAGATGGAAGGCCTCCGCCGCCTCACCCACTCCTTTGTCGAAAATCCCGACAACATCCTCCAGGAACTGGTCAACGCGGCCGTCGACCTCTGTGGCGCCGACAGCGCCGGCATCAGCCTCGAAACCGAGCACAAGAATGAGGACAACTACTGGCACTGGGTCGCGACCGCCGGCGAATACAACGGATTCCTGCACGCCACGCTGCCCCGCTACCCCAGCGCCTGCGGCGTCTGTCTTGAGCGTGGCAAGCCCCAGCTTTTCCGCGTCCGGCAGCGCTTTTTCGACATCATGGGGATCAACGCCCCGCTCGTCACGGACGGCATTCTCCTTCCCTGGCAAGTTGACGAAACCCGTGGAACCATCTTCATCATGGCCCACGGCCGCACCGCCGCATTCGACGGGGACGACGGCCAGCTCATGCGCGTCCTCGCCGACTTCGCCGCCATGGCCGTCCGCCACCAGCGCCAACAGCACGCCCTGTTGCAGCAGGCCAAAGCCTCTGCCGCCGCCGAGATGGCCAACCAACTGGCGCACAAGATCAACAATCCCCTACAGAGCCTCATGAACGTCGCGCACCTCGCAGCCGAAGGTCACAGCGACCAAGACGCCAAAACGCTCGGACAAGAGCTCTCCGTCGAACTCCGGCAACTCTCCGCCCTCGTAGCCAAATCCCTCGCACCGCCCGATAGTGCCAGCCAGAACTGACGCGCAGCGCCTCCCATTGACCCACCCCGCTTGCCGGTCTACGCTAAACAAATGAAGGTCAGCGCCCAATACGCCGAAGAACACTTTGCCGACATCCTCGACACCGCCAACCGCGGCGAGGAGATTGAGATCGCGCGCCCCGACCAGTCCTCTTACCGTCTGACACTCGTGAAGCCTGCGCCAACGAAGCCCCCAGGCCGCCGCATTCTTGGTGCAGGACGTGGCCGCATGATCGTGCCTACCTGGGAAGAGTGGAAGGCAATGGACAAGGAAATCGAGCGCGAGATGTGCGACGCTCCATTCATCTCGTCGGGTGAGTTCTGAAGTTCCTGCTAGACACGCACGTTGTGATCTGGGCGATCTACGAGCCGGAGCATCTCTGCGACCGCGTGCGTCTAATGCTGGAAGACACGACGAATGAATTCATTTTTAGCTACGCCGCTGTTTGGGAACTCTTGAATAAAGTGGGTCGCGGACGCCTCCTGGTTGCCGGCACTTCCGTCTCAAGTGTGATGGACGACATTGAAGCGTTTGGGGCGACGCTGCTCCCGGTGAGCCTCGACCACATTCTTTCGGCTGCGAGCCTTCCACATTTTCACAGCGACCCTTTCGATCGGATGTTCATTGCCCAAGCGCTCGCTGAAGGAGTGCCGCTGGTAACGGTAGATCCTGAAATCCGGCAATATCCCATCCAGACCATCTGGGCCTAATCTCAATCACGGTCATCCCTCCCACTCGCGATATCCTATAAACCAGTGCCTCTCACCGCCACATCCTCGGCCATCCAGTCCCGCACCCGCAGCACGCTGCTCGCCGACTACGCCACCCTCTTCAAGCTCCGCGTCTCGACGATGGTCGTCATCACGGCCGGAGCCGGCTTCTACCTCGGCTCGCTGCGCAGCGGCATCTCGCCCTTCAACATCGGCCTTGTCGAAGCCCTGCTCGGGATCGCCGTCGTCACCGCCGGTTCGGCCGCGCTCAACCAGGCACTCGAACGCAACACCGACAGCCTGATGCCGCGCACCGCATCCCGCCCCATGGCGCAGCGCCGCATCTCGCTCGCCCACGGCCTCATCGTCGGATTCCTCGCCGTCTTCGGCGGCTCTCTCTACCTCGCCTGGGTCACCAACCCGCTCACCGGCATGTTGACCCTGCTCACCGCGGTCGGCTACGTCGCCATCTACACGCCGCTCAAGCGCTTCACCACCGTCAACACCTTCATCGGTGCATTCCCCGGAGCGCTGCCGCCGCTCATCGGCTGGACCGCCGTCCGCGGCGTCATCGAGTGGCCCGCCGTCGCGCTCTTCGCGATCCTCTTCGTCTGGCAGTTCCCGCACTTCATGGCCATCGGCTGGCTCTACCGCTCGGACTACGCCGCCGCCGGCATCCGCGTCACCTCCACCCAGCCCGACATCCGAGACGCCGCCCGTTCCACCGTCATTCAGTCCCTCTTCTACGCCGTCCTGATGATTCCCACTAGCCTGTGGCTTACCTGGCTGCACGTCACCGGACTGCCCTACGCCATCGCCGCCACGCTGCTCGGCCTCTGGTATCTTTACGCGACCATCCGTTTCGCCCGCATCCTCCGCGACCCCGCGGCGCCTGACAACCGCCTCCTTGCCCGTACTCTCCTCAAGGTCTCGGTGATGTACCTTCCACTCCTCATGCTTGCCATGATCCTCAACGCTCAGGGACGCCTCCTCATCCGGCCATGACCACCACCCCCCACCAACGCGCCGAAGCCCGCACAGCCCCTTCGATCATCCTAGCGATCGTCGCCGTCAGTCTTGCCGCGTCGCTCTTCCTCGCCTGGCTGGTCTACTACCACCAGCCCGCGGACGTCGCCGGGACCCATCTGGCGTTTCTTCCGGCGATGGACACGATCTTCAACACCCTCTGCACGATCTTCCTGCTGATGGGCTATAGCTTCATCCGCACAGGCCGCATCCAGGCCCATCGCAACAGCATGTTCGCCGCATTTATCGTTTCGTGCCTCTTCCTCGCGGCCTACGTCACCAACAAATTCCTGCATGGAGATATGCTCTTCCACGGCCAGGGCCACGCCCTGCGCACCGCCTACTTCACGCTCCTCATCTCGCACATCCTGCTCAGCGTCATCGCGTTGCCGATGATCCTGATTACGTTCTTCCTCTCTCTCACCGGCCGTTTCCCCGCGCACCGCAAACTTGCCCGCTGGACATTCCCCATCTGGCTCTACGTTTCCGTCACCGGAGTCATCGTCTACGCCATGCTCTCCAACTACCGTTAGTTCGCCTTTCACTATCCTCTACTCTCTATCCACTGCCTCTATGCATTCCGACACCCGCACCCTCCTCCGCACCGGCTCGGCAATCTTCCTTACGGGAGTGATCGCGGCCGTTCTGATGTACACCGTTTTCGGCGGAGTCTCCCGCCAGGGCCCCCACACCAACGGAGGCTGGCTCTCCCTGATGCTGGCGATGGGCTGCCTCCCCACCGGCACCCTCACGCTCCTGCTCGCGATCAGCAAACTCATCGGCGAACGCCGCCGCTAGCCCAGGTTGTCAAGCCCCCCAGCCTGTGCAAAACTCCCAAAACCACCGTAAACACAGCCGAAATCAATTTTCAAAACCGTGCATGTTATATCCCCCAACTCTATATAATTAACTCAGCACTCAAAACTCACAACTCAAGACTGAACAAGCCCCATCGGCCACCGGAACGTCCGGCGGCAAGGTCATCTCTCGAACCACCGCTTTTCCTCTAAGCTCTTTCGGTCTAAGCTCTACGCTCTTGTATCCCCAGCGATGCCCATTGCAGAAAAGCGCTCAATCTGAGGTCCGAACCTAAACCCTTTCGATAAGGGACTTTGCGAGAAATTGGGGGGAGGGTAGCTCCAAAACTGGCAAATGGAAACTCGTAACCGGAAACTGGAGACCAAAAACTCGTAGCTCGCGGCTCGTAGCTCGAAACTGAACGAACCATTACCGCCGCGAATGTCGAGCCAAGGCGCAGGTACAAACCTAACCCTTTTCGATAAGGGACTTTGCGAGAAATAGGGGGGAGGGGTCACCACACACTATCCTCTACGCTCTACCCTCTACCCACTGCCTTTCTGCTATCCTCACCATCACGAAGAAGAGCAACTCCGGAGAACAAAAATGGCAAAAGGCGTCAACAAAGTATTGCTCCTTGGCAACGTAGGCAAGGACCCCGAAATCCGCACCACAGCCGGCGGCATGACCGTCGCCAGCTTCTCGCTCGCGACCGCCGACCGCGCCAAGGACGCCCAGGGCAACTGGGCCGACAAGACCGAGTGGCACAACCTCGTCTGCTTCCAGCGCACCGCCGAAATCGTCCGCGACTACGTCAAGAAGGGCACGCAGCTCTTCATCGAGGGCAAGATCCAGACC
>DASRLB010000216.1:0-11612 GCA_035648695.1 Acidobacteriaceae bacterium | reverse complement strand
CACCCGGCGCGAAAAATGAGCTGTAAATCCGAATCTCTCTTGTGTACACTCTGTCATCAAAGGCCGTCCTTTTTCTGGTTTATAACTTCGTCTGACAACGCTGTTATGACAGAAAATACGGCCTTTTGCTATATATTTTTTGCACCCGAACCAATCGCTCGTGAGAAATCCGGGCTAGTTGGTGGCGCTGGGCGAGTCGTAGTCCTTGCCTTCGATGACCGCGACTGCGGGGGCAGTTGTGACGGCCGCATCGACCAGCACGTAGGTTCGCACCGCGCTACCGGAGTAGGCGATCTCCGGTCCGGGATACAGCGTCTGCGTCGTGGCAATCGGCACGGTGCCGGCGGGGACGACGGAGATGGCGTAGGTGTCAGTGGGGACGTTGATGTACCCCGTATTCCCACCGAAGACGACGCTGGTGGCAACGGGCAAGGTAGAAATCAGCTTGCTGCTCGACGGGACCAGGTAGATATCGACCGGGCCAACGCGCGTTGCCTCGTCGATAAAGCGGATGGCGACATCGCCCGCAGGCGCGGGCGTGGTCTGGTCGAGGAAGACGGTCTCCTGCAGGTTGGCCGCGATGTTGCCGATGATCGCCGTGTATTCATGGGGAGCGGCCAGCGGCTGCTTCGCGGAGACCAGCACCTGGCTGGTGCCGTTCCCGTCCGCCGAGAAGGTGTACGTGCCGGAGTTCAACGGGATCGGCGAGGTAATGTACGGGAACCCCACGTTGTAGGCCAGGGCAGTAGTGTTCTGATACATGTCGAGGCCCGGGAGCGACTTGTCCGGCGACGCATTGACGAAACGGATGGAAGCGCTGCTGCCGGCGGTGGTCTGGATGTTCTGGCAGCCGGGGAGGGTGGCGAGCAGAAGACCGAGCGCGGCAAGACGGGCCAGCGATTTCGCGGGATGAGACAAAAGATTGGCCATCGGCATTCCGCCCGCTCGCGCCCGCAAAAACCGGGGCGAGAAGACCTGACTAACTCTACCCGATTTTGATGCTCGCGTGCCGGATCGAAGGTTGCAGGAGCGGCATCGCAAAGCCCGATTCCGCAACACGGAAATCGAAAGGGCGAGGAGATGATCTCCTCGCCCTTTCGTTACGCTGCGAGCGGATTAGCGCCCGCGGCGGCTTGCGCTGCGTCCGCCGTTGCTGGAGCCGCTGGAGCGTCCGCCGAAGCTGGAACGCTGCCCGGAGTGCGACCGCCCGTGGCCTGCGCTGGAGCTGCCCTTGGAGTGGTGCGGCGCGGACTGGTGTCCGTGTGTCGGCTCCGCGGCAGAGCCGTCGGCGTTCTTCCAGGAACGGGTCTCCATCTGCAACAGTTGCGAGATGTCGTTGTTCTTGAAGTCCACCGGCTTGTTGCGCTCTTCCTTGACGAGGTTCTTGTCGGCCACGAACCACTGGAACTGGATTTTCAACTCGCGTTCCAGCTTGCGTGCGTCGGACTTTTCAAGCGGCGTGATGAACGTGGTGGCAATACCCTTCGCGCCCGCGCGGCCGGTGCGGCCGATGCGGTGGACGAAGTCGTCGGAGCCATTGGGCAGGTCGTAGTTGACGACGTGCGCAATATGCCGGACATCGATGCCGCGAGCGGCAACGTCGGTCGCAACCAGCACGCGGCTCTTTTCCTGCGTGAAGCTCTTGAGGGCTGCCGTACGCTGCGACTGCGAGCGGTCGCCGTGGATGACTTCTACTTCGTGGCCAAGTTTTTCCAGCTTGCGAGCGATGCGGTCGGCCCCATGCTTGGTGCGCGAGAAGACGAGGTACGTGCCCTCTTCTTCGTTCAGCATCTTGTCGAGTAGCGAGAGCTTCTGGTCCTGCATGACGGTGTAAACGCGAAGCTCAACAGTATCGCAGGGGCGCGATGCCGTGCCGATTTCGACGCGGACCGGGTTCTTGACGTAGTCGCGAACGATCTCGCGGATGCTGGCGTCCAGCGTAGCCGAGTAGCACATCGTCTGGCGCTGCTTGGGCAGGGCCTGCACGATGCGGCGTATGGCAGGAAGGAAGCCCATGTCCAACATGCGGTCGACTTCGTCGAGGACCAGCATTTCAACGTCGCCGAGGTTGATCGCCCGGCGACGGAGGTAATCTTCCAGGCGTCCGGGAGTTGCGACAACAAGCCGCGGGCCGCGCGAAAGCTGGTCAAGCTGGTTGCCTTCGGAAAGACCGCCGCAGACCAACACGGCATCGTTCTTCGTCGCCGGGACGAGCTTGTGATACGCCTCCAGCACCTGCATGGCGAGTTCGCGCGTCGGCAGCAGGATCAGCGAGCGGATCGGCCCGCGCTTGCCCTTGGTCGAGGGCGAGGAGGTTGAGTCCATCTTCATGATCATGGGGATCAGGAAGCTGAGGGTCTTGCCGGTTCCGGTGGAGGCGGTGGCGAGAATGTCGGCGCCTTCGAGCGCGGGCGGGATCGCTCCAGCCTGTACGGGCGTGGGGACAACGAAGTCCGCGGCGGCGAGGCGCTGCTTGAGCGAGTCGGAGATGTCGAAGTCGTTGAAGTGGACGGCGTTGGAGTCGTTCTGCGTGATGTGACGGGAGGGGACCAGTGGTGCGGGGTTCAAAATCGATTCAAGCGTAAGAGTAGACAAGGTTTTCCTTAGACAGCGTGTAGAAAGCACGGAAGACATGCAGGGACGCGAGCTTCAAACTTCGGACGTTGGGCGCAACGCGCACACGCACGGAAGGGCGTCATGGATTCTGAAATCAGCATTGCCTGGGAGTTCCGAAGCGCTGCTGCTGCACGGCGAGGCAGGTCCCAATTGGACTTGCCTGCTAGCCAGAGCAACCGACGCTAGGTATAGCGAAGGAAGGGTAAAAGGTGTTTCGGCGGCCCGCGGTCTCTGGCCAGACTCGAATCCATTCGGAGTCATCTGCCCGCGTGTGCCCTGCGCCTGGAATCGAGCGCACTTACAGAGTATCACATTTTGTCGATCGAGATGTTGTCGATGGGGCGGTTACGCGCTCGCTCCAGTGCGGCGTCTACATGACGAACGCCGCGAAGCAGAGCGAGCCACGCGCCAGCCGGCAGCATTGGCCACGCCAGCAGCGGCCATGTCAGCACCCAGAAACGCGGACGATCGCCATAGGCACGCCGCATCTGTCCAACGGGGTCGACGATGATGGTGTGCTCGGGGTGGCGGCGCGCCGCGTACCAGTTGGCGACGAACCAGGAGTAGAGCTGATCGTTCAGGGCTGCGTCGATAAGCTGCTCGTCGGGCGCGAGGAACAGCCGCGCGGCCCTGGCCCAGTTCGGCCCAAAGACGCCAATGATATCGAACTGCCGGCGGGGATTGCGCTCACACGCGGCAAACAGCCCGCGCTCGACGATGAAGCCGCGACGAAAGTGCTTCAATGCCGTGAAAGCCCATCCCACCTGTAGCAGGTTGGTGTTCTTGCCTTCGGCGAAGTCCGGATGCGGCGCAGCTTCGATGCGGTCCTTGTTCACGATCACGGCAGAGAGCATCACCAGGTCTCCGCGCAGGCCCACGGCTTTGAGGAAAGCCTTCGCGGAGCCGTAGGCGCGGACGTGCGGCGAGCTGTTGCGCTGTCCGCGCTCGTCGACGTCATGTACGAATCCGAAGGGGCGGATGTAGACGATTTCACACTCGTTGGTGCGGAGCAGGTTGAAGATAAAGTGCAGAGACCTGGGAAGCAGGACGTCGTCGTCGCCGAAGATCCAGACATAACGGCCGCGGGCCTCCCGATAGCACTGGAGGAAGTTGGGGTCTGCCTCGATATTGGAGGCGTTGCGGATGTACTTGCAGCGCAGACCGGCCGCAATCTGCTCCTCGACCACATGCTGCGTGTTGTCGGAAGAGGCGTTGTCGGATATCAGCAACTCCACGTCGGGCAGCGCGGCCACCTGCGGCGCGAGGGTTTCGAGCAGCAGCTTCAACTGCTCTGCGCGGTTGAAGGTCGGCACGGCAATGGTCAGCAGCGGCCGATCGCCATGGAAGTCAGGCTGCATGCCACTGTCTCCGATACTTGAGGAACGTGTAGCCGCCTAACCCGAGGCCGACAACGATCGCGATGCAAAACTGGCCGGCTGTCATTCCGAGCGCGCCGTATTTTCGGCCCAGAAAGAAGGCAGAGAGCGCGACACAAATGGCGCCGATGACCGATATAACCAGAAATTTTTCTTGCTTGTGCGCGCGCAGATAAACGGCCATCGACGCCACAAGCTGATTGATGTTCATCGACAGCAGCAACAGTGCGAGCGGAAGCGGGGGCAAAAGGCGCTGTGCCAGCGTAACGCCATGGCGTGACAGCTCTATGCTGATGATCCACACTGCGAGCGAACCCAGCAGGCTGATGGCCAGCGACTGCGCAACCGCCCGAAAGAAAACGCTGTCCAGCTCCGCGAAGTTGCGCCGCGCGATCATCGCGCCAAACGGTGCGGACTTGGTGACGATCCAGGCGATGGCCACCGATGCAAGGGCGTTCGACAGACTGATCGACATTCCCATGCGGCCGGCGGCGGCGGGCCCCCAATAGTGGAACAGGATGGGGTTGAACAGTTGAAAGATGAAAAATCCGCAGCCATAACTGACTGCGATGCGCCACTGAAACGGCCAGACTTCGGCCCACCAGTCGATGTGGAGGTCTCCAATGGCGTGGCGGTAAAGCCCGCCCAGCAAACCACGCTTCCGGTACAGCCAGGACACGCCCGCGATCGCCTGCCCACTGACCAGCAGGGCCGGCGCAAAAAGTCCGTGATGAAGCAGCAACGCGCACCACGCCATGGTGCTGCCCAATATCGCCTGCGCAAAACGGGTGCGTGCCACACGCGCGACGAAGCCGCAGCCTTCCAGGAACGAGAAGATCGGGTCGATTTGAAACGTAATGCAGGAGGCAACAACGACCGCGCACCACGGAAGCCGCCATGCCACCGCGTGGGTAGGGTCCGGGCTGCGAGAGAAGAAGAACCAACCCGCCGGAACCAGCAACATGCCCATTAAGACGGCCGCGATCGTGTACCAGTGGAGGCTTTTGCGCAGCACCGAAGCAAGCCGCGCGTGCGTCCGTCCGTCGCCTTCGATGCGGCCATCGTCGAAGAAGGTGAGATGCGCTGCTTCGTGCGCGGCCAGCTGCTGAATGACGACGGAGAAACCCAATTCGAAGATCAGTTGCAGAGCGACGATGGAGCCAAACGTGTAGTAGTAACCCTGCTCGACGAGCGACAGTTTGCGGGCGATCAATGCGACGGTGACCAGGCCCGCAACCGATGCCCAGCCGCGCGCCATGATAGTGAAGGCAATGGCGCGGTCGACTCCGAGCCAGCGCGCGACGCGCAACAGGCCGCCCACGGGCGCCGGTTCGACATCGAGATGTGGTCCGTTCGGCGTAGCTTCCAGGGTTTTGAGCCGCTCCGCATCGTCGGATTGGGACGATGCCGCGTAGAGTTGCGTTTCGAGGGGTGTGGGCATTGCGTTGGGGTCCAGGGGTCGGGCCGCGGAGCGCGCAACACGCCGAACTCCTGCTTGGGTTATGTTACCAGCGCGGCTTGCTTGCCGAAGCAAATTCAAGCTGCGCCGGTGAAGCGCGCCTACTTCCGGTTGTCCTGCTTCTCGTTTTTCTTGTCCTGTTTCCGGCCTTTCTCGGCGGCTTCGGCGGGGACTTTGTATTTCAGGTCCTGCTTCATCTCGTCGGTCGTCTCATCCGCGCTGTGCAGGGCCAGGCCGAAGTGAGGCTCCCCGCGCGTCCCGCTGACCGAGATTGGAAGCTCCAGCCCGGCGCCGTTTTTCTTCAGGAACGGGTCGATGGGCTTCAGCAGCAGGGCCTTCCATCCGGTCGTCATCTGGGAGGCGGTGGCGTCGGTGCGCACATGCCCCTTGAACTCAAACACCTCACCGTTGAGGCTGTAAACGCCGTTCAACATCACCAGCGCGCCCGGAATCTGGTAGTTCAAATTGGTGACGGTAGCCATCGCATCGCCGAGGGTGAAATCCGCCTTCATCTCCGCAGCTACTTCCGCCGTACGGTCGCTCCCGGCTGCGCCCGCCTTTTTCGGCTTGCCCTGCGCGCGCATGCTCATGGCGTCGACCTTGTCCTGCACGTCGGGATTGCTGAACGAAACCGAGCGAATGTCGAATTTGCCGGCCAGCTGCAACTTTTCGGCGACGCGAGCGGGCCCGGGAGGAATGTGCAGCTTAGCGCGCATGGTCAGCGCTCCCCGCATCAGCGGAGGCTCGGTCTTCACCGCGAGTTGCAGCATGTCTTCAATGCGCGCATTGGGCATGTCCACGTCGAGCGAAATGTCGTGACCGTCGTGGCCTATCTTCGCGACCGTGCCCCGCGCGGTGAACTCGGAGTGCAGCAGCCGCGCCTGCACAGGATCAAGCGTCGTATCGCCGGTCGTGCCGTCGACGATAGCGTGGAACTGCGTATGCAGCGGCACAGGATGGTTGGCGGTGTCGATGGAAAAATCCGGCGTGTCCGTGGCGCCATCGACGATGATGCGTCCCAGCGGTCCGGAGAAATGGCCGGTCGAAGAAAGTATTCCGCCGATCCCCTTGATGCTGTTCAGGTCGGCGTGGCTGAAGTTGTAGTCGCCGCTGATGGGCGTGTTGCGCGGCTGGTCGCCATGCCACGGGCCGAAGCGGCCCACCGCGTGGATGAGGCCCGTCGGCTTCGGGTTGGTGAGGATGGCGTCGTAGTGAAACGGCCGGTCGACGCCGATGTCCGTGAGTTCCAGGCGCTGAATGTCGAACTCCAACGGGTCTTTGCCCGGCTTGCTAGTTTCGATGAACAGCTTCGCGTCGTCGCAGACGATGTGGCTCAGCAGCAGCGGAATGCGGGACTGCTTTCGCGACAGATGTTGTTTGGGCAGCAGCGGGCCGCGGTCCTCGGCGGGCGGAATGTGCAGTTCCAGGCCCTGCACGTAGACGATGCCGATGCTCGAACTGCGGTGGAACAGCGAGCGCACGTCGGTGCGGAATTGAAATCGTCGCACGCTGAGCATCGGCTGCGCATCGCCCGGCCTTCCGGGCTGCGTGGCCCCCGCGACAAACTGCACGCGCAGTCCCTGGCCGGTCACCTCCAGGCCCTTCATCGCGGAAATATCCACACGGTCAAGCTCGACCGGAGAGTCGAACCGCTTCGACATGCTTTCGATGATGCGCTGGCGAAGGATCGGTTCCGCGTGGCGCTCGACGTAGCGTACCGCGATGCCGCAGGCGATAGCGCACACCAAGGCAACGCCCGCGAGCCACTGCAGCCAGCGCTTCTGCCACCAGCGTTTTCGGTTGCGCGGCGGCGGCGCGCCGGTATTTTTTCTGTCGCCCACTTCCACCCCTTTCCCTTCGATGCGACGAAATGCCCGGAGTATGCATCGCCGCGCAACGCCGAAGTGCAGGCGATGAGAAAATAGAGTCAGAATGCTTCAACTCTCCGCCGCCGGCAAACGTTTCGGCCAAAAACTGCTTTTTGAAGATGCCAACTGGCTGATCACCCCCGACGAGCGCACCGGCCTGGTCGGCGGCAACGGCACGGGCAAATCCACTTTGCTCAAAATCCTCGCCGGCGTCGAAACGCTGGACTACGGGCAACTCACGCGCGTCCGCGGCATGACCATCGGCTACCTGCCGCAGGATGGCCTTGCGCTTTCCGGCCGCTCCGTGTTCGACGAATGCCTGTCGGTCTTCGACGAGCTTTTTGCGTTGGAAAAGGAGTCGGAAGAGCTGACGCACATCATGTCCGATGCCGATCCCAGGTCCGCGGCCTACGCGACGGCCGCCGCGCGCTACTCCGACATCTTCGACCTGCTCCATGCGCGCGACATCTACACGCTGGACGCGCAGGTAGGCGCCGTGCTGGGCGGCCTGGGCTTCTCGAAAGACGACTGGGCGCGCCGCACGGAAGAGTTTTCCGGCGGCTGGCAGATGCGCATCGCGCTCGCCAAACTGCTGCTACAGGAGCCTTCGCTGCTGCTGCTCGACGAGCCGACCAACCATCTCGACCTCGAAAGCCGCAACTGGCTGGAGGAATATCTTCACGACTACCCCAAGGCCTACATCCTGATTTCGCACGACCGTTACTTCCTCGACCAGGTCGTCAACAAGGTCGTTGAAGTATGGAACAAGCGCGTGCATTTTTATCACGGCAACTATGAAAAATACGTGACGCAAAAGGACGAGCGCCGCACCCAGATCATGAGTGCGTACAAAAATCAGCGCGACCGCATCGAGGCGTTGGAGGCTTTCATCAACCGCTTCCGCGCGCAGGCCACCAAGGCCAAGCAGGTGCAATCGCGCATCAAGGAACTGGAAAAGATCGAGCGCATCGAGGTGCCGGAAGAAGAGTCGACGATCCACTTCTCGTTTCCGCAGCCTCCCGCATCGGGCCGCACCGTTCTCGACGTCAAACATTTGACCAAGCACTACGGCGACAAGCATGTGCTCGACGACATCAGCTTCACCATCGAGCGCGGCGACCGCATCGCCCTCGTAGGCGCGAACGGGGCCGGCAAATCGACGATGATCCGCATGTTGGCCGCACTCGAGAAACCAACGTCCGGCGAAATCAAAGTCGGTCACAACGTGCTCGTCGACTACTTCGCGCAGGACCAGTACAAGGTCCTCGACGGCGATGCGGAAATGCTCGACGACATCACCGGCTCCAACCCGAAGGTCGATGTTGTAACTCTGCGCTCATTACTCGGCTGCTTCATGTTCTCGGGCGACGACGTCTTCAAGAAGCTCGGCGTACTTTCCGGCGGTGAACGCAACCGCTATGCGATGGCCAAGATGCTCGTCTCGCCGGCAAACTTCCTGCTAATGGACGAGCCCACCAACCACCTCGATCTGCGCGCGAAAGATGTCCTGCTCGAAGCCATCAGCGGCTTCAGCGGCACGGTGCTGTTCGTCTCGCACGATCGCTACTTCATCGACGGCCTTGCGACGCGGGTGTTTGAAGTTGAAGACCGCCGCCTGCACATTTACCCCGGCAATTACGAGGACTATCTTTTCCGCAAGCAGGGCGGCATTCCTACGAACACCGCCGAGTTGAAGGCGAAGCTCACCCGTGATTCCGCGACCAACGCGCACATCGATCCAGCGACGGGGATGTTCAAGGAAGTGAAGCAGGTCGGCACGGTAGCCGCACCGCCGCCGATCGAAAGCACGCATGAAATCGAAGGTTCGCTCGAACCCGTGACAGCCCCGCCGAAGCCCAGCGTCAAGCGGCTGAACCCGATCAAGCTGAAGCAGCTTGAAGACCGCGTCGCCGCCATCGAGAACGAACTCCCGCAACTCGAAGACCGCATCGCGCAAGCCACGCAACAGCAGTCCGTGTTCACAACCGCGGAGGCCGCGGTGCAACTCGCCGCCGAGATCGACGCGATGCGCGAGCGCCACGCCGCGTTGAACGCCGAGTGGGAAGAAATAGGTATGCAGCTCGAAGAACAGGCAACGGCGTAGCGTCGAACGCCGAGCCGAGGCACAATATCTCTATGCGAATTCTTGTCGTCGGCGCGGGCTCGGTGGGTGGATATCTAGGTGGACGGCTGGCTGCGGCCGGACGCGATGTAACGTTCCTGGTGCGCCCCGGCCGAGCGGCGCAACTGCGCAAAGACGGCCTGCGCATTGTGAGTCCCCACGGCGATCTCACGCTCGCCCCAAAGCTCGTCCTTGCACCCGAAATTGACGGGCCATACGACCTCGTGTTGCTCGCCGTAAAGTCCTACGGTCTTGACGGTGCAATCGAAGATTGCGCGCCCGCAGTCGGCCCACAAACGATGGTGCTGCCCATCCTCAACGGCATGGCGCACCTCGACACACTGGTCGCGCGCTTCGGCGACGCCGCCGTGCTGGGCGGTTCCACACGCCTCTCTACCGACCTCGACAGCGCAGGCCGCATCCTTCAACTCGGCGACTTCAACGACCTCTTCTTTGGCGAGCGAAGCGGCTCCATCACGCCGCGCATCGAGGCGTTGCGAGACACGCTGAACGACGTTGGCTTCGACGCAATCCTGTCGCCCGACGTCATCGGATTCATGTGGCAGAAGTGGACCATGCTGGCCGCGAGCGGCGCGATCACGTGCCTGCTTCGCGGCACTGTCGGCGACATCGTGGCCGCGCCGTACGGTCGCGATACCGCTGTCGCCATCATTGACGAGTGTGCGGCGATCGCTGGCGCCGCGGGGCATCCGATGTCGGAGGCCGCGATGAAGTTTACGTACGAATATCTCACCCGGACTGGCAGTCCCTTCACCGCATCGATGTACCGCGACCTGCAGAAGGGCGCGGCAGTTGAGGCCGGCCAAATCCTCGGCGACCTGTTGGCGCATGGCAGCGCGCATGGCGTCGACACACCGCTCGTCCGCGCGGCATATGTACAACTGGCGGTCTACCAGGCGAACCGCCCAAAACGCGTCGACGCGTCGTCGATGCATAATTAAGTATGCCCTCGCTCTGGATCCCCGATAGTTGGACTGCCCGTCTCGCCGAACTGGAAGCACGCACTGGCGATGCGAAACAGGCGCCGTTGCGCCGCGATATCCGTGCGCTTGGCACGCTGCTGGGCGACGTCCTGCGCGAGCAAGCGGGCGATGCGCTGTTCGATGCGGTCGAGGCCCTGCGCCGCACCGCCATTGCGCGACGCGAGGCGGAAGCCGCAAACGACGCGCCTTCCAGGCTCAGTCTGCTCGAAGAAGCGCAAGCGCTCACCCACGCTGCCGCATCCACTCCTGAACAGGCGTATCGCCTCGCACGTGCGTTTGCGTTTTATTTCGAGCTCATCAATCTTGCCGAGACCAACCACCGCAAGCGCCGCCGCACATCGGCCCTGCTCGATGCGGATGCCCCACCGCAGCGCGGCAGCCTGCGCGGGACGCTGCGCCGCATGGCCGCCGCCGGCATCGACCGCAGCGAAGCCCTGCGCTTACTCGGACACATTTCCATCACCCCCGTCTTCACCGCGCATCCGACTGAAGTTGCGCGTCGCAGCGTGATGTTCAAGCGCCGCCGCATCTCCGATCTGCTCGAGCAGCTCGACCGCATTCCGCTGCCCACGGCGCAGATCGCCGCGCTGGTGCATGACCTCACTGCGGAGATTACAGCGCTTTGGCAGACCGATGATGTTCGCAGCGCGCGCCCCACCGTGCGCGACGAAGTCCGCATGGCGCTCGACTACTACGAAGCTTCCCTCTTCGACACAATTCCGGTGCTCTATGCGGAAGTTGCATCCGCACTCGAAGCCGAATTCCCGTCCAGCAGCGGTCAAAGCTCGATCGCAGCGCTGCCCATCATGCTGCAGTTCGGTTCGTGGATCGGCGGCGATCGCGACGGCAACCCATTCGTCGTCGCGAAGACAACTGCCGAATCGCTGGCGATGGCGCGGCAGTTGGTGATCGCGCGCTATCTGTCGCGTCTGCAAAATACATTTCAGCAACTCGCATCCTCGACCCAGCAGGCGCCCGTTTCGGCGGAGTTGCAAACGCGTCTCGACACCTACCTCGAACAATTGCGCCGCGCGGGAGACACCGCCCTCGAACAGCGTTTTCCGCATGAGTTTGTCCGCCTGCTCATCTCCTGCATCATGCTCCGCCTCGGCGGTGGCCCAACAACTTCGGTCCAGCGCGAAACCTCCGCCAAGCCTGCGTTGCCTC
>DASRLB010000215.1:0-8574 GCA_035648695.1 Acidobacteriaceae bacterium | reverse complement strand
CTCTCTCCGGACGCCCCAGGTAACCCCACCGCCTGTACCCGGCAAGCAGCCCAGCAACAATCGCCGCGCCCTTCACTTCGGTCCCCACACGCGAAACTCCCCGCTGCAATGCATCATGTTCATCAAGTACAGCATCCCGTCGTAGTACCGCTGCTCTCCACTTGGCACAGGAGCATCCCACAGCGCCTTCACAAACGCCTTCGACACCTCACCCTTCGTCGCCGCCAGCGAAGCGGTCGCCGTCGTAGCCACCATCCCCGTCGAGTGCCGCTCCGACAGCGCCTTCCCATCCAGCGTGTAGCGGTCGTCGAACTTGTCCACACCCTGCGCGAACAAAAACTTCTGTATTCGGTCGCTCAGAACCTGCTCCTGCGGGTCCTTCCGCCACCACGAATAATCCACCGACCAGTTACTCGCCGTCCGCCACGAGTCATAAGAAAAGTTCGATGCCATCTTGTTGAACGGCGTCACATGAGGTGCCCCGTCAAAGTCCGCATAATCCGGCGCGAGCCCCGTCTCCGCGTTCGTCGCCTTCGCAAAATACGCGCGACTCACCTCCACCGCCTCCGCCCAGAACGCCCTATCCTCCACCGGCCCCCACCGCGCCCACAGCTCATAAAACGCCGGCAGATGGTACGAAGGGTCGCTGAACTGGTTGCCACCCGCCCCCGGCACAAACACAATCATCTTCGCCTGTTCGTTCACCATCGGCCCCACCGTCACCTGCCGCGCAGTCCACGCCGGAGCCCCCGGCCGCGGCGCCGGCGCATACGGCGCATCCCCCGGATGGTTCCGAAACGGCCCCGTCGCCGTCATCACCGGATGATGCCGCATCACCGTCAAAATCCGGTCAGCCTGCGCCTTGTAGTCGTAAATCCCCTTGCCATTCCCCCAGCGGTTCGCCGCGAAATACAGGCTCATCGCAAAATATTCCTCCCCATCCGGAGCAGGGGAATCGGACCGCGGCGTCCCATCCGTATGCATCGACCACGCAAAATATCCCACCGAAGGGTTCTGCGGGTCGGTAATCAGCATGTACGTGTTCGCCCAGTTCCAGATCGCGTCGAACTCCGCCTTCCGGTCCATCTGCACGGCGATCATCATGCCGTACGACATCCCCTCCGTCCGCGCGTCATGATTGGCGATATCGGTCACATACGCCAGCGGCCCATTCGCGTTTTTCCCTGCATCGTAATAGATCGCCTGGGTATTTTTGTCCCCATGAAAAAGCTGCTGAAAGGCGGCGGCGATCTTCGCCCCGCTCTCCCGCTTCGAATGCCCTTGTTCGGCAAACAGGTCGCGGTAGCGGTGCGTACGATACGCCCCGCTGCCGTTCCGGTTGGACGATTGCGCCGCCGCCGGCAGGCTTCCCGCCGCCAGCAGGACCATCGGCAAAACGATTTGGCGGAATAGGGCCACAACTTAGGGATACTCGTCACACGACAAATCGTCAATGGCCGCATGCTCAATTCCAATAGATATATTCGGGGGCGCGATAATTCCGGGCCGCACTCGAAAATGGACCCACTCCCCACCTCCCGCGGCAACCGGCCGCACACCGTCCAACCGCGCAGAACGCCTTTCTAAAGGAGTATTTTGCAGAAATATCGTATGTCGACGTAACCGGGTAAATGGTCGAGACATTCAACAGGCCGCCAAAAAACTGCTTGACAGTCTTGGCCAGACACGGATAAAGTTCGCGACGCATAAAAAATACAGGATTCGACGACCGGCTAGCTACGGCTAGTTCGGGGTCGCCTGGCTCAAGTCTTTATCGGAGAAGTGCAAAATGCTTTCGAAAATGGAAAACGCTTTCAACATCGGCAGGCGCACCTGGTCTTTTGCTCTCGCATTTCTGGTGGCCACGGCATTCCTCGCGACGACGGCGAGCGCACAGGTGCTCTACGGCTCCATCACCGGAATCGTCACCGACGCCACCAACGCGGCCGTTCCCAACGTCACGGTCACCGTTACCAACCAGGCCAACGGAGAAACCCGTAGCGTCACCACCGGCAGCTCTGGCGTCTATCTGATTCAGAACCTCGAAGCCGGCCCCTACACGGTTGAGGTAAAACCCTTCGGAAACTTCGGCAGCTACGCGCAAAAGAACCTGCCGCTGTCGGTCAGCCAGGAAGCGCGCGTCAATATTGCCCTCCAGCTCGCCAGCGTGAAGTCCGAAGTGACGGTCACGAGCGCCCCCCCCACTCTGCAAACGGAAACCGCCGAAGTCAAAGCCGAACTCTCGCAGGCCCAGATATCCGAGCTGCCGATCACATCCTCGCAGGGCCGCAACTTCCAGACCCTCTACACCCTCATCCCCGGCGCGACCGCCGTTCAGGAGCAGAACTCGATCGGCGGCAACCCCGCCCGCGCCTTGTCGGTCAACGTCAACGGCGTCAGCTACAACACCAACACCACGCGCATCGATGGCGCCGTGAATGACTATGGCTGGCTGCCCTACCTGCTCGCCTATTTGCCGCCCGCAGACTCCATCCAGAGCGTCAATGTGACTACGAATTCTTTCACCGCGGAGCAGGGCGTGGCCGGTGGCGCCTCCATCGCCATCACCCTCAAGGGTGGCACAAACCGCTACCACGGCAGTGTGTGGGAGTATTATCAGGACGCCAAATTCAATGCCCGCGGTTACACGCAAACCCAGACATCACTCACAAACCCAGTAACAAACCCTACCGGTTCGATACCCAAGAACATCTTTCACGAGTTCGGAGCGAACTTCGGCGGCCCCGTCTATATCCCAGGGGTCTATAGGGGCAAGGACAAGCTCTTCTTCTTCGAAAATTTCGAGCGCATCACACGCCGACAATTGCAGACTCCGCAAGCCACCGTGCCCACGTCCGCCATGCTCGGCGGCGACTTCTCGGCGGTAGCCGGCATTACCACCCTCTACAACCCCTACGCCAATCCGGATTGCACCGGCGCCATCCTCCCGATCGGCGCTCGGACGCCCTTTCCCGGCAACATCATTCCCAACACGCCCACCTGTCGATCGGCCCCGGCGGCAAAGATGCTGGCGCTCTTGAAACCCATCACCGACACCATCGCCAGCCCCAACTATGGCGGCTTCCTGGCCAATGACTACACGGCCAGAGGCACCTTCGGCTATAACCGCATGACCAACGATGCCAAGATCATCTATAACCCGTCCGACAGGACCAGCATCTTCGGGCGCTACAGCATTGAGCCCTACACCCTTACCGATCCGCAGATATTTGGCGGCCCTGGCAGCGCGGGCGGCGCTGCCGTGGATGGCGGCCAGCCGGGTCAGGCTTCGGGTCGCATTCAGAACATCGGCCTGGGTGCCAGTCACGTCGTCACCCCCAGTCTGGTCGTTGACATGGATTTTGGCTACACCCGCCAGGTCACCGGCGCCCAATCCCTCGTCGATATCGCCGATGGCGATTTCGGCAGCACCACACTCGGCATCCCCGGCACCAACGGAGTCGGCTCCCTCTATGTGGGCCAGCCCATCTTTGCATTTACCGGCTTTTCGACTCTGGGCAATGCCTCCGGCGCAAACCCGTTCCTGTTCCGCGATAACCAGTTCACCGGTGACGTCAACGTCAGTTGGACCAAAAGCAAGCACGCCACCAAGTACGGCTTCACCTACTACCACTTCGACCTCAACCACTTTCAGCCCTCGGTCGGTTCCGGCGTCAGCAACCCGCGCGGCGGCTTTATGTTCCAGGGAAGCATGACCAGCAACACCTCCACCGTCACCGCTTACAACGCGCTGGCGGACATGCTGCTCGGCCTGCCCAACAACGGCACCGGCATCGCCGTAGCCAAGAATGAGCAGTTGTACAACCCCAACTCCCTGCGCTGGACCGAGATCGCCGCCTACGCGCAGGACCAGTGGACCGTGAGCCCAAAGCTCACCATCAACTATGGCATCCGCTACGAGATCTACCCGGCGCCCTATACCGATAAGGCCGGCGCTTTCCGTCTCGATCCCAACCTGCCCCAGACCGCAAATATCGAGGCCGGCGGAGTCGGCGGCAACCCCAGGAGCGCGGGCATCAATGCCGGGCGCGGGCAGGTCGTTCCGCGTTTCGGCCTGGCCTATCGCCTGAACGATAAAACCGTCATCCGTTCCGGCTTCGGAATCACCACCGATCCCGAGAGCTTCCGCTTCCTGCGCGATCAGTACCCTATTGAAATAGCGCAGGCCTACATCGGAACCGGGGCCGGAACTTTGTCAACCGATCCCAGTAACAATAACGCCCCCCTTACGCTGACCACCGGCATTCCCGTTGCTACTACTCCAGTGATCGCGAACGGCTTTACGTCGCTCCCATTGGCCGTCGGCACCAACACCACTCCAGACCACGTACGTCGCGGCTACATCGAAAGCTGGAACCTGTTTATTCAACGCGATCTGGGGCACTCCTATGTCGCAAATCTCGGATATGTCGGGACCCACGCAGTGCGCCAGTTCTCCGACATCACCTTGAATGCGGCGCCCTTACCGAGTGGTTCCACCACCTGCATGCCCAATGGCCAGTACAATCCATCCAGTGGCCTGACCGGAGCGTGCTCCTTTGCCGCCAACCAAATCATCAACCAGCAGCATTGCAACGCAAACAGCATCATTCCCGGTACCAATCCGGTCCAAAAGGGCTATGTCTGCTACAACACGGGCGGCATCACCATGAACGAGCCGGTCTTCAGCTCCAACTACAACGCCCTGCAGTCGCAGTTGACCCACAACGTGGGCCGGAATTATCAATACGGCCTGGTCTATACCTGGTCCCATGCGTTCGACGATGCAGACAACGGCGCGGGGTCCGGCTCCAGCGGGCCTGCCTATGCCTATCCCGCCTACACCAACCTGAACCGCTCGCAATCCGGCTATGACCGCACCCACGATCTGCAGTTCTGGGGGATCTATCACCTGCCCTTCGGCAGCGGCCAGCACTGGGCCAATCACGGCATCGCAAGCGCCATCTTCGGCGGCTTCCAGGTCACAGGACAGCTCAGCCACGTCAGCGGCGCGCCCTTTACGGTCGCTCCGTCGTCTTCGACCATCAACGCGAACGGCACAACGGAGTATGCGCAGCTCGTCGCTCCCTACCATCAGCTTGGCGGCCACGCGCGAACGGCGGCTAAAGCAGATGGCACGCCACAAAGCAATATCAGCGGAGGCAAGCCGTGGTTCGACCCTGCCTCCTTCATCACCCCTGTCGAGCCGCAGTACACCAATCCCGCTCTGCCGGGCTACGTCAACTGCTCGGTCCCCTCATGCATGGTCTCCCCGGTGGTCGGCAATACCCGCCGCAACGAGTTCCGCGGCCCGGGCGTGACCAACGTGAACGCCAGTCTTGCCCGCAACTTCCATATCTACCGTGAAGCCGAGTTTCAGTTCCGCCTGGAAGCATTCAATGTAGCCAACCATGTAGAGCTGGTCAGCAACCCCAACGTGACCCAGGGCCCGGCCGGTTCCACCTTTGGCTACATCACCAGCTTCGCTCTCGGTAACAACCCTGCTGCCCAGCGCTCCCTGCAGTTCAGCGGCCGCATCAACTTCTAATCCGTCGACGCATTACCTCCTCAAGGCGGCTCCGCAAGGGGCCGCCCCTTTTTCTGTCAATCCCCCGCACCTGTGCAAAACTCCCAAACCCCGCATGAACACAGGCAAAACTAATTCTCCAAACCGCGCATGTTATATCGCTCAACTCTGTACAATTAAATCAGCACTCAAAACTCACAACTCAAAACTGAACAGAACCCGTCAGACGCCAACCGCGCCCTGCATCTCTACGCTCAAAACCTCTAAGCTCTGAGCTCTCCAAAGCCCTCGCTCTTCAACCCTTCACCCCTCGCACCTCAACGGAGGTACCAACCTAAGTCCTGTCGATAAGGGACTTTACCCAAAATAGGGGGGAGGGGGAGAGCACGAAAACTGGCAACTGGCAACTGGCAACCGGATAGCCACCAACCAGGCTGGCAGCTGGAAGCTGATACGAGACCGCCAACACCCAGGGTCCCGAGCTAAGTCGTCTCGATAAGGGACTTTACCCAAAATAGGGGGGAGGGGTTCGCCTAGCTGAACGTATACGGAGCCCGCTGCGGCCGCGACAGCATCGCATTCGCCGCATCGTCCTTCAGAAACCGTTCCTTCACCGGGTCCCAGTGCATCCGCCGCCCTGTATGCATCGCAATGTGGTGGATCAGGCACGTCGAGCACGCCCGATGCCCCTTCTCCACCGGAGAAATCGGCGCCGACCGCGTTCGTATGCAGTCCAGCCAGTTCCCATGCTGGTCCGAGCTCTTGTAAAGCTGAATGTCGTCCGGCCCAAAGACCGTGTTCAGTATCTTCGGATCGCTCGCGTCCAACCCGGTAGCCTTCGGCCCACCCGTAGGCTTGCCTCCCGGATCGGTCGGCGTAGTCTGCTCGGTCCGCGTGACAAACACCCAGCCCTTGGTCCCATAGAACTTGATTCCGTTCGGAAAGTCTCCCGAAATATCCATCGTCACGCCATTGGCATAAACCGCATGGGTCAGAAACTTCCCGTGCACATCCCACAACCCGCTCTTGGGAAACTCCGCCGTCCCCCAGACCTCAACCGGCCCGGTATACTCGGTGTCCATGCCCCAGTGCGCGCTGTCCACATGATGAGCGCCCCACCCCGTAATCATGCCCGCGCCAAACTGCTCGCACCGCAGCCACCCCGGACGATCGAAGCCCTTTTGCGGCATCACCCGGTCAACGGTGTAGGGAACTACCGGAGTCGACCCCAGCCACGCATCGTAGTCAAACCCCGCCGGCACCGCCATAGGAGTAGCATCCCCCCCGGCGGGGTCCCCCGGCAACCCAATTTCAACATGCTTTAAATTGCCGATCCGCCCATTCCGCACCAGTTCCGCCGCATATCGAAACTGCACCCACGACCGCTGCTGACTGCCGATCTGCAATATCCGCCCCGAAGCCTGCACCGCATCGCTCAGATACCGTCCTTCGGCAATGGTCAGCGACGCAGGCTTTTGCAGATAAACATCCTTGCCCGCGCGCACCGCATCGACAGCCACAATCGCATGTTGATGGTCCGGCGTGCTGATCACCACAGCATCGATGTCCTTGTTCGCGAGCAGCTCATGATAGTTGTGATAGCCGGTAACTCCGTCGTAAGCCTTGCCAGTCTTCTTCGCATACACGCCATTGATCAGCGCCTTGCCAGCCTCAACGCGACTCGCATCCAGGTCGCACACAGCCATAATCCGCGCGCCGTCGAACTGCCATATCCCCGGCAGATCATGCCCCCGCGAAATCCTCCCCACGCCGATCGCGCCCACATTGATCCGCTTGCTCGGCGCCATCTGCCCGAACACAGACGACGGCACAATCGTCGGAAATCCCGCGACAACTGTCGCGCCAACTGACGCCTTCACAAACTGCCGCCGCGATATTCCGTTCGTCATTGATCGATCTCTTCTTTCTTCAAAAGGAGTGACTAGTCGCTAGTGAATAGTGAATAAAGCAAAACCCCCGCGCCGTCGTCTTATTCACTATTCACTACCGACTATTCACTGTTGCGGCATTTGTCTTATTCACTATTCACTTACTCACTATTCACTGCTCGAATTCCACATGCTTCGCATCCCGCTGCGCCTTCAGCACCAGTTCGGCTGCGAGCAGGCATTGCTGCTGGTCCTGCGCCACATGCGTGCGGTTCACGATGTCCTCCACGAACTGCGGCCCAAACGGCAGGAACACGTTATTGCAGTCGATATACCGCGTCTGCTTCTGGTCCACGATAAACAGGTGATTGCCGCCCGGATGTCCCGCAATATCGATGTACTTCCGCAGCTCAATATAGCCTTGCGTCCCGAGTATGAACAGCCGCCCATCGCCCCACGTTCCCAACCCATTCGGCGTAAACCAATCCACGCGCACATAGCCCGCGCCGCGATTGCCCAGCAGCATTACATTGCCGAAGTCCTGGAACTCCGGATGGTCCTTGTGGTTCACGTTGGCGACCTCCGAAGCCACAACCTGCGCCTGGTCCGACCCCGTGTAATAGAGAAACTGGTCCACCTGGTGCGACCCGATGTCGGTAAGAATTCCGCCATACTTGGCCGGGTGCCAGAACCACTCCGGCCGCCCCGATCCACCACCGGCGTCTCCACCCTTCTGCACAATCTGGTGTGGCGCGATATTGATCGTCTGTACCACCTGCCCAATCGCGCCGGCCTTCACCAACTCGCCGGCCTTCACCGCGGCCTTCACTTCGAGCCGCTCGCTGTACATGATCGCGTATATCTTCTTCGTCTCTTCGATCGCCTTGCGAATCTCGGCCAGTTGTTCCAGCGTAGTCACACCGGGCTTGTCCGACAGATAATCCTTCCCCCGCCGCATCGCCCGAATCCCAATCCCCGCGCGCTCCACCGGCACCGCCGAACTCAGCACCAGGTGCAGCGAAGGATCGTCCAGCACCTCCGCCTCGCTCTGCACCAGCTTCGCCTGCGGAAACCGCTTCACGAACGCTGCCCCGCGCTCCGGCTCTGCGGCATACACACTCACCAGCACCCCACCGCCCCGAATCACCGCCCCCACCA
>DASRLB010000214.1:0-6369 GCA_035648695.1 Acidobacteriaceae bacterium | reverse complement strand
GCCGAGGGCGGTTTCAGATTGACTCATACAGGCCAAATGCTAAACCTTTTCGACGGCGCAGGCAGCGAACGCAGACCGCGAGGGCATCACATCCTTTGTTGCCACAATTTCAGGCCGATGCGGTCAGCAATTCCGAGCAGCAAGACTACGCAAGGAGAAGAACGATGAGCGCAAGGAATTTTCGCAGTATTGGCTTCGCGGGTGTCGCGGGGCTGATGGGCCTCGCACTGCTGGCCGGATGCAAGAGCAAGACGGACCAGGCTATCGATCAGGCGAAGGCGCAGGCCGCTTCGACGGGCGTTGCACAGCAGGTGCAGTACATCGACTCGAATGGCGATACGGACACGATTACGGTGACGCCGCCGGTGTCGGGGCAGACGCAGCAGGTGACGACGGCGATTACGCCCGCGCCTCCGGGACCGAAGCCGAAGGCGACCAACCCGGTGGTGACGCCGCTGGGGCCAGCGCCAGCGGCGAATGGCGCATCCACGGTAGGACCGGCCAGCGCCACTGATCCTGGTGCGCCTGGTGCGCCTGGGAACGCTGCTGCAGCTCAGGCGGACTATGTCGCCCCGCCGGAGCAGCCGATTTCAAATAATGCTCCGCCGGTCAATGTCAGCGTTCCCGCCGGAACGACGCTGGCGATCCGCATCAACCAGCACATCAGCGTGAAGCATAATCATGCGGGCGACCGCTTTTCGGGAGAGGTTGTCGACCCGGTCGAGGTGAATGGCAACGTCGTCATACCCAAGGGCGCGGAGGTTGGCGGGAGGATCGATGAAGCCCATCGCCGTGGACACTTCAAGGGCCGCTCGGTGCTGGAACTGCGGCTGACGTCGATCGAGTTGAACGGCAATCGCTACGCGCTCGATACGCACGACAATGTGCATAGCAAGAAGGGCAAGGGCCGGCGAACGGGCGGCTTCATCGGCGGCATGACCGGCGCGGGTATGCTGATCGGCGGGCTTGCTACAGGCGGCGTCGGGTTGGCGATTGGCGGAGCGGCCGGCGCCGGTGCGGGGACGTTGATCGCGGGTACGACCGGGAATCGGGACATTGAGATTCCGTCGGAATCGATTGTGCGGTTTCGATTGTCCGATCCGCTGTACGTGCCGTAGCCTGTTCGATTGCAGTGGCAAGGGCGCGGCTTCGGCTGCGCCCTTTCGCCTTTAGATTTGCGGAGTTTCAAAACGGGCAATGCGGTGGGAACTATTTTCGCTGGGCCGTTGGCTCGGCGATGCGCAATGAAATACTGAGCCGCCTTCTCAAAGACTGGACGCTCCAGGGCACCACGGGGAATTGAAAGTTTCGCCCTGAAAAGCGAAACGCCTCGGGGTATGCAGCCCCGAGGCGATTCTTTGAAGGAGGTAACGGACCCATGAGACTAATAAGAGTCAAATGGGGAAAGTTCTCACTTGAAATGCCCGGAGAGATTTTTCTCTTCGTGCTGGTGAAGACTTTCCTGATGATTCACAAAATGAACATCTAACTGTTCGAAACTCCTCTGAGTGGTTCCAGATCACTCAGGGGACTTTGCTGCACGGCAGCCATGCGTCTGCACTCTTATAGTGGATGCGCTTCCACACCCATTGTCAACAAAATTTCATACGGCTTTCGCGTTTGAAACCCGATCATTCCGCGATTGGTGCGAACACTCGCTGGCCGTCTTCCGCGACGCAGACCTGGCCTTTGCCGATGTCGTAGACCCAGCCGGAGACGGTAAGTTCGCCGGCCGCCATCGCCGCCGCAACGGAGGGGTGGGTCTTGAGATGCTGCAATTGGAGTAAAACATTTCGCTCGGTGAGCACGGCGATCAACGGTCGCCGCCACTCGGATTTCGTATGCACGGTTTCGGCGACGGCGAGTGCGGCGTGCGCGTTCGTCAGCCACCGGGTAACAGTGGGCATAGACTTCACGGATTCGGGATTGAGGAGGGCCTTCATCGCGCCGCAGTCGGAGTGGCCGCAGATGACGATGTGGCGGACTTTCAAGGCGCTGACCGCGTACTCGATGACGGCGCTGTTGCCGCCGAGCATTTCGCCATACGGTGGGACCATGTTGCCGATGTTGCGCAGGACGAAGACTTCGCCGGGGCCGGACTGGGTGAGTTCGATGGGGTCGACGCGGGCGTCGGCGCAGGCGATGAAGAGGGTGTGGGGCTGGCTTTCGGTGGCGGCGCGGGCGTAGACTTCGGCGCGCTCAGGGTAGACCTCGCCGCGAAAGCGCCGCACACCGCTTTTCAGGCCCTCCAGTATTTCGTCGTGTTTTGGCGTCGGGGTCACGGTTAGCTGTTTGCCTCCCGCCATTTGATGTTGCAACCCAGGCTGGTGCGCTGGTTGGTGTCGGGGCGCTTGCCGGCGATGACGGCGTCGAGGGCGGCGCGGAGGTCTTTGCCGGTGACCGGGGTGTCGTTGCCGGAGTCGCCGCGGCGGGGGCGGCTGTCGTCCAACTGGCCGCGGTAGACGAGCTTCATTTCGGCGTCGAAGAGGAAGAAGTCGGGGGTGCAGGCGGCGGCGTAGGCGCGGGCGACTTCCTGTTCCTCGTCGAGGAGATAAGGGAAGGTCCAGCCGAGGCGGACGGCTTGTTCGCGCATGTGCTCGGGGGCGTCCTGGGGATATTCGACGATGTCGTTGGACTGGATGGCGGCAATGGCGATGGGGCCTTCGCCGCCGGCGCCGAAGTAGTCGCGGCCGATGCGGGCGAGTTCCTGCTCGACGTGTTTGACGTAGGGGCAGTGGACGCAGACGAACATGACCAACAGGCCGTGTTTCTTGCGCGGGCCGCCGTGAGTGGATTTATTGACGCCGTCGGACAGGTTCTCGTCCCAGACGGATGCGGCGATATCGTCGCGGCTGAAAACCTTGCCCGAGACGGCGTCGACCAGCTCGAATGCGGGGGCTTCGGTGCCCAGTTCGACCATTTTCGATTCAGTTTTCGACATTCCAATCCTCGCTTGTTCCATTCTAGGACGAGCGTGACAAAAGTATTACTTTCAGGGCTATTGTTTCGGCCCGAATTGCCGTTCAATGCCCCATGAGGACTGAATCCGGACGTGTTAAAGGGTCGTCTAATCGTATGAAAGAGGGGCCCCGAATGCACTCGTCGCGACGCTTCGCCGCACTATCCGTTGCAGTGTGTTTTCTGACAGGATTTGGAACGGTTTCACAAGCTCAATCGAAAGGGGCTGTTGCCGCTTCGGCGCGCGTTGCCGCACCGGTGGACGCTGGACGCACCATCCGGCTGAGTGGTCATGTGCCGAACTGGGCCACTGCCGCCAACGATCTTGGCAGCGTTTCTGCGACGCGCCGGCTGGACAACCTGCACCTTATTCTGGCGCGGTCGCCGCCGGTGCAGGCGGCGTTCGAGCAGTTGCTGGCCGATCAGCAAAATCCCAACTCGCCTCGTTATCACCAATGGCTGACTCCGCAGCAAACGGCGGAGCAGTACGGCATTGCGCCCGCCGATTTGACGGCGGTGACGAACTGGCTGCAATCGCAGGGGTTGACCGTGGACGGCGTTGCCTCAGGCGGGGTTTTCGTTACTTTCAGTGGGCCGGTTTCGGTCGTGGAACGCGCCTTTGCGACGAATCTGCATAACTTCCGGCATGAGAATACGTCTCGCTACGCGCCTACGGTCGAACCGGCCATTCCGCAGGCGCTTTCGGGGGTGATTCAGTCGGTTCAGGGCCTTTCGGAGCACATGGCGTATGTTCACTCGCGTTCAGAGCCAAAAGGCGGCGGATCCGCGCAAGTGGATGGGAATATCGTCCAGCCGCTATATAACTCGGGTTCCAGCGCGCATTATGTGACGCCGGGGGACTTCAATGCGATTTACGACATCGACTCGACGCACAACGCGGGGTTCACCGGGTCGGGATACCACGTCGTCAACCTGATCGACTCGCGGATTGCGACCGCCGATATTACCGGCTTCAACAGCGTGTTCGGGCTCTCGGTGGCGCAGCCCAACCAGATTGTCCTTCCCGGCAGCGGCGATCCCGGGATCAACGCCGACTCCGAGGGCGAAGCGGCGCTCGATGTGCAGCGCATCCTGGGTACGGCGCCGGGAACGAATGTCGATCTGCTGGTGTTCTCCAGCCTTAGTTTCAACAACATCTTCAGCGCGCTGCAGTATGAGATTTCGACGCTGAACGACCCGATCGTCAATATGAGTTTCGGCTCCTGCAATTCGAGCGGCAGTGCGAGCTACTCCCAGAAATTCGACTCGCTTTTCCAGACGGGGGCGGCGCAGGGCATCAGTTTTTTCGTTTCGTCGGGAGACAATGCGGCGGCGGGCTGCGATGACGGGTCCAATACGCTCCCGGCGACGCAGGTACTGGCGACGAACCTGATCTGCGCCAGCGGGTATGCGACGTGCGTGGGCGGAACGGAGTTCAACGACAGCGCGAGCGGCTACTGGGCGAGCAGCAACTCGGCGACGAAGGTTTCGGCGATCGGCTATATCCCGGAGGGCGCGTGGAACGAGCCGGCCTCGGTGAGCAATGGCAAGACCACGTTTCAGGCGTCGGGGACCGGAGGCGGAGTGACGCTGCTGGCGAAGCCTTCGTGGCAGACCGGCGTGGGCGTTCCCGGGGACGGCGTGCGGGATGTTCCGGATGTGTCGTTTACCGCGTCCGGGCATGACGGCTACCTGGTGTGCCAGACGGATGTGGGCAACGACTGCGCCAGCGGGACATTCAAGTACATCACCTTTGGCACGTCGGCTTCGTCGCCTTCGATGGCGGGCATCGCGGCGATGCTCGACCAGAAGCTGGGCGCGCGGCAGGGCAATCTGAATCCGATGTTCTACCGGCTGGCCGCGACGACTTCCAACGATGTATTTCACGATGCGACGCCCGCTTCGAGCGGCGTGAGTTCCTGCTCCACGGCGACGCCGTCGATGTGCAACAACAGCACGCCGTCGGCCAACGCGCTTACGGGTGGACTGGCGGGGTACGGGCTGACGACGGGCTACGATCTGGCGACCGGGCTGGGTTCGCTGGATGTGACCAACTTTTTGACTGCGGCGGCGGGATCGACGACGCCGACGGTGGCTACGACGCTTTCGATTGCGGCCAGCGCGAACCCGATTTCGACTTCGCAGACGGTCAGCTTTACGGCCATGCTGGGCGATTCCAGCACGTCGGCTCCGACGGGGACGGTACAGTTTTATTCGAACGGCACGGCTCTGGGAGCGGCGGTGGCGCTGAGTGGCTCGGGCAAGGCGACAACTTCCGCGCTGACGTTCCCAACGGCTGGAACTTACGAGATTACGGCCGTGTACTCGGGCGATAGCATATTTCTCGGCTCGACTTCGGCGGCGCTGGCGCTGGTTGTCACCGCCCCTGCGAGCTTTACGGTCACGCCCGCCGCAACCAGCCTTTCGCTGATTGCAGGCGCGAGCGGGACCGACTCCGTTACGGTGGCGTCGGTCAACAGTTTTGCGGGGACGGTGGCGTTGAGTTGCGCGGTGAGCACCGCCAGTGGAACGGCGGCGGGGAGTTGCTCGCTTGCGCCGTCTTCGGCGGTCGTTGGTTCAAGCTCGACGGCGAATTCGGTGCTCACTATTAATACGACGGCGGGCACTGCGGGCGTTCTGGATGTTACGGTCACGGGGACCGGCGGCCCGGTCGTCGAGACGTCCTCGGTGATTGCGGTTTCGGTTGTACCGGCGGCGCTGCCGGGCTTTACCGTGACGGCGAGTCCGGGGGCGTTCACTGTGGCTTCGGGGGCGAGCGCAACGAGCAGCATCTCGGTCGCGTCGACCAACGGATTTGCCGGGACGGTTGCGCTGGCCTGCTCCGTGACGGGCGGCAGTGCGGCGAGCGAGCCGGTCTGCACTCTCACGCCGGTGAGCATTGCGCTTGCCGCGGGTGGAAAGACGGCGGCGGTGGCGACGGTTTCGACGACGGCGCAGACGTCGGTCCATGCTGAGAATAGCCACGGCATGGCGGCCGGAGGGGCAATGTTTGCCTGCCTGTTGTGCCTGATGCCGTTCCGGCGGCGCAAGGCGATGCGGACTGTCCGTTTGCTGGCGGCGTTGCTGGTGATGTTTGGGGGTTTGGGGGCGATTTCGGGATGCGGCAGCGGCGGTTCGCTGGCCACGGCGGCCAGCGGCAGCGCGGGCGCCTATACGGTCACGGTTACCGTGACCGGAGTGCCGGCAGGCAGTTCCAGTGCGGTCATCGCCAGTACGTCGTTTACAGTGACGGTCGATTAGAAGCAGGGATTAGCCCGGATTTCTCACGAGCGATTATGTATTGGCAAAAAAATATATAGCAAAAGGCCGTATTTTCTGTCATAACAGCGTTGTCAGACGAAGTTATAAAACAGAAAAAGGACGGCCTTTGATGACAGAGTGTACACAAGA
>DASRLB010000213.1:0-2747 GCA_035648695.1 Acidobacteriaceae bacterium | reverse complement strand
GCCTGAAAAGGGGCAAAAGTGAGCTGGGTGCGCTCCCGGCCGTCGGTTCGAACCTTCCAAAGGGTCCGCTCCGGGTACTGAACATACACGGTCCACCGGCCATCGCGCGAGAAGTCGGTTTCGAAACCGCTTAGGCCCAATACCCTTCACTTAACAACATTTCTATGATATTCTGTTTTAGAGCTCAGCCTCTCCAAGAGGTTGTTGATGAACGTTACAGCAGTGGAGTCGAGCACCCTGTCGGCAGTTGCATACGATGAAAACCGGGCGATTTTGCAACTGGAGTTTGGCAGTCGGGCGATCTATAGATACTTCGATGTCCCAGCGTCGGTCCATGCCGGCCTGATCGCCGCAGCCTCAAAGGGGCGGTACTTTAACCTGGCGATTCGAGGGCGTTTTCGTTACGCTCCGGCCAGAGAGGCGCGAGTCCGCGGGCGGGAGCAAGCCTGATGGCGCGCACCGTCGCATCCCTGCCGGCCGGCAGCCGGATTACCGATTACATTTCTCTGGGGGTGGTAGCGAAGTTCTTCCCCCGCGAGAAGGTGGACGCGGTTCTCAGGGAAACGAAGCGAGCCAGCGTTCGTGAACGGGATCTTCCTGCCCACGTGGTCGTGTACTACGTCATTGCGCTGGCGCTGTACATGAGATCGTCTTACGGGGAGGTGCTGCGCTGTCTGCTGGAAGGCGTTCAGTGGCTGCTGGATCCGTCGGCGAAAGTCAGAGTTGCGGGTCCATCGGGTATCTCGCAGGCGCGAAGCCGTTTGGGTGCCGAACCGCTGCGGCAACTCTATGAAGGCATTGCCTGCCCGATTGCCGTAAAGGACACCAAAGGCGCGTGGTATCGGCAATGGCGGGTGGTGAGTTTGGACGGCAGCACACTGGATGTCGCCGATACGGCGGAAAACGAAAAGGCGTTTGGGAGACCCGGGGCCAGTCGCGGCTCCAGCGCCTTCCCCAAGCTGCGTTTCGTGTCGTTGCTGGAGAGCGGAACCCACGTACTGTGGGGCGCGCGCATGGACGCCTATGCGGTGAGTGAAGTCACTCTGGCCCACGATGTCGTGCGCCGGCTCAACAAAGATATGCTGTGTCTGGCGGACCGGGGCTTTGCCGGCTATAGGCTTTGGAAGGCAGCGGCGCAAACCGGTGCCGATCTTCTGTGGCGAACCCGGCAGAACGCTCAACTCGACGTGGACCGGCGCCTTCCCGACGGCTCTTGCCTCAGCCGGATCTACGGTTCGACTTCCGACCGCCGGAATAAGCGCAACCCGATCATAGTCCGCGTCATCGACTATCGTCTGGAGGGCGTTCCGGACGCCGAGCCGCTCTACCGGCTCATCACGACCATCCTCGATCCGGAACTGGCACCGGCGGCCGAACTGGCCGCGCTCTATCACGAGCGGTGGGAAATAGAAACCGCCTTCGACGAACTCAAAACGCATCTGCGCGGCGCGCAGATCGTACTGCGCAGCAAGACGCCGGAACTGGTTCGGCAGGAGTTCTACGGTCTGATGATGGCCCACTACGCAATCCGCGGACTGATGCATGAGGCGGCGCTGAAGGCCGATGAAGATCCGGACAGGCTCTCATTCCTGCACACCGTCCGGGTTGTCCGGCGACGAATGACCCGATTCGGCGCTATTCCCCCCTCAGGCGAGGAAACTCTTTCATAACACCGTTCTCGACGAAATCCTCGACGAGCGAGCCGGTTCGAGCCGCAACAGAATCAACTTCCGCGGTGTCAAACGCAAGATGAGCAATTACAACCTGCGCCCCCGTGACCGACACCCAACTCGCCGCGTCGACTTCAGCACCCTTATACGGATACTTAAGTGAAGAGTATTGGCCGCTAAGCGCGATGAAGCTGCAGAAACTTGTGTACTACGCACAAGCGTGGTCCCTCGTTTGGGAGGATCGCCCGCTGTTTCGAGCACGAATCGAAGCGTGGGCGAACGGGCCAGTGACACCGGAACTGTGCCGCCATCATCGCGGCACATTTCAGGTGGCCGCGTGGCCCCTGGGGAATCCCGGGAATCTCGCAAAAGAGGAACGGACGACCGTGGACGCGATCGTCAAATTCTATGGTGATCGTTCCCCGCAGTGGCTCAGCGACCTCACCCACATGGAAACGCCATGGATCGAAGCCCGAAGAGGCTTGGGTCCGAGCGAAGCAGGCACCAACGAAATCACTCTAGCTTCGATGGCCGAGTATTACGGAAGTCTCTGAACCTTCTACCTGGGTGGCCAAGAATCCGAAATTTCGCGTCGCGCCGGGCGTCGATAAGGCTCCGCGGCTGGCCGTAGACCCGACGAGTTTTCACGCGAAGAGACCCTCGTGGCGCTTTTCAAAGATGGAGTTTTGCGATCCGCACGGCTGGCATGTTCTTGATGCCGTGACGGTTCATGAGATCCGCGAAAAGCTGAAACACTTTGAAACGATGACTTGGGCGCAGATCCTTATTGAAGCGAAAAAACGAAACCATACCGTTTCGGTCGACGATTTGGAGTCGTCTGCGAAGAAGCGCTTGAAGGATTCGGGACAGAGCGACGTGGAGGAAGTAGTCTCGCTTCACCTCACCGGTACGCAACGAATCTGGGGCATACTGCGCGAGGGCGTATTGCATCTGCTTTGGTGGGACCCAAACCATTCGGTGTGCAAGTCAACGCTCAAGCACACCTGATAACCCTTTTGACCTGTCGCGGCTACCCCTCTTTGAACGCCGGAGAATCGTTTTACGGGATCTTGAGGC
>DASRLB010000212.1:0-16011 GCA_035648695.1 Acidobacteriaceae bacterium | reverse complement strand
CGGCCGAATCACGCTGGCTGAGATCGCTGTGCGTCAAGCGAAGCAGAAGCCGACCCCCGATCAGGGGTGACTCATGAAATACAATCCCAGGTCTTCAGACACCCTAGCGAGCCGGTGCGCCGATGAATGAAAAAGGCCCGTGGGTGAGTGAAGAATCGATTCTGGAGGCGTTGAAAGAAACCGTTTCCAAGATCAAGAGAAGGAATCTAGTGGGCTGTCCCTGAGACATCGCTACCACGCCGGAATCCGTTTGCGCACATCAGAGTATTTCCACTGAAAGGGTTTGGCGGCCTTCTGATAGAGGCGGATGTAACGCAGGATTTTGCGTTTCAGATCGGCGACGGAAGTGAAGATGCCGCGGTCGATCACGTCTCGTTGAAGCTTGCTGAACCAGCTCTCGACCTGATTGAGCCAAGACGAATAGGTCGGGGTGAAGTGCAACTGCACGGTGGGATGCTGCGCCAGGAAGCTCTTCACCAGTTCGGTCTTGTGGGTGGCGAAGTTATCCAGAATGACGTGGACCTCGCGATCCACGGGCTGCGTGCCGACGACCTCCTCTAAGAATGCAACGAACTCCTGGCTGGTGTGCCGCGGTGCGGTCTGGCCGAGGACCTCACCCGTCTGCGGATTCAGGGCTGCGTAGAGCGACAGCGTTCCGTGACGGTAGTATTCAAAGCCGTGCTTTTCGGCACGCCCTGGCGATAACGGCAACCGGCGGTCGAGCCGGTCCAGCGCTTGGATGGCGCTCTTCTCATCCACGCAGAATACGGCGGCGTTCTGGGGCGGATTCAGATACACTCCGATGATGGCTGCCGCTTTCTCTTCGAACTGCGGATCGTTGGAGGCCATGTAGCGCTCCAGCCGGTGCGGTTTCAGATCTGCCTCTTTCCAGATGCGCGCAATCAGGTTCTTATTGACCTTCATCACCGCCGCCATCTTGCGCAGCGACCAATGCGTGGAGCCATCCGGTGGCGCTTGCCGGGTTCGTTCCAGCACTTTAGCGACACGCCGGGCTCTTGATCCAGCAACTTCAGATGCAGATCGCTTAGCGTTTCGCTGCGCGGCCCGTACTTCTCGATGAGGCGGGAATGCCTTCGCGCGCTTCAGACTCGCCCAGAAAGTACAGGCCGTAGGGTGTAATTATGCCAGCCCTGACATTGGCGATCTCCTCCTGGACATTCAGCGGTTTCACTCCGGGCTTTTTCACGGCGGGGCGGGCTGACCGGCCTGCGGCCGAGCAACGCCGCGAGGGTCAGGAGCATGCCCGCCGCCGCGAGAATGCGAACGGGCGGCCGGCTGCGGGCGAAACGGGCTTTATGAAACGGCATATTGAGTGTCGGCGCTAAGACTCAATGAGAGTCCCCCGATTGATAGTACATGACTGCGTAATACGGTGTTTCGCCTCTATTGCATGGCAGGAACATACCATTCGTGCGGAGAGCGCCGATTACTCCTGTATACTCGGCCAGCTTTTACCAATTCTTGGCCCAGCAAGCGCGACATATAAGCGCCGGATGCAAAATAGACCAGTAAGCGCCGCGTGAGCGGCGTTCATCGGCGGAGCAAAACCAGACCGTCGAAGACTGGTTCCATCGAACATTCCCATGGAGTTGTGTTTTGTGGAACACCGGAGAGGTGTACACAGTGGAGCTCTATGCGTGGGTTCGGCGAGCGGTCGTCGGAGTCTGGACTGACTGGCGGTCCGTTCTCGTCATCGTGACGCCAGCGACGGTCATCGCATAGCATCGCAAAGGCTTCCGACTATTCTGGAGATGGAAGATCCGGCGCGGACGCACAGGTCGTCCAGAAGTTCCGCTGGACGTTGGTGATCTCATTCGCAGGATGAGCCGGGAGGATCCGATGTGGAGCGCTCCCGGAATTCACGGCGAACTGCTCAAGCTCGGCATCGAGATTGGCGAGACCTGTGTTGGTAAATACATGGTCCGGCGCCGGAAGCCGCCATCGCAGACGTGGCACTGTTCCTGGAGAACCATGTCAACTGATACCCATGGCTCTCACTTGTTGCACGAAGTGTTCGCCGAAGATTCCATCTCGATTCGCGCAATAGATAGCATGGCGCAGAATCCCAGGGGAATGCTTGGATCAGTTGTCGGGCAGTCCATTCGGCGGTTGGATGGGCAGTCACGTTGAAGTGGAAGATGCGGCGCCGATCATGAGCCAGCACCAAATCACCGATCAAGAACGCATCTTTCGCTGGAGAAGGATTCGCCGGAGCCGCGATCGGTCCAGCCGCCGACACTGGGGCGTGTGGTTTCAGTGCCGCAAGTCGGCGAGCTCCACCACCGCTAGGAACGACGCGTCGCTTGAATCACGCACATCAACTCCCTTCAGCCAGGCATGACAAATGCGCGTTCGTAAGCTGACTGCGAGGGACTGCCAGTAGCGCACACGAACGCGCACTTGTCACCATGACTGGGCGGACTGTGGACTGGAATACTCACTCCGTGATAGCATCCGCATGTGTGGCTGACGAGAAAAGCAAAACCAGACCAAAAGATGCACATCGTGTCAACGTGCACTAAGGTCGTAAGGTCGAATACCGGTGCACAAAGTTCAGCTATACTGCTGATGAGCTGACGGAGGCCGTAACGAAGGTCAGCTCGAAAAGTTGTCGAGAAGGATCTGAAGGGTCGGTAACGGAACTCGAGGACAAACGCTCATGAGTCTTATTCTTGTGATTATCATACTGTTGCTTCTTTTTGGCGGGGGCGGCGGATACTATTACGGCGGCCCGATGGTCGGAGGCGGGATTGGCGGCATATTACTTATCGTGCTAATAATCTACCTTCTCATGGGAAGACGGGCTAAACTCTAGGCCCTTTCTCGCTGCTGATTCCTCACGCCGCAGCGGCATGCTCTGCGCTGCGAGGCGGCCAAAATCCCTCGGTATGCGGGCGCATCCGGCATGCCAGCCTCAATTTGCAAATGGAAGTGTCGAAACCCGCGGAGCCTCCGACTACGGTGTGCCGGAAGGTTCGCGAGGTTTATCGAGCCATGCAAGAGAGAATGGAAGGACCGGCTCAGCGAGGCACCGATTCAGGGCTAGCGCGCCCGTAACGTTCAGATCCATTATGCACCGGGACGGTTCCATGACGAGTCTTTCCCTGGCTAGTGGCAACTCAATTCTCCGACGACGACTCATCTGAGTTAATCCTCAATGGGTCTTTCGCCGCAGGGGTCCGCGCGGCCCGGCCCTGGTAGGGTCGGACGCTGGCGCGGTAGCGCGTAGGATCGTCCTTGACTTGTATCCGGGGTTTCCCCGTTCGTGCCCGGTTAGGATTCTCCGTAGCCCCGTTTCCAATGTCCGCCACATCGCACGTAGCGTGCGGATTTACCGCACTACATACTCCTGCACGGTTCGCAGCAAGGGTTATGAGGTGTATCAAGATGGGGCGGCTGCCGAAGATGACTGCGGATGCGAGACTCGGTACCCATAGAAGAGTCCCAAGGTCCCATACAGCCATTCCCTGCTCCACCGCTTCCATCCGAAGCCCTGGCGCTGAGCGGCTCCGGCCAGATGGCGCCGAATCTTCTTTTCTACCCAGTCTCGGATGTACCCGAAGCTCCGGCGCAACGAACGCGAGGGAAATACGGGGGACGTAGCCTTCCTCCCGGCGCAGGCTAGTCCAAAAAGCGGAATCGATCAAAGCGGCTAAAGTCGCCGCATCGGGTAGCGTGGCGGCATGCTCAGCGGAGAATTGCGCTAAGGCGGAATGAGTCGCCAAATGGCTATAAATGCGAACCGGCCGCTAAGTGCGCGGCGGCGTAGGTCGGCTGGATCACCAGGCAATACCGCCTTCAAGAAATGCGGCAACCGTGTGGCGGGCCAAGGATACCGCGCTGGAGCAATTCATGTACTCCTAGTTTGCGGCTCCGCGCCCGTCATGCACAATCGCTTCTTTAGCGGCCACCTCCACGCGCAATACACCGGATGGGTAGCCGCTGGATCACTGCGAGCCGGCCGTCGCCGAATTGCTACTCATCTGCTCTTTCATTTTCTTCTTCATCCGGCGATTCTTCATTCTTTCCCGGGCCCAGTGCTGATACGGCAGACGTTGCTTTAAGTCCACGCCGATATCGAAGAACTGCGACTCCACCGGCAGGTCCGTGCAGACGCGGTTGATGCCATCGCAGGGCAATTGTTTGCCGCCTGCCATAACCCCCGATAGGTCCGGTTTGCCATCGGAGGTGCGAGGCGTCGACCGGCCGTTGCGCAACACCGTACATGGTGCATCGGCGCGCAATCCGGATTAACAGTATCTCTCGCGACGGAGCAATCTGAAGGGGCCAACTGCGGTACGCAGCACGATCACCGGCACCAGCAGCGCTGGTGGAACGGGCGGGATCGCAACGGCGTACTTCACCACACCAGTGGGGCAGGTTCGCAACCACCGGATACTCACGATCAAAGCCACCGCGTTGGTCGCCCGCGCGGAGGAGCGAGAACTAAAAAGCAGGAAAGCGATTCGGTGTTATGCTTCACTTAGGGAGCCGTATCATGATCAAGAAAATCGCGTTCGTAGCCCTCGCTTCAGCACTCTCTGCATTTGCAGCGACCTGGACGGGGCAGATTTCAGATAGCGCGTGCGGCATGAGCCACGCCAAAATGATGGCCGGGGACAACAAGCTGAAGACCGACCGCGATTGCACGCTCGCTTGCATCAAGGCTGGCAGCAAGTATGTTTTCGTTAGCGATGGCAAGGTCTACAATATCTCGAATCAAAAACTAGCGGCGCTGAAGGTACACGCGGGAGAAACCATTCAACTTACAGGAACCATGAAAGGCGACACCGTCACGGTATCCAAGATCGCGGCGAAGTAGCCCCCTTTAAGCTAGAAGGAAACGTAATGGCATCTCAACCGAATAAATGCGCTCATCCGAGTTGTCTGTGCACCGTAAAACAGGGAACCAAGTATTGCAGCACGTTCTGTGAGGGTGAAGCCAAGACGGCCGACATCGTCTGTAGTTGCGGCCATCCCGGATGCGGTACGAGCAAAGCGCCACAGCGCGGGTAACCCAACGCGTGTTCGTCTATCTCGCGGTGATCCTGGCCGGGTAGCGAATCTGGACGCTCTCGCTATTAATGCTCAAAGGGGTCCGGGCCGTGGATCGAAGACTGCGACCCCAAACGATGAAGCATCGGTTACTGGGTAGTGTTGCAACCTTCGATTGGCGTTTGATGGGCTCACAGGAGTTGGGCGGAGAGACGGTCGATGCCGCGAGCTCAGGAGGCCAATTCGAAGAGCTTGTTGATGAACTGAACTTGACGCCGAACATCAGTTCCGCTCACCCACCGAACCTGCCCCTTCCGGATCATGTTCATCGCCTCATAACTCTGAATCGTTCGCTGCGCCGCCTGGAATTCTCGGAATCCCTGCTTAACGTTCACCCGGCGTTTGATCGCTCGGTGGTCTTGCTCGTGAATGTTGTTCAAGTAGAGTAGTCTGGTAGTCGAAAGGTGCCAATGTCATGAAAGCGAATAAGGCTCTCAAGCGGCTAGCCAAGATTGAGGCATTGATGTCGGATGTGACGGAGCGATATTCAGCAAGTGCGCCGCACCTACGAAAAGTGCTTCAAGATGCGAAGGCTGCTGTCGCTCGGGCGAAGGAGGCTGTGGGTTTGCAAGCATCCTCCGGGAAAAACGCGGCGGCGGCGAAGGCAGACCGAGCGGCAAAGAAAGCCGCACTCCCCGAGACAAAGGCCGCTGTTAAAAAGGCGGCGGTAAAAGTGCCAACAGCAAAGACGGCGAAGAAAAGTACGCCGATCAAGAAAGCTGCGAAAAACAGAGCGGCGAAGAAGACGGCCCCTGCTCCTGTAGTACAGGCGGCAACGAAAGCTGCCGCTCAGTAACCCCGTATGGTCAAAGAATTCATGCGGCACGGCCATAGAACTTGAGCAGGACTCCGAGTCGCTGGTGACACTCGACGGCGTGGCCACCCTCCGGCACGAAATGGTGACATTGACTTCTCCTTTGAAAACAATCGTGTCTAGCTTGGAGGACGTCGAGGGCCGGTCGATGAGCGGCTGTGCCGCCACCGTAACGGCAGGCAACATACACGGCCTTTATGTTGGAGTGTAGATAAATGTCGCCCTATCGATTGATGATCTTGGCCTTTGGTGGCTGTCTCCTGTTGCTGCAAAGTAATTTGAGTCGGGCACAGAATCCCAGCGGCGGTGCTATTACCGTTTCCGCGGACGATCGCAAATTCATCTTGGACGCTGCGCAGAGCGGGCTTCACGAAGTTCAACTGGCAACGCTGGGTATTGAGCGCGGCACCAACAATGATTTGAAAGTCTATGCCCAGCGAATCCTGGATGACCAGGTGCTGTCGAATGCGCAGGTGGAAGCACTCGCGAGACTCAAGGGCGTGGCCCTTCCCGACCCGACGAAAACTGACCCTTCCGCAGTCAAATTATCTCGCTTGAGCGGTATCGAGTTTGATACCGAGTTTGTACACGAGGTCATCGAGGACCATCTAAGGGACCTGGCGGAGTTCGAGAAGGACGATCAATCCAGCTCGGCTGACTCGGACATTAAAGGTTACGCGCATAGCGCGCTTCCCAAGCTACACGCTCATCTCGATCAGGCCAAAGCGCTGAAGCCCTAGTGAAAGCGTTGGGGAGCGCGCAAAATCTACACGGCCCTCTCAGATGACGTCGGGCGGGCCGGCAAACGTTCACGCGGCGCGGGATCGGAAGCTCGAAACGGCAGGTAAACAGCGTCAACTGCGCAGGCAGCAGGCAGCATGAGACGCGGAGTTACAATGATTTTGCCAGGTGAAACAGAAGCGCTCTGCAGGGATTCAACCATGCCGAGGGATAGCCCTGGTGGGCTCATCGAGACGATGACCAGGAGCGCGGGAACCCACTTCTCGCGCTTCATTCACGCATCATCGGATCGAAAGACTCAAATGCCTTGAAAATCCCCGCCCGAAGGGCGGAATTTACACTAACGGAAAACGCCTCTTCTCCGTTTGACGCTGAACCGTAACACGCCGCCGTGGCGTTACAGGGCCGGCCGTCCTCCTGCTGCTCCGGAGCATAAACCCCGATGCGCGGCGGTATCCACGGCAAGGCTATGCACCATCGGCTGGACCGGAAAACCTTCGAGCTTACGGAAGTGACCCGGATCGTCCTCCTGATACACGCCAATCACTCCGCTGGAACAGGCGGCGTAAATACGGCCGAGGCCCGGATCGAATTTGACGACATCGGCTCCCCTGGGCGAGCGGCAGGTGCGCAATGGCGCGATGTGAATCCAGGGCGAACACGGTTAGGGCTCTACTGCCGCCACAGAGCAGAAATGCCCGGTGATGTTCCGAGTCCATTGCCATCCCGTGGTTGCCTTGGCACCCTTCCACCGGATACCGGCCGACCACGGTATCCGTAGCCGGGTCAATTTCCGCGACCTGGTTCACGCTCCGGAGATTGACGTACACTTTTCGGGCGACCGAATCGTACTGCGACATTCCGGTTTCGCTGTCGAATCTCAGGGTCTTGACGATCTCGTCTTTGTCCACGCCGACGACCGCAACCGCGTTGCCATTTGTATCTGACACGTAAACCTTACTGAACGGAGCCGCGTATGTGTTCCCGTTTGGCTTTTCGGCGGTTGGCAATCGCTTGACGACACTTATGGAGTGGAGATCCACGACGCCGATCTTGTCTTCTCCCCAGTCGGATGTATAGACCTTGCGAAGTCCGGGAACGTATTCGAGACCGGTAATTCCCGGTACGCCGGGAATCGTCTTGACGAGTTGGTTTGTCCGCACGTCAATGACGTACAAAATACCGGGACCGAAGTGTGCCGACAACAGGTAGTGGTCCTCATCGTCCATCGTCAAATAGTCGAAGCGCTCTCCTTTCGGGCCCGGAAGATCGATCACGCCGACCTTCTTTAACGTTTGTCCCGGAAGACACAGCGTCAGTCCGAAGCAGGCAACAAGAGCACGAATGAAGGAGTTGCGCCTCATTTTGCGTCGTACTCAAGGATCTCGGAGCGCTGCTCGCCTCGGTGCGGCACAGCAGCGAAAAGTTTCCCCCATTCGGGCACGAAGAGTCCGGTTCGTGTACCGGCTGGCGTGGCGTAGCGCGCGATCCTTTCGTAATGATCGGGATCTTTCTGCTGCAAGACATCAATGAAGCCTTGACCTCCGATCACATAGATCTGGCTTCTTGCCGCGTCGTAAAAGAGGTCGTCCGTGTCGCCGACAATTTCGGGCGACGCTACCGTCCGGCCGCTTTCCGTGTCAATGACCAGCAAGCGCGCCGGCGCGCGGCATCCGATAAACAGCCGGTGATGAGTCTCGTCGAGCGCCATCGGGAAACACGTCTTGGGGACTGTGGTGGGCCAACGGGCGAGAATCGTGCCCTTCCCGAAGTCGGCGACCTGGACTTCCTGCTTATCCGGCACATTCACGAAAACGCGAGTTCCTGTCTTCTCAAGTTGGAACGATTCGGGGTGGGCATCCACGACAATCTCCCGACTCAACTTTCCGCTGGAATCCAGAATCCCCAGTGCCCCAGATCCCTGCGGCCGTCCCCTCAGCCCCTTTTCCCCGCCATATCCCACAACGACTGAGCGGCTACGGGCGTCGTAGCGAATATTGTCGGCGTCGTCGGAGAACTTCACCGTGTCGAGGAGCTGAAATGTCGCGCCATCGAAGATTTTCGTGGCGCCGTCAACACCGTTGGCGGCATACAGTCGATTGGCCGAAGCATCGTAGAACAATCCTTGGGGCTCAGCCAAACCCGTTAGCGTCCGGACCAGCTGGCCGGATTGTAGATCAATCACCTCGACCGTGTTGTTGCCCAGGGCGGATGCGAAAAGACGCTGACCCTTGATATCCACGCTGAAGTGATCCATGCGTCCGTCGACGTTTGTCAGGGCGACGTGGGTCTTGAGCGACAAGGCCGAAGTCTCTTGTCCAACGGCCAAGGTGTTCAAAAGGAGCAGTGTTGGGATGCAGTATTTCATTCGGTCCTCCACGCTTGTGAATCTGCCGCGCGCTACGCGGCATCACCACCTATACTCCACCAAAGGCCGTATACATTTGCGCAGACCAACGTTGTCCTTCTCTTTTTCGCTTGCATTTAAGTGGCGGGCCTTGATCGGGCACTGGCACCCGGCTGTAGCCGCACCCGGCGTACCAACAGGTGCGCGCCCCCCAGTCTTACGGCGAGAACATCCTTAATTTGAATCACGTAACAGCATGAGCAATTCTCCAGAGGAGGGCTGTAGCGAGAATTGTGGCTAAAGTTTCCTCACGTTTCAACTTGGTGAGTCGCGGAAAAATACCCCTGCTGGGCTTTTCAGGACCCGACCACCTGTTGTTTGGACAGGTGATCTATCTGTAAGTTATTGAATCTAATAATAATGCGATCCCCTGCGCCCAAGGCAGATTCTGGCACTCTGCCGAAATCGCCTGTTTTCTGATGCTTAGGTTTCTCGAGCAGATGCGGCGAGCTTGTTGAGGCATGTTGAACGGTTTGGAATTTGGAGGCTTTGAGCAGCTACAATTTTGACTACATCGGAACTAGGAACCGGATCGCCTGCTTCGCGGTCCACACTCGGCCTTCGCGAAACCAAAACACGATGATTCTGCCGGTCCGGGCCGCTGCAAACGTTCGGATAGATTCTTTGCGGACGACAACGGGCCGAAATATCCATTGCCGTATATCCTTGCGGATTATCCGTCATCGAACGGAGAATGGGCGACACTACCGATAACGGGGGCGATTGCAGAACGCAAACGCGACCCCGCTCCGCCCACGGCTACCCACCTACTGGCAGCAGGGTCAAAGATCACTGCGCGAAATTCCGAGTCGCTTCATCATGGCGGTTAAGGTTGTACGGGGAACGCCCAATCGCGTCGCCGTAGCGCTGATGACGCCACCGGTGTCCCGGAAAACGTGCAGAATATAATTTTTCTCCACTTCCTCAAGCGTCGGGCCGCCCTTGGTTTCCACTGCCTCGGCGCGCAGTTCCGCCACGGGAGCGCGAAGGCTGGAACCCGCCGAAAGAATGACCGACCTTTCAATGAAGTTCTCTAGCTCCCGTACATTCCCGGGCCACGGCCAATTCATCAAAACCTCCATCGTGGCTGTAGGAATCTTGTCAATCTCACGATCCATTTTTGCCGCGAACTTCCTGGTGAAGTACCGGGCGAGTACGGGTATGTCCTCAGGGCGGTCTCGCAAAGGAGGTGTGATGACGGGGAAAACCATTAGCCGATAGTAGAGATCGTTGCGGAAGAGCTTGGCTTTCATCATCTCGGTCAGATTCCGGTTCGTGGCCGCCACCAGCCGGACGTCGATGGGAATCGTTGTGGTCCCACCCAATCTTTCGAAGGACTTTTCCTGCAAAGCCCGGAGCAGCTTAGGCTGCAAATCCAAGGGAATATCCCCCACTTCATCAAGAAAAAGGGTCCCCTGATGCGCCAATTCAAACCGGCCGATCTTTTGTGACAAGGCGCCAGTGAATGCTCCTTTCTCGTAACCGAATAGCTCGCTCTCCAGCAGTCCAGTAGGAATGGCAGCACAGTTCAACGTGATGAAAGGAGCATTCCTGCGGGAACTCATTTTATGAATGGCGCGCGCGACCAACTCCTTGCCGGTACCGGTTTCTCCCAGGATCAACACGGTCGCATCGGTGGGCGCAACCACTTCTACCTGTTTCATGACCCCATGTACGGCCGTGCTATTTCCGATGATCTCCTTAAAAGCGTTCTTGACTTCAGTGATTCCCTCGGCGATGTGTTCCAGCCGGTTGCGCTCTCGCGGCGAATCTTGGTGTGAATGAAGTAGTTCTTCTTCAAGACGTTTGCGATCGGTAATATCCTCAATAGCCAGCAGGACTAGCCCAGTAGGGTTGTCCTCTCGCCAGAGTTTGCGGGCATTCAGTAACATCACCCGCTGCCCCAGCGCAGGGAAATGTTTTTTTACTTCGAAATTCTCGAACATGTCTTCCTCGGGCGACATTGCTTCCAAGCGTGCGCGCAGCGCTGGGACATTCCATTCACCATTTCCAAGTTCGGAGAGAAGGCGTCCTTCCGTGACACTCGGTTTTACCTGAAAGGTCCGGTAAAAGGATTGGCTTGCTGCGCGGACTCGAAGCGTGCCGTCCAAAACAAGAAGAGGCTCCCGAATCGTAGCGAAAATACTCTTCAACGGAAGCGTCCCGGACAGGGCCTGATACGCGGCTGCGGCGAATTCTCCCAGCGTCGTCAACACTCTCGCATCTTCAGCGTCGAACTGCCGAGTCTGGTCATGAGAGATGATCCAGACCGTGCCGACCGCTTTCCCGGCTACGTGAAAGGGAACGAGGAGCGCTTCGGCTATCGGAGGTTCGACTTGAGCGAATTGCGTGAAGTGGCGATCGAGATGCGACATCAGTTGGACGGCGTCCGTATCTAACACCGTTCCACAGGGACTAAATTCGCGAGGTGTCGTGCCCCAAAGATGAGGTGCGTACTCGCCCGCAACGCCGTGCCAGCGGAAAATCTTGCGGCCGTCCTCCTCCTCTAACAGGCTGATCCCGGACGACTGAGCCAGACACAGTTCCAGGGCGGTTTCAACAAGCTGTTGCAGGACCCGCTCAGGCGAATTCGCCAGTGTCTTAGCCAGCGTTACCAGAGCACTGGTGAGCGCTTCAAGATTCGGCTGCCGCGCTGGGCGGCGATTCAGCTCTTCGGTACACAGGACGGACTCTAGCGGAACGGGAGAATTCAACTGTGTTTGAGCGTATGTCAAATGAAAAAACTCCTCTCTAAGGCTTCTATCTGCACCGCGCCAATCCTCCCGCGCGGTCAGCGAGCGTCCGTCCTCCGACAAGTTCGGGCGCTCAGTTTTCAACCGCTGGTGCGCAGATAGGCCCGGTCTGTTTCCGTAATTTCGGTGCCGCGCACATCTACGTCAATCGCGAACATCCCGAGTATTCTGCCTTCCCACAGCACGTCTGCCATGCCGTCACCGTTATTGGTCCAACGACAACTCTGATGACAGATGCCGCGCGGAAATCGTGGCTGCACGCCGTTTGCCGGTACAGCCGTCGATAGCGAGAGTGGCTCTTTCCAGCCTTAATCGTTTCCCAGTCAACATGGGATGCCTTTCTGATCGAAAATCGCAGTATCCCCCATTCCATACTAGAAAGCAAGGGTTTCCCCCAGTATATGCCGGGTGGCAAATCCGGGAAAATTGCAGCGCAAACTGGAGTCACGTGCTGCTTCGACTGAACTCAGCCAGCCGAGTACTGGGACGCCCTCTGGCTCGCGACGATGCATCGCCGCACACGACCATGTATGGTCGTCGCAGGAACCTTCTCGAAGGGCAAGGTAACGAAAACAAAGTACCGCTAGTGTGTACGGGCACTATGGAAACCGCTCGACGGCTGTTGTTCCCATCATAAATAGTGAACCCAGTAATGGTGAAACCATTGTTCCTACGATGTCCGTCTGGTTCTCTACGTGCAATGCCGAGGCGGTATGCAGATCTTTGAGATCGCAAAATACAACTTCACGTGCAAAGGAGCACTCATGCGTACTAGTGTCAATGGAGACCGTTCGATTGAAGCCTCAGGTAATCGCCGGACTTTCGTTCGGAATATTGGCGTAGCAGCCGCGATCGGGGCGTTTGCGACCAGCGAAGGAAAGGCCCAGAGTCCGCCGCCTGTCACCGACATAGATATTCTCAACTTCGCGCTCAATCTGGAGTACCTAGAAGCCGAGTTCTACATTGTTGCCACAACAGGCAAGCGGCTAGCTAACACGTCCGTTGTTATCACCGGAAACGGCGCCCCGGGTGCCACGACCGGAGGCCAGCAAGTGGCATTCTCCGATCCCGTCGTTCAAGCGGTGGCGCAAGAGCTTGCGGCGAACGAACAAACGCACGTGACATTGCTGCAATCCGCAATCAAGGGACTCGGCGGTACGCCGATCGCAAAACCAGCTATCAAGCTGGATGCTCTGGGCTTTGGCTTCGGTAACCAGACAGAATTCCTAACCCTGGCCCGCATTTTCGAAGATATTGGCGTCACTGCTTATGGGGGCGCCGCGCCCCAGCTTAAGAATTACGCCATTATTGGGTACGCGGCCCGAATCCTGGCGGTGGAAGCCGAGCATGCCGGTAACATCCGCCTCCTAATCGCGCGGAACTCAATTTCCACGACTGCCCTCGATTCGGTAGACCATGTTCCGCCGCCATCCGGTGCGCAATACTTTTCCACCAACAGTAGCGCGCTCACTGAAGTAAGGTCACCGGGTCAGGTGCTCTTCCTCGCGTATGGAGGCGCCGCCAATGCGACCTCCGGCGGATTCTTTCCCGCAGGCGTAAATGGCACGATCAATACCGCATCAGCAACGGCAGATCAAGGAGAAGTCACAATCTTGAGCGCTACGCCGAACCCAATCCTGGTTTCGGGCGGCTCGCTAGGATCGACTGTATTGACCTTTAACGCGCCTGGCATCTCTATGACCCAGTTGCGAATCGGCGGACCAGGCGGCACCCCTGTGTTTAATGGCGGCTCTAGTGGCTCCGTCGCGTTCGGAAACATACCTGACGGTACCGTTTACTTCCTGCAGAACGCGAGTTCCGGAGACGTAACGTCTCCATTGAACACGTTGGGCAGCGTCACGATTCATTTGAAACAGCAGTAATTCAGTTGCGTCGCTTGGTTCGCTGAGTTATTCGTGATGGATCTGCGCGTCGGCCGTTTTCGTTCGTAGATTCCCCCGGTAACTCAGCCACCTGGCGCGTCAGACAGGGCTGGCAAGACACGTGAAGTTCGGGCAGGGAATCGGAGAAACATGCAGTATTCCATGTACGCTCGACTGCAACCAATGCACACTCTTCGGCGTGTAGAGCCACTCCGTAATAGGATCCGGTATATCAATCGCCAGCAACCACCTCAACTGGCGACGATGTATCGCCGCACGGCGAAGGATGGTCAGCTCTGGAGTGCGGCCCCAGCAAACTGCTGGCGTGCCGGATCAGGCTAAATGCGCTACTGCACAGGAGAATGACGCTTTGCCTCTACTTCGCTTGCGAATTGGGCATAGACTTGCCTAGCTTTCTATCATGAACAACAAGCACATGCTGAAGACCTGCACGATGGCTTTCGCCTTTCTGCTAGGAGCTTCTTGGGTAGTCCCCATCCACGCTCAGTCGGATTCTCCGACGAAGCCAGACAACACCAAGGTGAACAAGCGGGATCGGAGTCCGGGAGAAGCAACCGCCGATCAACAGAAAATGAATCCCGCCGATCGTGCTCTAACGGCCAAGATCCGTAGCGCGGTCATGGCTGACAAATCCCTCTCAACATACGCCCACAATGTCAAGATCATTAGTCAAGACGGAACCGTGACACTCAAAGGACCGGTTCGTTCGGACGCCGAGATGGCATCCATCGTATCCAAAGCGACGGACTCAGCCGGCAGTCCAAACAAAGTGGTCAACCAGTTATCCGTGAAGCGGTAAAGTTTACAAAGCCAGAAGGAGATATCTCATGTCAGGAAAGAAGACCGCAGTTTTCGGCATTTATAAGACGGAGAACCAGGCGGAACAGACCGTTGATCGGTTATTGGCAGCAGGATTTACAAACGACGACATTTCCGTCCTGCTGCAAGATAACAAGAGCTCGAAGGACTTCGCCCACGAGAAGAACACGAAGGCACCGGAAGGCACCGCTACGGGTGTCACAGCGGGCGGAGTGATCGGAGGAACACTCGGCTTACTCGCTGGCATCGGAATTCTGGCGATTCCCGGACTTGGTCCGTTCATTGCGGCAGGCCCGATCATGGGGGCGCTCGCCGGCCTCGGCGTGGGAGGCGCCGTCGGTGGTTTGATCGGTGCGCTTGTCGGTATGGGTATTCCGGAGTATGAAGCGAAGAGGTACGAAGGTCGGATCAAGGAAGGCGGCGTCCTGCTTTCGGCTCACTGCGTTACATCCCAGCAGGTCACGCTTGCGAAGGACATTCTGAAGCAAACCGGCGCGGAAGACATTTCTTCTTCGGGCGAAGCGAGCGCTGACACCAAAGCGACCGCAACTATATCGAGAGTGTAAGCATGGCGGGCACAAATACAGCGGTGTTCGGTATTTACAAGAGCAGCTCAGGCAGAAAGCGCCGTCGGTCATCTCGTTGAATTTCGGACAGTGGCAGGGGGGTCCACGCATGACGACATTTCGGTGCTGCTACCTGACACCAAGAGCTCGGAAGAGTTCGCACACGAGAAGAACACCACCGGCGTGACCACCGGAGGTGTCATCGGCGGGACACTGGGGCTATTGGCCGGAATCGGCGCATTAGCAATTCCGGGCATCGGCCCGTTCATTGCGGCTGGTCCCATCATGGCTGCCCTTGCGGGTTTGGGAGTCGGCGGTGCGGTTGGCGGGTTGGTCGGAGCACTTGTCGGCATGGGTATTCCGGAATACGAGGCAAAGCGGTACGAAGGCCGGGTTAAAGACTGCGGGGTGTTGTTATCGGTGCATTGCGAAACATCCGACCAGATCTCCCGGGTAAAGGATTTGTTGAAGCAGACCGGAGCGGAAGATATCTCTTTTTCGGGCTGATGAGGGGTCCCGCAGCGGATAGGCTCTTCGCAAGTTTGGAGATAGCGTTACCACGGCTTCCATTGTGGCCAGGTTTGTGGGCATGGACGTTGGCTGATCCGGCTCAGCATTCTTAGAGCGCAGATATTTGAATGCCCTCGTCCGTTTTGACGGCAGCTTTCGTGTCATCGGCGAGCGCCAGGAGCCTTCCGGCGTACTCGAATACGCGGCGGCCCGCGCTCGTGAGGACAACTTTCCTTGAAAAACGGCGATGCTCAATAAGGGCAGCACCCAACTCGCGCTCGAGGGCTTTAACGTGTGTTGTCACGCTTGACTGCGAATAGCCCAGTTCTGCGGCGGCACGAGTAAAGTTCCCCCTGTTGACAACCACATGAAAGGTCTTCAGTTTTAGCAAGTCGAGCATATTGAACCCATCCAACAACGA
>DASRLB010000211.1:0-2718 GCA_035648695.1 Acidobacteriaceae bacterium | reverse complement strand
GTTTACTTCAACGGGCGGCGCGTGGCGATGGGCGAGGACCTGGAGCCGGTGGAGATCTTCGATCATGCCAAGCCCGGGGACAAAGTGCTGGTCGCGGTGAAGGTGCTGGCGTCGGTGGACGACAAGACGTTCAACAGCGTGCAGATGAAGGTGAGTTTCGCGGAGGGACGGCCGAATCCGGAAGATTTGCGGGAGGAGTTTGTGGTGGCGGCGGCGCTGGTGCCGTCTTTGGCGCCGGGGTCTGCGGCGGACCGGGATACGTTGCTGAAGGCGGTGGGTGAGGTCGATCTGGCGGCGCTGGATCGCGGCGACCAGAAGGCGTTCGATGCTTCGCTGGAGAAGGCGCAGGGGACTCTTGTTGCTCTGCGGCCGTTGTTGCAGACGGCGACGTTGCACTTGACCGGGAACTCGCATATCGATGTGGCGTGGCTGTGGCCGTGGACCGAGACGGTCGATGTGGTGAAGCGGACGTTTGGGACCGCGGTGCAGTTGATGCGGGAGTATCCGACGTATACGTACACGCAGTCGGCGGCGCAGTACAACGAGTGGATGGCGGACAAGTATCCCGAGCTGAATGCGGAGATCAAGCAGCGGGTGCAGGAGGGGCGGTGGGAGCTGGTTGGCGGCATGTGGCTGGAGCCGGACCTGAATATGCCGGATGGCGAGTCGCTGGTGCGGCAGTTGCTGGTGGGGCAGGCGACGTTCCAGAGGCTGTATGGGAAGACGACGCGGATTGGGTGGAACCCGGATTCGTTTGGGTACAACTGGCAGCTTCCGCAGATCTATAAGCGGTCGGGCATCGACTACTTTGTGACGCAGAAGATGTTCTGGAACGACACGAATAAATTGCCTCTGAAGTTGTTCTGGTGGGAATCGCCGGACGGCAGCAAGGTGCTGACGTATTTTCCGCATGACTATGCGAACACCAACCTCGACCCGACGCGGTTGTCGAAGGACCTGGCGCAGGCGCGGCAGTTTTCGCCGGGGATGATGCAGATGATGGACCTCTACGGCGTTGGCGACCACGGCGGCGGACCGACTCGCGCGATGCTCGACGAAGGGCTGCACTGGATGGAGCTGGGCAAGGTGATTCCGAAGGAAGAGTTTGGGACGGCGCAGAGTTATTTTTCGGGGATCGAGGGCAAGCTGAATCCGGACTCGCCGACGTGGAACTACAAGACGCTGGCGAAGGGCGATACGGCATTGCCTGCTCCGCCGGCTGCGGAGATCAGCGTGCCGACGTGGAAGGATGAGCTGTATCTGGAGTATCACCGTGGCGTGTTTACGACGCAGGCCGACCAGAAGCGCAATATGCGCAACAGCGAGGAGTGGCTGCTGGATGCGGAGAAGTATGCGTCCCTAGCGTGGCTGGATGGGCAGGCTTATCCGGAGAAAGAACTGACGGACGGATGGAAGCATGTGCTGTTCAACCAGTTCCATGATTTGGCGGCGGGGTCGGGGATTGCAACGATTTATAAGGAAGCGCAGAAGGATTACGACCAGGTAAGGTGGGCGGCGAATGAGGTGTCGGAGAAGTCGTTGGATACGATCACGGCGCATATCGACACGCGGGTGGCGGCGGGAGTGCCGGTGGTGGTATTTAATTCTTTGGGATGGCAGCGCGGCGGTGTCGCAGAAGTTTCTGTGCAGATGCCGGGTGCGGTGACGGGTGTTGTGCTACTCGACCCGAAGGGGCAGGTGGTTCCTTCGCAAGTCGTGTCGCATGATGACGCAACGCATACGTACAAGCTGCTATTCCGGGCTAGCGATGTTCCGTCGATGGGATATGTTGTGCTGCGGGCGGTCGACGGGAAGCGGGAGTTTGCGAGCGACTTGAAGGCTTCGGGACTGACGCTGGAGAATGCGGCGCTGCGGATCAAGGTCGATGCGAAGACGGGATGCATTACGTCGCTGTTCGACAAGAAGGCTGCGTTTGAGACGATTGCCGTGGGTGGATGCGGGAATGAGTTGCAGGCTTTCAAGGACACGCCGAAGGATTATGACGCCTGGAATATCGATCCGGGGACGCTGGATGTGGCGCCGACTTTGTTGCATGAGGTGGACGAGGTAAAGCTGGTGGAAGCCGGGCCGCTGCGGGCGACGATTCGCGTGGCGCGGACGTGGCAGGGGTCGAAGTTTGTGCAGGAGATTACGCTGTATACCGGCGCGGACCATGCCGTGGTGGCGAACGATATCGACTGGCACGAGAAGCATGTGCTGCTGAAGGCGGCGTTTCCGCTGGCGGCGTCGAGTGGAGAGGCGACGTACGAGATTCCGTATGGAACGATCGAACGGGCGACGACTCGGGACAATTCTTTTGAAAAGGCGCGGTTTGAAGTTCCCGCGCTGCGCTGGGCCGATGCGGGCGACGGCAAGCATGGGTTCAGCTTGCTGAACAACTCGAAGTATGGGTATGACTCGGTGGGGAACTTGCTGCGTCTGACTTTGTTGCGCGCGCCGACGTGGCCGGATGCGAATGCGGACCGCGAGGAGCATCGTTTTGAGTACGGGCTGTATCCTCATGCGGGCGACTGGAAGCAGGCGCTTAGCACCCGGCATGGGTATGAGTTCAACTATCGGCTGAAGGCGATGCAGGTGGCGGCGCATGATGGCGCGTTGCCGGCGGAGCATTCGTTTGTCGGCGTGGATGCGCGACATGTGGTGCTGACGGCGGTGAAGAAGACCGACGGCGATGGGTTGATTATCCGGTTCTATGAG
>DASRLB010000210.1:0-11651 GCA_035648695.1 Acidobacteriaceae bacterium | reverse complement strand
GGCTCGCTCGCGGTTATCGACACAACCAGGCGGCGAAAGACCGCAACCAGGCCGCCTCTCGCCTCTCCAGGCCCACACTACCCCTCAGACGACGGCGTCCGCCCAGCTGGACGTCAGCCACTTCTGCCACGGGCTGCTAGGCTGGTATAGGGCGCGCCGTTGGCGCTGAAGGCAAAAGCGCGTCAAGCTGAAGGCAAAACGCTTTAGGACGTTCGTATGTTTCGGTCTGAGTTTTCGCTTTTGGCTGGCGAATCGGTCTGACTATGTGTGGCTCAAACGGGAGAGCATACCCCAGGGGCTAAAGCCCGCGTTTTTGGCGGGTGGGAGGCCAAGGCTGAAGCCTTGGCTTACCTAGAAGCTCTACTTCTGTCCGAGCTTCAAATCCTTTTCCAGCGCGTCGAGGACAATGCTTTTGGTGAGGAGTTCGGGCAGGACGTCGGGGTTGGAGGTTTTGCCGGCGGGGTAGATGACGTAGGTGGGGACTCCGCTGCGGCCGAGGGAGGCGAGCTGGGCGGAGATGAAGTCGTCGTGGGCGGTCCAGTCGGCTTTGAGGAGGACGACGTCGGAGGCGGCGAAGCGGGAGACGATGTCGGGCGAATTGAGCACGGCGGCTTCGTTGACCTTGCAACTGAGGCACCAGGCGGCGGTGAAGTCGACGAAGACGGGATGGCCGGAGGCGCGGGCGGCTTCGAGGCTGGCGAGGGTGTAGGGCTGCCAGCGTTCCACGACGACTTTGACCTTGGCGAGGGGAAGGAAGAGTCCGATGGCGATGAGGATGACTGCGGCGATGGTCGAGCCGAGCTTCGCCGGCCATTTGCCGAGCGCCCAGCCGGCGATGGCGAGCATGAGGAAGCAGGCCAGCAGCCAGGCTTCGCGGTCGGTGCCGTTGGGGGCGTAGAGCGAGCCGTAGACCCACGCCAGCCAGATGACGGTGGCGAAGAGGGGAACGGCGGTGAGCTGCTTGAGGGTTTCCATCCATGCGCCGGGGCGCGGGAGCATGCGGGTCAACGCCGGGTGCCAGCTCAGGGCGAGATATGGGAGGGCGAGGCCGAGGGCGAGGGCGGTGAAGACTCCGAATGCCACGAATGCAGATTGGGCGAGGGCGAAGCCGATGGCCGCTCCCATGAGCGGCGCGGTGCAGGGTGTGGCGACGACGGTGGCGAGGACTCCGGTGAAGAAGCTGCCGGCGTAGCCCTGCTTGCGGGCGAGGGAGTCGCCGGTGCTCATGAGGGTGAGGCCGAGCTCGAACTGGCCGGCCAGCGAGAGGGCGAAGAAGAAGATCAGCGAGGCGAGGATGGCGACGAAGGTGGGCGACTGGAGCTGGAATCCCCAGCCGAACTGCGTTCCGCCGGCACGCAGGACGAGGAGAACGCCGACGACGATCCAGAAGGAGACGAGGATGCCGAGGGTGTAGACGAGGCCGTGGGTGCGCTGGCGCTTCTGCTCTTCGCCCGAGGCGTTGACCAGAGCGAGACCCTTCAGGAAGAGCACGGGGAAGACGCAGGGCATGAGGTTGAGGAGGATTCCGCCGAGGAAGGCCAGGCCGAGCGCGCCGAAGAGGGTGATGCCGGTTGTGTCGGAGGGCGAGCCCGGTTTGGGGGTGAGGCGCGAGGCGGTCCAGGCGATGGTCCCCGGGGTGACGGGGACGGTTACGTCGTAGGCTTCGCTGTCGCTGAGCTTGATGAGGCCGTGGATTTGCTTCGGCAGAACCGCTGGTGGTGGACCGGTGGCGAGGCCGCTGGGATCGGAGGCGCGTTGGAGGAGGATTTTTACTCCGTCGGGAAGCGGCTCGACGGGTTGATCGGCGGGGTTGGAGATTTGGTCGGGGTCGAAGGGGTAGAACTCGGCGAGCTGCGACTTTTTGCCGGTGGTGAGGGTGAGGAGGATCTGCTTTGCGTCGCCCGTGGCGGATGCGGTCATGCCGGCGGGGAGCGGCTTTGGCATCATTGTGGTCAGCGTCGAGCCGAGGGCTCCGACCAGCGGCGGGGGCGCGAGCGGGCCGGGGACGACGTCGAGGTCGATGCCCATGTGGGCTTTGCCGGGGAAGCATTGGCTGGCGCAGACGAGCCAGTTGACCCGGGCGTCGAGGTGGACTTTGCCCGGCTTGGTGCCGGGGGCGGCGGTGACGGTGATGGGGTACGTGACCTGGTTTTCGTAGCCGTAGTCCATCAGCGGGCCGAGCGGGAGGCGCGTGGGGATGGGGAACTGGAGCGGGCCGGCGGTGAGGCCGGTGGGCAGCGTCCACTTGATGTCGGGTGGGCCGCCGGCGTCTCCGGCGTTGATCCAGTAGACGTGCCAGTGCTCTTCGAGGGTGAGGGAGAGTCCGATCTGGAGCTGGCCGCCGGCGGCGATTTGCGGGGCGAGGGTCACGAGTTCCGCGGTGAGGTGCTCGGCCTTGACGGGGCCGGGGCCGCCGTCGCCTACTTCGGTAATTTGCGCGGGCGCGGCGAGGGAGATTCCCAGAAAAATGAGGGAGGACCAGCGGACGCTTGCGGTCGAAAACTTCATTGAGACATTGTAGGCGGAGCGGGCTAGGGGTGAGGTGGATGTAGTGATCTTCAACGGTGGGTGGCCGTGGGAACAGCCTTAAAAGCGCTCACGCAAAGTTCGCTAAGTGAGCAAAGTTTCGCAAAGAGTTTCGTGGCGAAACTTTGCGCTCTTCTTTGCGGACGTTGTGTCAAGGCCGTTTCCTCGGTCGCCGCTAACGCTGATTGTCCTGGCGCAGACGCATGTGTTCGACCATGATGCAGCGGTCCATGACGACGTGGATTCCGCCGGCTTCGGCGCGGGCGGCGGCTTCGGGGTGGAGGATCCCTTGTTGCACCCAGAGGTTCTTGAGGCCGAGGATGAGCATCTCGTCGACGATGGCGGGGATGAAGCGGGGCAGGCGGAAGACGTTGACGATGTCGGGTTTGATGGGGAGAGCGGCCAATGAGGGGTAGGATTTCTCGCCAAGGACCGCCTCGAGCGCGGGATTGATGGGAAGGAGGCGGAAGCCGTGCTGCTGCATGTACTGGGAGACGTAGAAGCTGGGCTTGGAGGGGTTGTCGGACAAGCCGATGACGGCGAGGGTGCGAGGGGCGTTTTCGGAGCTACCGAGCATGTTGCGAATCACTTCCGGCTCATTCATGCGTCTATACCTGCATCGCGCTTTATTCACGCGGGTTTGATTTACAATCAGATGTCGGCGGCCAGGCGAAAAGCGGCCCGCCGCGGGAGATCTTTTGCACCGTACAGGCAAGGTATCAGCAGAGAATCAGGCAGGGAAGCAGGTCCGGCGCGCGGCCGGTTTGGCGTATCTCGCGGGCGCATCGGTACTCGTGGCATTTACGGCGGGTTGCGGAGCGAGTTATCGGCCCGTGGTCAGCGCCATCAATCCGGTGGGGCCGGCGGGGCAGCCGACGAAGTATGCGGTCGCGGTTTCGAGCCCCGCGAAGGGTGAGCCGGGGCTGGTGACGATCGTCGATTTCTCGGGCGACACGGTGCTGGCGACGCCTTCCATCCAACCCGATCCCAGCTATTTTGTGCTTGGGAACTCGGGTTCGACGGCATACGTGGTGAACGCGCAGGGTGCGCTGGACACGTTTCAGGTGGGGAATCCGGCGAACCTGATCACCGCCGATGTGAACCAGACAACGCTGCTGCCGAACGCCGACCCGACCAGCATTACTCCGCTGGCAGGCACTGGAGCAGGGACTACGATCTTTATTCCACAGTTGGGCAGGAATTCGATTGCGGCGTTAAGTTCGAATGGGCCGTCGCTGTTGCAGGAGCTTTCGGGGCCGGCTGGGACGACTCCGAATTACGTGGTCGGCATTAACAGTGCGCCGCGAGCGTACGCGCTGAGCAGTTCGACTGCGGGAGCGCCGGGGCAGGCTGCGGCAATCGAGACCACGCTGAGCCTTCCGGCCGTTTCGAACACCATTACGGTCGGCACTAATCCAACGTACGGCGTTATGGCGCCGGATGCGAGCCGCGCTTACATTTTGAATAAGGGGGACGGCACGGTTTCCGTCATCAATGTTCAAACGAATCAGCTCGATCTGACGACGCCAACGATCACGACCTCGACCGCTGCGACGGGGACTCTGGCGCTTAACCCGGTGTGGGCCGTGGTGGCGCCGACGCTGGTGGAGTTGGTGGTGCTAAACAGCGGCGATGGCGTCCATCCCGGCTCGTTGAGCGTGATCAGCATTCCGCTGTGCAATGCCGTGACGCCGGTCACCAATCCGGAATGCAATCCTGCCAACCCCACGGATGCGGCCGGGTTTGGAACGGTCGTGGCGACCGTGCCGGTGGGCGTGAACCCGGCGATGGTCGATGTGCTGAAGGACGGGAGCCGGGCATATGTGGTCAACCATGGCGTTGAAGCGTACACAGACGCCAACGGCATCCAGCACGCCAGCGTTGAGGGTTCGGTGAGCGTGGTGAATCTGCAGACCAACCAGGTGACGGCCACGATTCCGGCTACATCGAGCGCAGTCACGACACAGAATTTCGATAGCAGCCCGGCGCTGGTGTATGGGCATCCGAATACGGTTTCGGTGTCGCTGGCGTCGCCTACGGGGAAGGTCTACATCACCTCGGATGACAACAAGTTCTTGACCGTGCTGCGGACCGACACCGATACGGTGACGACCCACATTTCATTGCAGGGACTTGGTATTGCATTGCCGACACCGGGATCGAACCATCCGCAATCGCCCGGGGTGCTGGTTACCGCGCCGTAGATTTGCGCGGCCGGTCGCGGAATCCTCTGTGTGTGCTTGGAGCGCAAATGGAAGTCTGTGCGCGCTGCGCCGCGCCGCGACTCTGCTGGGCAGGCGCGCCATTTTCATGGGATGAGAAATTTGCGGCGGTGCGGAGGCGAGCGGCGGATTGCTGTTAGTCTTGCGGCGAGCGCCATGCAGAGAGGTTTCGCGTGAAAGTGGATGAGGGGAAAGCGGAGGCGCGGCTGGCGTGGCTGGCGTTGGCGTTGACGCCAAAGATGGGGCCGACGCGGTGTGGGCGTGCGATCGAGCGGCTGGGGGCGGCCGAACGTCTGTTTTCGGCTTCGCTGACGGAGCTGGAAGGAACGGGAATCCCGGCCTCGGCGGCGCAGTTTGTGTTCGATGGGCGCGCACGGGCTGGGGCGCTTGAAGAACTGAAGCGGACCCAGGAAGCGGGCGCCGCGATCATTACGCCGGAGGATGAAAGCTATCCGCAGCGGCTGCTGGAGATTTACGATCCGCCAGCGGTGTTGTGGACGCGCGGCGATGTGGGGCTGCTGAATCGTGCGGGGATTGCGGTGGTGGGGACACGGCATCCGACGCCGTATGGGGCTGGAATGGCCGAAATGCTTAGCCGGGATTTAGCCCGGCGGGGTTTGGTGATTTTGAGCGGCATGGCGCGCGGAGTGGACACATCGGCGCATAAAGGCGCGCTCGATGTGCAGGGGAAGACGGTGGCCGTGTGGGGGACCGGGATCGACGTGATCTATCCGAAGGAAAACAAGGCGCTGGCGGAAAGGATTGTGGCGCAGGGTGGGGCGATTGTGACGGAATACCCGCTGGGAACGTTTCCGGCGCCGCAGAATTTTCCGGTCCGGAACAGGATTTTGAGCGGCATGAGTGTGGGGGTGCTGGTGGTCGAGGCGGCGGAGTATTCGGGGACCAGGATTACGGCGCGGTGCGCGCTGGAGCAGAGTCGCGACGTGTATGCCGTGCCCGGGAATGCGACGAACAAGAATGCCTGGGGGCCGAATACGCTGATCAAGCAGGGAGCGAAATTGACGGCGACGTGGGAGGACGTGTGGGAGGATTTGCCGTCTCAGGTACGGTGCGCGCTGGAGGATGAGATGGAGGCGCAGGTTGGGGGGAAAGAATCTTCCGGGGCCGGGAGTGCATCTCTATTTACTGACGCAGCTGCGGCGCTGCCTCCGATGGGAGAGCATGAGCGGCTGGTGATGAAGCATTTGCGGCAGGATGAGGCTTTGCAACTCGACGAGTTGATGGAGCTGCTGGAGGCGGACCTGGGGTCGGGCGAGATTTTTACGGCGCTGTTTGAGTTGGAGCTCGCGGGACGGGTGAAGCAGATGCCGGGTAAGAATTATGTGCGGAGCTTCTGATGCAACGTCGAATTTGGTTGGTTTTGGGTTTTGTACTATTGATCGTGATCGGTGTGTGTTATTTCCCGACCGGGATTCTTGGCCTTATTTCGCTCGTCTAAGGCACAACATCGCGAGATAACTTTCCGGGAGCACTACTTGCTATTCCCGCGTGGATCGTCCTGCTTCCGTTCTCTGTCGTTGCGATATGGCGGAGGCCTCTCGGCACACGAATCTGCTTGATTGCAGGTATAGCAGGTGCAGTTGGAACTTTGACCATGCCTTGTGCCTGGGAAAGGATCAACCGGTTTGGCCTTCTCTCTGGAACATTCCTATCCTTAACCGCAGCCTTATTAGCTTTCTGGATCGGGCGCTCTTCGAGGATTGGAAGCCAGTAGAACTGTTGCACGAAGCTCCGTGTGCCGAGGAGAACTCGGCCGGAACATCGCGTCTCACGCTATGGAGTACCGGCGGCGCCGGGACGGAATTGACAACAAAATGACAAATGAGGAATTCGTGGGTTTGCATGGAGTTTTGCGAACCTTCAAAGCCTGTTTGGAGCGTCCAAACAGGGTATTGGCCGGGAGGCGGGTTTGACTTCGCCTCGGCAAAGCGTGTTAGGGTGCATTGACATTGGTAGAACGGAACGCGATTTGTGTCGCGCTACGATGAGGTTGTAAGTAATGAGCAAGAATCTGGTGATCGTCGAGTCGCCTGCAAAGGCCAAGACGATCGGGAAATATCTCGGCAAGGACTACACCGTGGAGGCCTCCATCGGCCACATCATGGACCTTCCAAAGAACGATATCGGAGTGGAATTGAAGCGGCGGACGTTTGAGCCGACGCTGATTGTGTCTCCTGGAAAAGAAAAGATCGTGGCGCAGTTGAAGCGTCATGCGGCGAAGGCCGACGCTGTGTTTCTGGCGCCTGACCCGGACCGCGAAGGCGAGGCGATTGCCGCGCACTTGCGGATCCAGTTGCTGCCGTCGCTCAAGAAGGGCGCGACGCTGCAGCGCGTGACGTTCAATGAAATTACGCAGAAGGCCGTGAAGGCGGCGTTCGCCCACGCTCGCGATGTGGACGAGAATCTGGTGGACGCGCAGCAGACGCGGCGGGTGCTGGATAGGCTCGTTGGCTACCAGATTTCTCCGCTGCTGTGGGACAAGGTGAAGCGGGGGTTGAGCGCCGGGCGCGTGCAGACGGTCGCGCTGCGGCTGATTGTGGAACGTGAGCGCGAGATCAATGCGTTTCCTTCAACGGAATACTGGAACATCGACGCCGTGCTGACGCCCGCGGGCGAAACTTCCGAGTTTGTGGCAAGGATGGTCGGTGTCAACGGCGAGCCTCTGCGTGTCGCGGACCTTGCGGAAGAGGGCAAGTATATTGCGAACGCGCTTCCCGACCAGGGGGCGATCGACGAGGTGCTGCCGGAGCTTGAAAAAGCTGTGTGGCGCGTGCGGTCGGTGGAAAAGAAGGAGGTGCGGCGGAACCCGCGCGCTCCATTTACAACCAGCCAGCTACAGCAGCAGGCGGCTGCGCGGCTGGGCTTCAACGTTCGGCGCACGATGGGCGTGGCGCAGCGTTTGTATGAAGGCGTCGAGATTGGGAATGAGGGCACGGTCGGTCTGATTACGTACATGCGTACCGACTCGACGCGCATCAGTCCGGATGCGGTCCAGGAGATTCGCGACTACATCGCGAAGGACCTGGGTGCGAAATATTTGCCGGCGGCCGAGAATGTGTACAAGTCGAAGAAGGCCGTAGAGGCGCAGGATGCGCACGAGGCGATTCGACCGACCAACGTGCGTTTTATTCCGGAGCAGATTCGGCGCTATCTGAGCGACGAGCAGTACCGGCTGTACAAGTTGATCTGGGAGCGCGCCGTGACCAGCCAGATGACGCCGGCGGTGTTCGACCAGACGACGGTGGATATCGAGGCGAAGGCGAATGCAAGTTACGACTTCCGCACCACGGGAAGCGTGCTGAAGTTCGATGGATTTTTGCGCTTTGAGGAAGAGGCGAAGAAGGCCAAGGCGACGCGCGATGCGAAGGCCGCGGCTGAGGCTGCGACCGCTGAGAAGCGGCTGGCGGATGCGAGCGATGCGAACGCGGATGATGCGACCAGCGAAGAGAGTTCGGCCGACAGGCGTTTGCCGGAGTTGAACGATGGACAGGCGCTTGCGAAACAACGCATCGATGCGCAACAGAAGTTCACCCAGCCGCCACCCCGGTTCAACGAAGCGAGTCTGGTCAAGATACTGGAAGAGAAGGGGATCGGACGGCCTTCTACGTATGCCTCGATCATCAACACCATTCAGGAACGCGACTACGTCAAGAAGCTGCAAAAGAAGCTGGTGCCGACCGAGATGGGGATGGTCGTGACGGAGTTGCTGGTCAAGAATTTTCCGTACATTTTCGAGACCGGCTATACCGCGCAGCTGGAGGGCGAGTTGGATGCGGTCGAGGACGGAACGGAGAAGTGGACGGACCTGCTGAATGGGTTCTACGACCACTTTGAGGAGGAGTTGAAAGTTGCGGCGACGCAAATGGAAGACGTCAAGGCTCGAGAGATCGAGACCGATGAAATCTGCGAGAAGTGCGGGGCCCGGCTGATGTTGAAGTGGGGCAAGTTTGGGAGCTTCTACTCGTGCTCGAACTTTACGAAGCAGAAGCCGATCACGGTCGGGCTGGGGCCGTTCAAGAAAGACCCGAAAGCCGCGCTGCAAAAGATCACGACCGCTTTTCACTTCCCGGTGATGGTGAAGGCGTCGACCGACGATGTTACGGCGTTCTCTCGTGAAGTGAACGATAAGAGGGCGCTGATGGAGGCGCTGGAAGAAGGCGCGGGCAAGGGCAAGAAGCTGGTCGTGGAGCCGGAGAACTGCGACTTCACCAAAGAGAACTACGCCGCGAAGCCGGACCTCGCGATGCCCGGGGCGGATGAAGATCAGGAAGACGAGGCTTGCGACAACTGCGGGCGGACGATGGTGCTGCGGAATGGGCCTTGGGGGCCGTTTATGAGCTGCCCCGGCTACAACGAAGACCCGCCCTGCAAGACGATCCGCAAGCTGACGCAGAAGGTGCAGACCAAGCCGCCGGTGGTGCTGGATACGCCGTGCCCGAAGTGCGGCAAGCCGCTGCTGCAGCGCGACGGGCAGTACGGCGAGTTCATCGCGTGCTCGGGGTATCCGAAGTGCAAGTATGTGAAACAAGACCTGTTGGACGTGCCTTGTCCGAAGTGCGGCAGCGATGTCGCGGTGCGGAAGACGAAGCGGAATACGACGTTTTATGGATGCACGAAGTATCCGAAGTGCGACTTTACGAGCAACCAGTTGCTGGTGAATGAGACTTGTCCGAAGTGCGACTCGGCGTACCTGGTGGAGGTTTCAAACGACGAGGGGACGTACCTGGTGTGTCCGAATAACCGCGCTATGTTACCCAAGCGACGGTCGAGAAAGGGCGGGCCGGCGGTAGAGGAACCGGCGACTCCCGAATGTACGTTCGAGAGGAAGATTGGGCCGCCCAACCCGAAAGAGGCGCCGGAGGAGCTGAAACGGCCCGATCCGGAGAAGACGCGTCCGCTGGTGGAGGCTATGGCCTAAACCCGTTTCGGGACGGAATCTACGTGAATTTGTAGCGACCGGAGTTATCACTTCCCAAATTACGTAGGTTGTGGTAACCTCAACTCTGGTTACGCGGCTAATGTCCGCGGCACGGTCGCTCCGGGTACGTTACCGGTAACGCGTCCGCTGCATCTGACGGAGAAGATTGGACAAAAACGCTATGGCGAAGGCAATGTGGAACGGTCAAACGCTCGCGGAAAGCGAGAAGATTCAAACAGTTGAAGGAAATGTGTACTTTCCCGAAGAGACGGTGAACCGGGCTTTCCTGAAGCCCAGTTCGACCAGTTCAAACTGCCCCTGGAAGGGCCAGGCCCGCTACTACACGGTGCTCGTCGATGGCCAGGAGAACCCTGACGCGGCGTGGTATTACCCCGATCCCAAGCCGGCGGCGAAGACGGTGAAGCATCATGTCGCGTTCTGGCGCGGTGTGGAGATCGTTACGACATAAATTGTGAAGCTGTGCGGTGAATCGCTCCCTGCCGGGAGCGATTGCTGTTTAAGGCGGTGGAGCTTTGTCACCCGAGTTGTGGCGCAGCGAAGGAAAGCAGATTCCTCCGCTGCGCTGCGGAATGACAAAGGGTCAGGCTTTGACGACGCTGCCGTCGACAACTTTGACGGGGTCGAGGAAGGGCATGGCCGCGCGCAGGTCGGCGCCGACTTTTTCGATCTGGTGAGCGGCTTCTTCCTTGCGGATGCGGGCAAACTCGTGGCGGCCGGTTTCGTTTTCCTCGATGAACTTTTTGGCGAAGGAGCCGTCCTGGATGTCGTTGAGCAGGGACTTCATCGCGGCCTTGACGTCGGCGGTGACGATGCGCGGGCCGGCGACGTAATCGCCCCACTCGGCGGTGTCGGAGATGGAGTGGCGCATGTAGGCGAGGCCGCCGCGGTACATGAGGTCGACGATGAGCTTGAGCTCGTGGAGGACTTCGAAGTAGGCGAGTTCGGGCTGGTAGCCGGCTTCGACGAGGGTCTCGAAGCCTGCCTTGACGAGCGCGGACGTGCCGCCGCAGAGCACGGCTTGTTCGCCGAAGAGGTCGGTTTCGGTTTCCTCGGTGAAGGTGGTGGCGAGCACGCCGGCGCGGGTGCAGCCGATGCCCTTGGCGTAGCTGAGCGCGAGGGCGAGGGCGTTGCCGCTGGCGTCCTGCTCGACCGCGACGAGCGCGGGGACGCCGCCGCCTTCGGTGAAGACTTCGCGGACACGGTGGCCGGGAGACTTCGGGGCTACAAGCGAAACGTCGACCGTGGGCGGAGGTGTGATCGTGCGGAAGCGGATGTTGAAGCCGTGCGCGAACATCAGCGTCACGTTGGGCTTCATGTTGGGCTCGATCTCGGCGTGGTAGACCTTCGCGGCGGTCTGGTCGGGCGTGAGGTTCATGATGACGTCAGCCCATGCGGAAACTTCCGCAACGGTGCCGACTTGCAGCCCGACGAGCTCGGCTTTCCTGGCGCTGGGCGAGCCGGCGCGGAGGCCGACGCGGACATCGACGCCGGAGTCCTTGAGGTTAAGCGCGTGGGCGTGGCCCTGCGAGCCGTAGCCGATGATGGCGACTTTTTTCGCCTGGATGAGGGAGAGGTCTGCGTCTGCGTCGTGGTAGGTCTTTGCCATGTGGTTCCTTTCGAGTTATCGGTTGTCAGTTATTAGTGTAAGAGCTTTGCGGTGTTGGCGAGAGCGGTCGCGCGTTGCGCGATGCCCACCTTAGCGATGATGAAGCCATCGCGAAGATGGGTCACCCCGGTTTGTAGGCGTCATGCGTTGTCATCCTCGAACTGGTTGAGGAGTTTGTCGTCGTCAGCGTCGAGGTCTTCGGGCATCATGTCGAGGAGGTCGGGGCCGGCGTCGGTTTCGGGGTCGGCTTCGGTGGGGGTGCCGAGGGCTTTGAGGACGCGGCTGGTGTGGTGGCCGCGGCGCATCGCCATGCGGCCGGTGCGCGAGACTTCGAGGA
>DASRLB010000209.1:0-4865 GCA_035648695.1 Acidobacteriaceae bacterium | reverse complement strand
CGCAACTACCGTCGCCGCGTCCGCCAGGTGGACATGCTGAACGAGTTCGCCCTCGGCGAAGACCTCCGCGAAATCCTCCGCGACGAGTCCGACCACCTCAACGCTCTCGCCACCGCCCTCGGCGAAGACACCCCCGACCCCGGCATCGCCGACGAGTAGACTTCGGTCGAGTAGCCCCGCGCCACACGAAACGGCCGCCTCAACAGGCGGCCGTTTTATTCAAAACATGTCATCCTGAGCGCAGCGACGGACCTGCTTCCCGTCCACACCCACACAAATTCGTCATCCTGAGCGAAGGCTCGCGTTTTTTGCGAGCCGTAGCCGAAGGACCTGCCAAGCTGCCAGCACCACCACAACCGCTCGAACCGTTCAACCATCGCCCTGCTTTTGCCCTTGCACTTGCTTTTGCTTTTGCCCTTGCTCTTGCTTTTGCTTCTGCCCTTGCTTTTGCTTCTGCACTTGCTTTTGCTTTTGCCCTTGCTTTTGCCCTTGCTTTTGCCCTTGCTTTTGCTTCTGCCCTTGCTTTTGCTTCTGCCCTTGCTTTTGCCCTTGCCCTTGCTTCTGCCCTTGCTTTTGCTTTTGCTCTTGCCCTTGCTTTTGCCCTTGCTTTTGTTTCTGAGCAAGGACCGGCTTCGGCCGGTGGAGTTGGAAAGCAACATGAAATCGCCATGTTGCTTAGGAGATAGGGCCGGGATTTATCCCGGCCATTAAGGCCGCCCCAACTCCGGGCTTTAGCCCCCGGGACACGCGCTCCACCCCGCGCGAACTACGCCCTTAAACCTTCCGCACCGCCGTCAACCAATACGCAATCCCGCCAAGCTGCGCAATCACCGCCAACTCAAAATCGAACGCCCAGTTGCCAAACGTCGGCGCAGCATGAGGAGCGAGCGCGAACAGCGCCACTCCCAGCACCGCCGCCGCAGCCAGCCCCACTGTCCGCCCAACCTGCATCGGCTTCCGCGCGGGCAGCGCCGCAGGCAGCGCAGCCGCAACCCGCGCCGCAAAATCGATGGGGACCACCGGCTCCGGCCGGCGCTCCAGCGCGCGCGTCAGCTTCACCTCAAAACCCGCCTGCGAATTGTCGTCCTGCAACTGCATTTCCTTAGAATAATTCATGCCCGTCCTCCCGCTGCGACAAACACCGCACTCTCCGCCACATTTGGATGCGCCCGCGCGCCCAGCCGCTCCTTCACCCGTTCCCCCAACCGCTTCCGCCCCCTATGCAGATGCGTCCGCACCGTATTGATCGGAAGCCCCAGCGCCACCGAAATGCCCTCGTAGCTGCACTCTTCCTGGTGATATAGCACCAGCACCGCGCGCTCGATCTCCGGCAGCGCCAGCAGTTCTTCATCGACCGCCCGAGTCACGTCGGCGTCGCCCATCAACTGCTCCGGCGTCCGCGCATGTCCGCCCGCCAGATCGTCTCCGGCAAAATTCTCCAGCCACTCGCCAGCCGCATCGTCATCAACATACGCCGGCTCCGTCGCCAGATGCGTCCGCTCTTTTCGCCGCCGCTTCCACTCATCCTGCGACAGGTTCACAACAATCCGATACAGATACGTCGACACGGTCGCATCGCCGCGAAACTCCGGCAGCGCGCGATACAGCCGCAGGAACGCCTCCTGCGCCAGGTCTTCGACATGCGGCCCCGCGCCGGTCATCCGCGACAGCGTACGAAACACCATCCCCTGATGCTCCCGCACCAGCGCCTCGAAGTTCTCCGGCGATGTCAAATCGGTTCGCAAATAAGAAGTCTCTCAGCCACTTGTGCGGCTTTCTCTATCCTCTATCCTCTACGCTCTATCCACTGACTTTCCTCAGACTTCAGAATGCTCCAAAAGTTTCATCCGCGCACCTGAAACTTTCGCCCCGCCCCAAAGTCAAAGCTCGCCGTAAGTTCCAAAGAATCACTTCGAGGAGAAAAACAATGCTATCCACCACTCTTGCCGCTCTCGCCTTCTTCAGCGATGGAGGAGACATCGCCAACAGCCCCTTCATCGTCCCGGTCGCCGGCTGCATCATGATCCTGGGCATCGTCGTCGCCGGCATCTGGTCCGGAATCCGCAACCGCGAAATCCAGAGCACCGAGCGCCTCGCCGCCATCGCCAAGGGCGTCCCCGTCCCCCCGACGCCCGGAGAACTCGCCATCATGCACGGAAAGCCTTCCGCCGACGCCACCCGCCGACGCGGCAACGTCCGCCTCGCCGGTAACATTCTAGTGATTGGCGGCCTTAGTCTTGTAGCCTTCTTCCTGGTGCTCGCAGCGATCCTGCAAGAGCGCGACGTGCTCTGTGGAGCCGCCGTCGGCCTCGTCCCGCTAGGCATCGGCATCGCCCTCTTGATGGACGCCCGCACCCAGACTCGCGAAATCGAAGAATCCATAGCCAAAGGCCCCACCGCGCTCTCGACCTACCCCACCGACCGCTCGCTGTAGTCAACGTCGGAGCACCACAAATCCGGGGTGACCCGTCTTCGGCGCGTTCTTTGCGCCTAAGGCGGGATCGCGCCCGGGGTGACCCGTCTTCGGCGCGTTCTTTGCGCCTAAGGCGGGAATCGCGCGAAGCGCGACCGTTCTCCTCAACCCACCCCAACCGTGTCATCCTGAGCGTAGGCTCGCGCTTTTGCGAGCCGCAGCCGAAGAGCCTGTCCTGAGCCTGTCGAAGGAACCTGCCACCGCGCTGGCATCACGGACACTGCGCGAACCGTTCAACCCCTGAACCGCACTCGCCCGCAACGCCACAACATCAACCCTTGACACACCCGTTATAATTGACGACAGAAGAGAAAAAGCAGCCCGGCCACCGCCGGGCCGCATTGCTTAACGCCGGACCTCAAAAACCGAGGTACGGAACTAACTCATTTGTTTAAGGGACTTTGCCCAAAAAAGGGGGGGAGGGGTAGGCCACCGCGCGCACCGCTTCGATAGACTGGAATTCTATGAGCAACACCACCGACAAGCGGCAACCCATCAAAGCCGTCCGCGGCACCCGCGACCTCCTGCCCGACCAGACCCCCCTCTGGAACCGCGTCGAAACCACCGCCCGCGCCGTCTTCGCCCGCTACGGCTTCGGCGAAATTCGCACCCCGATCTTCGAGGCCACCGAACTCTTCGCCCGCGGCGTCGGAGAGGAAACCGACATCGTCTCGAAGGAAATGTTCACCTGGGAAGACCGCGCCCGCGCCGCTTCCGAAAAGGCGCAGTCGCTTACTCTGCGGCCTGAAAATACAGCAGGAGTAGCTCGCGCCTACATCGAGCACCGTCTCGGCGAAACTGGCCAACTCCAGAAGCTCTTCTACATCGGGCCGCAATTCCGCCGCGAACGACCGCAGCGGGGAAGATATCGCCAGTTCTGGCAGATCGGCGCCGAAGTCCTCGGCCCACAAACCTCCGGCTCCGACTCCCCCGTCCGCGACGCCGAAGTCCTGGAAATGCTCGCCAGCCTGCTCGACGAACTAGGCGTCCGCGACTGGAAGCTCGAGCTCAACTCCGTCGGCAACTCCGACGACCGTGCCCGCTACAACATCGCCCTCCGCGAAGCCCTCGCTCCGGTCAAAGACCGCCTCTGCCCCGACAACCAGCGCCGCGCGGAAACCAACCCGCTCCGCGTCCTCGACTCCAAGGACGAAGCCGACCAGGACATCATCAACGCCCTCCCCAGGATCGCCGACTACCTCGGCGACGACTCCCGCGAGCACTTCGCCCAGGTCCTCGCCGCACTCGATGCCTGCGGCGTGCAGTACACCGTCAACCCGCGCCTGGTCCGCGGCCTCGACTACTACACCCGCACCACCTTCGAGTTCACCGTCACCACCGGCCTCGGCACCCAGAACGCCCTTTTGGGCGGCGGCCGCTACGACGGCCTCTCCGAGATGCTGGGCGGCCCCCGCGCCCCCGGCATCGGCTTCGCCATCGGCGAAGACCGCCTCATCCTCACCCTGCAAGCCCAGGCAGAAGCCGACGCACTCTCCGAGAATTGTCATCCTGAGCGCAGCGAAGGACCTGCTTCTCCGCCCTGGGCCGCCCCCAAACTCGACGCCTACATAGCCCCCATCGGCCCCGTCCAAAACGCCGCCGCCCTCGCCCTCGCCCGCGACCTCCGCCGCGAAGGCCTCACCATCGAAGTAGGCGACGGAAAATTCAAGCTAGGCAAGTCCTTCGACACCGCCGACAAACTAGCCCGCCACATCATCCTCCTCGGCGAAGACGAAGTCGCGACCAACATCATCACCGTCAAAAACTTCGCGACAGGCGAGCAAACGAAAGTGGAACGCTCCAATCTGAAGGAAGCTCTTCAAGACTAGGATCACGCTGCCGCGGTTTTCATCAGGCCTGAGAGCATCCTGCGCACCTCAATCACCTGGGCCTGCAACGCGTCGTAGTTCTCCGGCTTCATGAATTGAAGATCGCGCGATAGAAGCAGTTGATACTCCACCTCCATACCGAGAGCTCGCGCGCGACCCAGCCCGCCGATGAAGTCGACCGCGGTGTCCTGTCCGCACGCCTCCGCGATCTTCATCGCAAATTGAGCGGAGCCTCGGCGAAGTGTCGCAGCCATTCCAAATGTTTCGCTCCTGGGAAACGACTCGGAAGCGCGATAAACATCAAGAGTCAGTTTGTGGGCCTTATGCCATGCATCCAGATTTCTAAAATCTCGCATCTTCATTCTCCGCAAGTAGGTTGACACGAGCTTAGAGCCCAGAGCTCAGAGCCATGAGGCTTCTACTCTAACAGCCCGTGGCAGAAGTGGCTGACGTCCAGCTGGGCGGACGCCGTCGTCTGAGGGGTAGTGTGGGCCTGGAGAGGCGAGAGGCGGCCTGGTTGCGGTCTTTCGCCGCCTGGTTGTGTCGATAACCGCGAGCGAGCC
>DASRLB010000208.1:0-5351 GCA_035648695.1 Acidobacteriaceae bacterium | reverse complement strand
CCGCCGTCCTCTTCAAGCCATTCGACCCGCTTACCCTCGCCGAGCAGATATCCGCCGCCCTCGGCTGGAACACCTAACGCCCATGGCTACCGCAGCGGCCAACCCGGAACTTACCCGCGAGCTGCTCGTCCGGCTGTGGGAGCGCAGCCTGCCTGTCGTCCGCGAGCGTCTCGACGTACTCGACACAGCCACTGCCGCAGCCGGCAGCAATACGCTTACCGACAGCCTCCGCAGCCACGCGATTGCGGAAGCGCACAAACTCGCCGGCTCTCTGGGTATGTTCGGCTACTGCGAGGGCACTGAGCTTGCACGCGCAATCGAAGCTCTGCTGGAAGCCGAGGGTGTCCCGTGCGCGGACCGCCTCTCCGCGCTCGCCATCGAGCTCCGCGCGACCCTGTTCCCATCCACCCCGTCGGCCGTATAAACCTGTTCAGACGCCGCGAACTTTGATATATTTTCTGGGACATTCAGCATGAATGGTGAGCGGTCGCACAGCGTCCTAACGCTGGGATGATCTCGGCCCCCATGCGGTTTTCGTACGCATATTCTCCAGTTTGTACCGCTGGACCGGGATCGCACTTACTGGACCAACCCCAACGCAGGAACACACCCAGAAAGGGAGGGCTATCCATGGGACAACTGGAAGACAACCTGAAACTCGGACTCGAAGCAGTCAAATATGCCAAAGGGCTGGTAAAACGCTCCGCAAACCAAACCTACTTCAAGCCCTTGAGACCCCAGATCAATAAAAAGCGGAATGAGTTTATCCTCGGTGCGACACGAGGCGGAAACTTTTTGAAAAATCAGGCCGGCAAGTTCACCCGAAACGACATCATGGCCAATCGGCGGAACGAACTCTATGAGGTGATTTCTGGAAACCTCCCTCTCAAGCAGAAGGAAGCCAGAATCGACGTCATGAGGAACGTGTGGGGTGAGGATTATTTTTGGCAAGGCACAGCCAAATGGGAACTTGAGGACCACACTACGATCCAGGTCATGGCCAAAGTGACCGGAAAACCAGAGGACGAAGTCCGGACCGCCATGCTCGGCGGAGGTACCGAGGACATGATCGATTTGTACAACACCTACGCCAAGGCAAGAAAGGCCATTAAGTACGGCGTCGGAAACTGCCAGGAGAAGGCTGAGGTGGCTTGCACGTATATTATGGACCACGCCCCTGGAGGCGTCCGCCTCGCGCTTTACGCCCTTGAGAGAGGACACAAAGGTGTGACCGGTCTGATCACAGGCGAGCCTGGCGATCATGTCTTCGGGGTATATGGACTCAATACGGTCACCGACAACATAGGAACGCTCGGTCCGGATGCCATCATTGTCGACGGTTGGATGAACGATGCCTATCCGGCGCGAAAATACCTGGATTGGAAGCACGGCTACAACTACAACGACGAACGCATTAACCTCAAACAGTTCACGGTGCGCAACATGGTCTGTGTCTCCTACAGAGCACACGTCGAGTGCATGAGGGATTTTGGAGTCCTCCCCGCAGGCCCGGGAGGCATCCCTGTTCCCCCTCTGAAACGGAAGAAGTTCTGAACCGCATAGCTCGGGTGCCCCATATCTCGATTAGATGTGGGGTTGTCCGCACAGCTACTTCGCCACCGCCTTCTCCACCAGCCAGCGGGTCAACTCCTGCCCCGCGGCAAAATTCTCCTCGCCCAGCGGCAGCTTCCGCCCATCCGTGTACTCGTTGTAGATCCACGGATCGGCGTTGGCATACACCCAGCCCTTGCCCACATGCGCGACAGCCATCACCACGTCGCCTTTATCCACCAGCGCCGGCTTCGCTGGGCCGGACAGCGTCATCGTGCAAATTTCTTTCTCGACAGCCTTGTGCGCATCGTGGAATATTCCACCCGCCCCCGCCGGAATCTGCACCACCGTATTTTCATAACTGTTATTCAACTCGCGATTGCGCACGACGGCGTTGTAGTGGATGCCAAACCGCTCCGACAGCGAATTGAAGTGCTGAAACTCGGAGTGCTCGGCGTCGTTTTCCATCAGCACCAGCACGCCGCCGGCCTTTACCCACGCCTCGATCGCGTCTCCGCTGGGCCCGTCCATGTAATTCGGCTTGGGGTTCAGCAGCGGAATGTCCGGCGACGGCAGAATATAAATCGCCACACCCTTCAAGTCCTCGGCGCGCGGAGCATGGGGCAGCGTCTCGGTATGCATCCCATACTGCTGGAACATCCTGCCCCAGGTCGAGTACCCACTGTTCGCATCGTCCGAAAACTTGTAGTGGAACAGCTCCTCGCGCCCATCTGCCGTCTTGCGTTTCTGCGAGTTGAACCATCCATCCACAAGCACCGTCTTGCCCATGGCCTTCTCCATCAACTCACCGGCGCGGGCCCGCTGGATCATTTCGCTATCGGCCAGCAAGTACGCTCCGACGCCCTTGGAATCGTTGTCCCCCACAGCCTCGTTGACGTAATACTCATACGTCCCGCTGCGATAGGGCGTGCCACCCAGGCCCGCCACCTTCACTGTCCCCGAAAACGTTCCATCCGGCTTCACAAAATGCGACTGCACGCCCGCCCATCCGCGCGCCGCAGCGGCTCCATACGATGCCGGCAGAACGCCCATCCGCACACCCTTGGCCAGCGCATACACAAACATGCAGCTCGCCGAAGCCTCCAGATAGTTTCCCGCCTTGGGCCCGCGGTCCATCACCTGCCACCACAAACCGCTGGCCGGGTCCTGAAACTTCACCACCGCATGCATCGTCCGCCGCGCCACTTCCTCCAGCGCGGCGCGCTGCGGATCGCTGTCCGGCATGCGCTCCAGCACGTCCATCAGCGCCATCTCGTACCATCCCATGGCGCGCCCCCAGATTTCCGGACTGAGGCCGGTCTTCTTGTCCGCCCACCCCATCTTCCTGCTCTCGTCCCACCCGTGATACAGCAAGCCCGTCCTGCGATCACGCATCTTGGTGTTCATCAGCAGAAGCTGCGTAGCGACCTCTTCCATCCCCTGTCCATTGCCAAAGGTCCGCGCATAGTTGGCCATGAACGGCTCCGACATATACGCCCCGTCGAGCCACATCTGGTCCGGATAGATCTGCTTGTGCCAGTACCCTCCACTGGCATTCTTCGGCTGCTGCTTCATCTGGTCGTGCAGAAATTTCGCGGCAATGTAATAACGCGGGTCCTGGGTCACGCGATACACCACAATATCGGCGCGCCCCATCTCGATGTCGTCCATCGAATGCCCGGCGACAGGAAATGGCTTGTCCCCGTACATGTGGATCGTCCCATTCTTGTCGACCGACGCATCCACCGCGTCCTTCACATACTGGAACAGCCTTCCATCGCCGGTCTCCCGCCACTCCGCGGTCACGCCATCCAGCAGGACGCCTTCTTCGTAGCTCCATCCCCCCGGATTCTTCGTGGTATCGATCTTGCCCGCGGGCCACTGCCGCAACACCCGCTCCAGCACCGGGTTGCGCGGCGCCGCATCCTGGGCGCACGCCACACCCGCACCCGCCACCATCATCACCACAGCCAAAACCACGCGCATCCGCTCACCTCGCAGCAACGCAATCAGCATATCGCAATCCCACATTCCTTTACCGCAACGTCATCCGCTCCAGGCGACGGCCTTCGTAAAGCAATGTAGTCGTCAACACCACGCACAGGGCCAGGGTCTCAATGGCGTCGGCGCGATGAGTCAGAAATCCCAGCAGGCTCGACGGTTCCGCCAGACCTTCCACACCGCGAATGCGCTCCGGCAAGTGACGCGCCCAGGTGAAATAAGTCGCGGCAACCAGCAGCAGAGATGCGGTTGCCGCCGGCACAGCCTCGCGGCGCTGTAGCGCCGTCACCGTCCACGGCAGCACGAGAAGAAGCAGTATCGCATCGTAGAAGCGATGGTAGACCGGCAGAAGCGTAAAGGCAGCGACACAGCCCGTCACCAGCATAAGCAGCCGTGGCGAAAGTTCGCGTTGCGCGACATACGGGCGTATTCGCCGTAGACCGGCAAGCAGGGCGCCCCCCAAGAGAAGTAGCAGCACCGCTGTAAGGCAGAGACGGAGCCAGGCCTGAGGTACCCAGTAGCCAATAAGGTACTCGACATTGAGCAGGTTGGTTTGCACCGTGGTGTGATCGTTTGGGCTCATCGACAAGGCACGGCCCAACGCCAGGTTTCCGCGCAGCCCGTTCCACCACGAAATTGTGCCAAAGCGTACATGAAACCAGACCAGCGAGACGGCCGTGAAGCTTGCCAGCAAAATCCCGGCGCGACGCACAGTGGTCCACCCATCCTGGGGTTTCATCGCAAGGACCAGAACCATGGGCAATGCCAAAGGAGGTTTCAGAATACAAGCGATAGAAAAAAGGACAGCGCGTCGCCAGCGTGCCTCCGTGATATCGAAACCGCACCAGGTCAGCAGGGCAAAGCTCAGCAACCCGGGGTTTCCCGCCACAAGAGCAAAGCTCACCTTGGGCGCGTGCAACGTCAACCCGAACAGCAGACCCCGAAGCGCAGGAGAAACCTCAGCCAGCCACTCCGAGCGAACATAGACCAGAAATTCCGCGCCCACAAGACACAGCAACGTCAGAAGATACATCACACCCGAGGCCACTCCGAGCGGCAGGATCGCCAAGGGCAGTGCCAGCAGTAGCGTCGGTGGAGGGTAAATAGGTAAGGTGTCGGCCCAGCTTTGCGCGCTCGACGAGTAACCTTCGCGCTCCAGTACCACCTCCAGGCTGGCGGGGTCGTACGGCGAGCAGCGCGTCACCAGACATTTGCTCCCCGCATAGATATTGGCGAAGTCCCGTGCAGACTCCACAGCCAGCCGCGTGTTCCGCGATACCGTCACGACAAGAGACAGCAGTATGAAAGTCCACCCCACCGCCATGCTCAGGCGGGACACATGCGCGTTCGTCGTGAAGCGGAAAAAAGAACGCAGAGTCAGTCGCACGCGAAGCACACCCTTGGTCGGGAATGCGCAATGGTAGCACTCGCATATCTCCATACCGGTCCCCCGGCAAAACCTTCAATCGCACTCCAACTGCGTCCAAACCCCCGCCGGATTCCCCGAAGCCCCCGCCACGCTCAAATCTATGAAACTTCCCGCCGCAACAGTGACCGCGCCAGTCGCCATGCAACTCCCTCCACTCGCCGCCGCGCAGCTCAGGGCCGTATCCGCCATCGCTCCGGCCACCCCGTTTCGCAGCGTCACGGTCACCGTATTCGACTGCTGCGAAAATACATCCAGCCGCACCGCCGAGCACCCTCTGGGCACCCACGCCAGCACCGCCGGCGTCTCACTGGCCGCCGCGGTCGGGGCGTTCACCGCATAAAACGCCGTCGAAAAACTCACCGCGTGATAC
>DASRLB010000207.1:0-2052 GCA_035648695.1 Acidobacteriaceae bacterium | reverse complement strand
GGCCAGTGCCCCGAGCGTGTTCCAGCCATACAGACGGCCAAGCACGCGCCGGGACCCCAACTTCGGGCGCGTGCTTGGCCGTCTGTATGGCTGGAACACGCTCGGGGCACTGGCCGGCGCGCTCGGCGGAGAGCTGTGGTTGATTGAATGGCTGGGGCTGCGGGCGACGGCACTGGCTGCCGGGGCGATCAATCTGGCGGTGGCCCTGGTAGCCGCGGCGCTGGCCCGCCGTCTGGAAAAAAACGCGCCGGCGGCGCTTCCCGAGACACCCGCCGCTCACCCGCCGCTCAGCGCCCGCGCCTGGCGTCTGCTCGGGGCGGCGTTTTTGGCGGGTGCGACGCTGCTGGCGCTGGAGGTGGTCTGGTTTCGCTTCCTGCAGCTCTTCGTCTACGGAACGAATCGCATCTTCGCGACGATGCTGGCCGTCGTTCTGTTGGGCATCGGCGCAGGCGCTGTGATCGCGGCGCGCTGGCTCGGCCGTGATCCGCAGGCGCACCGCGCCACTCCTCTGATCGCGCTTGCGGCGGGGGGCGCAGCCGAGATCTGCTACACCCTGTTCGATCCCCATATCGGCGGCCTGGTCTTCACGACGGGCAACATGTGGGGCCTTCTGGTTGCTGCTGCGCCTCATGCTTCCGACGTCGCTCCTGTCCGGCGTCCTCTTCACGCTCTTGGGGGCCGCGCAGCGGCAGGAGTGCGGCGAGGCCGCCGAGGCGGCCGGCAAGCTGACCCTCGCCAACACGCTGGGCGCGATGATCGGGGCGTTGGTGGCAGGCTTCGTTCTGCTCCCGCGGCTCGGCGTGGAGAAGACTCTGTTCGCAGCTATGGTGGCCTATGGACTGATCGCCGGCGTGACCGCGATCGTTTCCGGTGCGCAGTCGACGCGCCGCCGTCGTTGGGTGCTGATTGCGGCGGCGGTGCTCTTCGCGGTCGAAGGTGCGCTGTATCCGTTCGGCCTCATGAGGCGATACTTCGTGCCGCTCGTACTCGAACGCTACAACTCCTCGAACCTGCAACTCATGGAGATGCGCGAGGGGTTGACCGAGACGGTCATGTACCTACGCGAATCTTTCCACGGGCGCCCGCTGTATACGCGGCTGATGACCAACGGATACTCGATGTCCGCCACCACATTCCGGGGTCGGCGCTACATGAGCCTCTATGCCTACTGGAGCCTGGCCGTCAACCCAGGCGCGCGCAAAGCCCTGCTGATCAGCTACGGTATCGGCAACACCGCGAAGGCTTTGACGGAGGCTCGGCAGCTCGAGTCGATCGACGTGGTCGACATCTCGCGCGACATCCTGGAACTCGGGGCGCTCGCTTTTCCGGAGACGCGTCCGCCGCTCAGCGATCCGCGCGTGCGCACGCACGTGGAGGACGGACGCTTCTTCCTGCAGACCACCGACGAGAGGTTCGACATCATCACTGCCGAGCCGCCGCCTCTTCGCGGCGCAGGCATCACCAACCTCTATTCCAGCGAGTACTTTCATCTGGCACACGACCGTCTGCGGGAAGGCGGCGTCTTGACCTATTGGCTTCCGGTCAACCAACTTCAGCTCTCAGAGACCAAAGCCGTCATCCGCGGATTTTGTGACGCCTTCCCCGATTGCACGCTCTGGAGCGGCGCCGGGCTGCAATGGATGTTGGCCGGCACGCGTGGCCTGCATCGGCCCGTGCCCGAAGATCAGTTCACCGCGCAGTGGCGCGATCCAGTCGTTGCGCCCGAGCTCGGCGCCCTCGGCTTCGAGCAGCCCGGAGCGCTGGGGGCCACTTTCTTGGCCGACGCCGCGACGCTGCTCGAGCGGACGGAGGGCACCGCTCCGCTCGACGACGATCATCCGGGGCGCATTTTGGCTGAGTACCCCAACGACGAGAAGGGGGATCCGAGCTATCGGTCGTGGATGGATCCCGGCGTGCTGCGCCGTTCCTTCGAGTCGAGCGCGTTCGTCCGCGACGTCTGGCCGCTGGCGCTGCGCCTGCGCACGGCCGACTTCTTTGCGCCGCAGGCAGCGCTAGATGACCTGACCGCCTGGGGCTACTTCGATCCGATCC
>DASRLB010000206.1:0-10659 GCA_035648695.1 Acidobacteriaceae bacterium | reverse complement strand
GTCGTCGGCAGAGGACCTGGCAGGCGCCATGGCCCTGATCAGAGATAAGCCACCTCAGGTCATCCTGTTGGACGTACAGCTTGGAAGTGAGGATGGGCTCTTTCTGGCTAGCTGGATTCGGCAGGACCCCGAGTTTCGTAGAATTCCAGTCATCGCAGTTACCGCACATGCCATGGTTACCGATCAGGAGCGGGTCCTGCGCGCCGGGTGCAATACGTGTATCTCTAAACCCATTGATTTCAAAGCGCTTGACAGGGAGATTCGATGGTGGCTTACGCAGGACCTGTCCTTTGCCAACGCTCCATCTGGCCCAAATTCTCGCGTTTCTTAGCAGCTAGACCGGAACCGCGTCCTCCCAATCAAATTGTGGTGAAGCACGCCCATGCAAAATTCCGACTTGTGCATCGCAAAAATGCCATCCGTTATCAAGATCGGGATGTTGCGAAGGGTTGGTGGAGTCCGGGGAATTTTTCTTGTTAGTTTGGTGCGGCAAGATTATCGAAGATGGAGGTATATCTCACCAAAATTCCATCCGGTCGGGAACTGACAATAAGTCTTAACGCTGCTGAGGTTAAGACAGTGTTCTGCCCAAGGACTACATCACAGGCAGGCTCGGATGAGAACTGGTGCCCAGGTCTTCTCGAAAACACGTACGGAACGAAGAGGGGCGTTCTGGCTATGGTTTGTCGTGAAGCTCACGCTGGGCGTGTCCCAGATGGTAGGAGTCATCTATGTGGCTTCTCTCATGTATCGAACAGGTCTGGGTGACGAGACGATGAAGGCCTTTTTATCGTTGCGAGCCTCACCACGCTAAGCATGATCCTATTCAAGGTTTTGGGCTGGAAGCCGGTCAAACGATAAGGTTATTAAGTGCGAACGGTATCCGACCTTTAGATGTTCTGAAGCTGCACGTCTCCTATTTGCACGTTCACTCGGCCACCGCTTCGGTGCAGGAGCTGCGCCCTTCGGCTCTGCGTTCAGAACTCGCGTACCGCGCCCTTCGGGTGTTGGACTCCTCCCCCCTCGCAGGCTCCGGGTCCCTTTCCAAAAACTTCTTCTCTTGGCAACGCGGCGATGCCGCGACTTGGGAGCAGCGCACCTTTGCGCCCTTTGGGATGTGTCCCGATTGACCGGGCAAAAGGAGAAACACCATGCAGACCCAACAGACCATCACCCTCTTCGGCACCGTCAGCAACTCAGCCACCAGCCGCATCTCCAAGAACGGCCGCAAGTACACCGCCTTCGGGGTCGCCATCATCTCTGACCGCAACCTCCTGGCCTTTCACTACAACGTCGTCGCCTTCGGCAAGCAGGGTCACTTCGCCAAGCCCCTCCAGACCGGTACTCGCATCAAGCTAGTCGTCCAGGCACAGTCTCAGCCAGACAACATCGCCGGTATCCCACTCCTCACCGCAACCTTCGTGCGACCGGTTCGTCCGGTTGCACGGGGGATATCAGTGGCAACCGCCTAGATTAGATCAATCCCAATGAAGCCCAAATGAAACAGCCACCACAACAGCCACCACAACAAAAAGCAGCCGAGATTTCGGCCGATTTTGTGTAGTAAGTTATTGAAAGGATTGGTGGACGCGGCAGGGATCGAACCTGCGACCAGTCGATTAAGAGTCGAATGCTCTACCAGCTGAGCTACGCGTCCAGGCCTTGGGGACCTTCCCGGGAGGGAAGGCGCGAACCGAATTTTGTCCGCAGAGTGTGCCGGTGAAGAACTCACCGCACGAAGGCTAGTGTAACACGGTCGCGCGGTGGATTTCTAAGGTAGTGGCCCGCAGGAGACGCAGATCCCCTGCGGGCATGACAACTAAAAAGCCAAGGCCAAAGCAACGGCGCCGGCTGCAGTTTAGCCGACGAAATCCACGTTGGCCTTCTGCGGGATGATGCCGCGCTCATAGCCCATGTCGAGCAGCTTGCGGATGGCTTCGCGTCCGTCGTCGCCGTAGTTGATCGTCCGCTCGTTGACGTACATGCCGACGAACTGGTTCGCCAGCGATGGGTCGAGGTCGCGGGCAAACTGCATCGCGTACTCAAGCGCGGACTCGCGGTGATCGAGCGCGTGCTGAATGCTGTCGCGCAGAGCGTTGGTGGTGGTGAGCTTCACGTCCTCCGGCAGGGAACGGCGGATCGCGTTGCCGCCCAGAGGCAGAGGGAGGCCGGTGAGGTCGCGCCACCATTGGCCCATGTCGAGGATTTTGACGAGGCCGTCCTTCGCGTAGGTGAGTTGACCTTCGTGGATGATGAGCCCGGCGTCGAACTCGCCCGACTGCACGGCGGGAATGATCTTGTCGAAGTCCAGCGTCACAGTTTCGATGTCGGGCGCCACCAGTTTCAGCGTCAGGTAAGCGGTCGTCATGGTGCCCGGAACAGCGATGCGCAGCTTCTTCACTTCGTCCAGCGTGTACTTGCGCTGCGCGACGATCATCGGCCCATAGCCCTCGCCGACCGAGCCGCCGCAGGCCATCAGCGTGTAGTTGTCCTGGATGTACGGGTAGGCGTGGAAGCTGATCGCCGTGACATCGTAGAACTGCTCATTGAGCGCCTTGCGGTTGAGGGTTTCGATGTCGGTGAGGGTGTGGTGGAAGGCGTAGCCGGGCACGCGCACCTTGTTGGTGGCGAGGCCGTAGAACATGAAGGCGTCGTCGGAGTCGGGGCTATGGGCGATGCTGATGTTGCGGACTTCAGGTGATGCAGTAGGCATTGTGTCCTTTGAGCGGTTGGGTTAGGTGCGGGCGGGGCGAGAGAGAGCGCGGTAGAGGCCAGCGGCAGCGGCGATCTTGACGACTTCACCGGGCAGGAACGGAGCGGCGCCCTCGATCCACCCCTGACGCAGAGTGAGATGTCCGAGGGTCATCAGCCAGCCCGCGCCGCAGGCGTACAGCAGGACGACGGCGGCAGTACAACCGATCGCCGCCGCTACAAACCGTGGAGTCCGGGTCTGAAGCGTACGCGTTACGGCTCCGGCGATGAAGGCGACGAAGGGATAGGCCATCAGATAGCCGCCGGTAAAACCGACGATCTGGGCGACGCCGCCGGGACCGGCCGGGCTGAAGACGGGGAGGCCGAGAGCGCCCTCGGCCAGGTAGGCGAGCATCGTCAGGAATCCCGCAACCGGGCCGAGGGCCAGGCCGACGCCGAGCACCGCGAGCGGCTGCAGAGTCAGCGGTACGGGCGTGAACCCGAGCGGAATCGAGACGTGCGCGGCGGCCGCGACGACGAGGGTGGCAGCGAGGCCGAGGGTGATCCTGCCGGGAATCGTCCGGGTGAAGCCGCTGGAAACGGCGGGTTGGGAGAGTGCGGTCTGCATGGTGTGTCCTTTGTGCGGCATCGAGCTCACTGCGTGGTTTGGTCGGTGTTGGAGGCTACGAGGTCCTGGGTGGAGAACTCCGGGTCCGGTATCGGCGGCGGTGGGACGGGTGCGTGGCGACGGCGGCGGCGGGCCCGGCGGACGTGGCGGGCCATCGAGATGGAAGCCCAGAGCAACGCCAGCAGAGCAAGGATCGAGATGGCGAAGAGTGTCCGCATGGGCGCTTGCTAAGGATAGCAAACGAGGGTGCGGAGGAAATGGGGTATCCAGTTGGGTTCCTGCGTAGATGGAGGGATGGAAGATGGCCCTGGCCGCTGCGATACTTGGATGTACTGGGGCCCGGATGCGCGGTAAGCAGGACTACAAGCAGCCTTCACGATGGACTACCGCTGTGGATACGGCGCAAACCCGTGCGTATGCGCTGCGGCGCACCGCTGCCACTGTCGCTGTGGGAACGCTGGCAGTGTTTATGGGTTACCACGTCGTGTTCGGGCAGAACGGGCTGATCGCCTACGAGCACAAGCGCGAGGACACGCGGGCGCTACAGATGCAGATGCAGACGCTACAGCAGGAGAACGACCGTCTCCGTGGGCATGTGGACCGGCTACAGAACGATCCCAGTGCGATCGAGCACCAGGCTCGGGAAGAGCTGCACTACACCCGCGCGGGCGAGGTGATCTATACGCTGCCACCCGATCCACAGCCATCGGCTGCTCCGAACGCATCCAAGCCATAGTAGATGTTGGGCCTGGAGGGCGCATGGACATCCTCAGTCGAACGCCTCCACCTGCCGATCGCCGGATCCATTACGGACCTGACCCTCTCCAGTTCGGCGACCTGCGCCTGCCCGCGACCAGGCCCGGGCAATTGCTGCCGGTTGCCGTGGTCATTCACGGCGGCTGGTGGCAGTCTGCCTACGACCTTGAGTACATGGGCCACATGTCCGCGGCGCTGAAGGCCGCGGGCGTGGCGACGTGGTCGCTGGAGTATCGGCGCGTGGGCAATGCGGGCGGCGCGTTTCCCGGGACGATGCAGGATGTTGCCGCCGGTTTCGACCATCTGGCTGTCTTGGCTAAGAGCTATCCGTTGGATTTGCGGCGAGTGATCGCCGTGGGACATTCCGCGGGTGGGCATCTGGCGTTCTGGCTGGCTGGACGGCAGCACATTCCAGCGGCGAGCGTGCTGGAGCACCCGCAGCCGGTTGTGCCGCTGGTTTCGGTGGTTGGACTGGCTGGAGCGGTGGATTTGCGGCTCGTGGTCGACCTTGGCGGGCGCTTTCGGTTTACCAGCGGGAGGCCTTCGGTGGTAAGCCTGATGGGCAGCCTGCCGAACGAGGTGGAAGACCGCTATCGGGCGGCGAATCCGGGGGACCTGCTGCCGCTGAATGTTCCGCAGGTGCTGTTGCAAGGCAGCGAGGACGACCAGATTCCTCCATCGCTGCCCGACCGGTGGGCCGACAACGCTCGCCGGCAAGGGGATTCGGCGATCGTGACGACGATTCCCGGTGCGGACCATTTCGATGTTGTCGATCCGGAGAGCAAGGCCTGGGCAGTCGTTCAGGCGGCGATTCTGCGGAGTTTTTTGGCCAAGGGTCAGGTGACCCCCTCCCCCGGTTAAAGGGGGTAAAGTCCCTTATCGAAAGGTCTTAGCTCCGTACCTCCGTCACACCTCTCGATTGGAGCGGCGGTGGGTCCGTGTCTGTTTCTATTGTAGCGGGCGTGTCAAGGGGACTTCGTGGCCGTTGCCAATACTTCAGGCAGAGCTTCAACCTGTTCCGCGGGCACTACCTCGCCTCGCCGTCATTCATACCTTAGCGCCTCGGCTGGCAGAATCTTTGCTGCCGATCTTGAAGGATACAACGTTGCGAGCAACGAAATCCCGAGCGAGACGGCGGCGACGATGAGGGCGTCCGTGAGCCGCGGCGCGAACGGCAGATAGCCGATCGAGTAGACGCTGGCGTCGAGAGGGATGAAACGGAAGTGCGAACCGGCGATGCTGGCCGCATACCCCAGCGCCAGGCCGAGGGCAGTGCCGAAAGTGGAGATCAGCAGGCCCTGGAGCATGAAGATGCGGCGGATCTGCTCGCCGGAGACGCCGAAGCTCATCATCACGGCGATGTCGCGGGTCTTCTCCATCACCATCATGGTGAGCGCGATGAGGATGTTGAGCGCGGCGACGATGACGATCAGCGCCAGCACGATAAAGGTGACGACCTGTTCGAGCTTAAGCGCGCGGAACAGTTCGCGGTTCTGCTCCATCCAGTTGGTGGTTTGAAAGCCGGGGCCCGCAGCCTGCTCAATGGCGGCCCCAACTTCCTGAGCGCGGTAAAGGTCGTCGATGCGAAAGCTGAAGACGCTGATGAGGTCGGGCTCGGAGAACAGCCGTTGCGCGTCGGCCAGGCGCATGAACGCATAACTGGAGTCGTACTGGTAGAAACCGGACGCGAAGATTCCGACCACACGGAAGCGCTGGTAGCGCGGGATGAGGCCGAGCGGGGTGAGGTCGCCTTGCGGGCTGGTCACGAGGATCGTGTCTCCAGTGGTCGCTCCGAGGGTTAGCGCAAGTTCGTGGCCGATCACGATCGGCGGGATGGGCCGTGGAGAGCCATCGGTCGATGGAAGCGCCGCGATGTCCGATTCGCCGATTGCTCCGTCACTACCGCCGATAAGAGATTGCTCTGAACCGACAGGTCGAAGTTCGTCGGCGGACCCCTGGTTGATCGATTGCAGCAACTCGCCAACCTTGCGCTCATCCGCCGGAATAATGCCTTTGATGAGCGCCCCGCCGGACCGCGGCCCGCGCGAAATCAGCACCTGTCCGTAGAGTCCCGGGGCGACGGCCTTCACATGCGGGACCTTCGCGAGCCGCACCATCAGCGGCCGCCAGTCGCGAATACCGTCGCCGGCAGTCCGCATTAGCTCCACATGCGCCGTCGCCCCGACCAGCCTCTCCTGCAAATCGCGCCTCATGCCGTTGGTGATGGCGAGGGCGATGATAAGCGCGGCGACTCCGGCGGCGACGCCGATGACGGAGATCGCAGTGATGAAGCCGACAACCGCTTGGCGGCGGCGGGCGCGCAGGTACCGGGCGGCGATGAAAAACTCGAAGCGCATCTGCCGTTATCGTACCGTCCCCGCTGCGCGGTGGGGCAGTTGTGCCCCGAGGTAGGAGTACCTTAACGCAAAGTTCGGGAAGAAATGCGCCAAGTTTCGCCACGGCATCCACTGCGGGTCCGCCACGGTATCTTTGCGAAACTTGGCTAACTTGGCGAACTTTGCGTCAAGGCTTTTGCTTTCCCCTAGTTCGCGAGTACAGCCCGGTACCGCACCTGGTTCTTCTTCACCTTGGCAATCGCCTCATTCGCATCCTTCATCGCGAAAGACTCAGTGATCGCCTTGATGTTATGCCGGGCAGCAACATCGAGCATTTCGTGCAGGTCGCCGGGACTGCCCGTGGGGCTGCCGGCGACGGCTTTCTGGCCGGCGATCAGGCTGAACGGTTGGATTTGCAGCGGCGACGGCGACGCGCCCAGTACGACCAGCGTGCCCTTGGGTCGCAGCGCGCCGACGAAGCTCTGAAAGTCCTGATCGGCGGAAACCGTCGACAGGATCAAGTCGAAGCTATTCGCAACCTTGGCCAGGGCGCCCGTGGCGCGGGTGTTGACGAAGTTGTGCGCGCCCAGTTCGCGAGCTTCGGCTTCCTTGTCCTTGGAGGTGGAGAAAGCCGTAACTTCGCAGCCAAAGGCGTTCGCGAACTGCAAACCCATGTGGCCCAGCCCGCCGATGCCGATCACGCCAACGCGAGAAGCCGGGCGGGCGAGGTGGTTGCGCAGCGGCGCGTAGACCGTGATCCCGCCACAGAGCAGAGGGGCGACGTTCTCGCTTTCCAGCACTTTGGGCACGGGAATGGCAAAGCGGGAGTTGACGCGGATATTGTCCGCGTAGCCGCCGTTGCGTCCGATGCAGGTGGGCTGGGACTGCGGGCAGAGGTGTTCCTCACCGCGCCGGCACCACTCGCAGATGCCGCAGGAGTCGGCCTGCCAGCCGATGCCGACGCGCTCGCCGAGTTTGCGGTCGCGGACCGCGGAACCCACCTCCACGATGGTGCCGACAATCTCGTGCCCCGGGATGAACGGATACTTGCTGATGCCCCAATCGTTGTCGATCAGGTGGAGGTCCGAATGGCAAACGCCGCAGTGGGAGATTTTGACGCCCACGTCGTTGGGCGCAAGGTCGCCGGGATCGTATTTGTAGGAAAGAAGTTGGGCGCCGGCTGCGTGCGCGGCCAAACCGTGGAAGTCGGACATGAAATGCGTTTCCTTTGCCGTCCCTGGGATGCAGGAGCGGGCGGCTGTATATGAGGTTACAACGTAGATTTTTTCTCAACCGGTTGGATGCAAAAAAAGCAGATCGTGCGATAATCAGTGGGCGCCTCTGGTCGGGTTCGACCCCCCACCGGTCGCAACCCTTGATAGGAGGCGCCATTTGAAAGCAATGGGCCGCTGGCACCCCCCAGCGGCCCTTTGTGCGTCCAAAGGCGCGTCCAAAACCCGTCCAAATCCCGTCCAAATCCGGTCCAAGTCCCGGTTCAGGGGAACGCCTGAAAGCCAGTTTCCAGTCGCTCCCGGTGCGCCCTCGTAATCTCCACCGGGATGTACTTCGTCTAACATGCTGCAAGATGCATTGCAGGAGTTACCCCGAAACATGATGAAGCGCACGCTTTTCGCCTTTGCCGCCACATTGCTTCTTCTGGCCCCCGTCAAATCCTGGTCGCAGCAGAAACCCACGCCGCCGGCCACGCCGCCCACGACCGACGATTCCGGGCCGCAGACCGATGTCCCAATGGACGTGCCGAAGAAGAAGGAGCCGGCCGAAGTCGTTCCTCCGGCCCCGGCCGAGGAGAAGGTGAAGAACCCCGACGGCCAGATTTTCTCCATGCGCGTCGATGTTCCGATCGTGAACCTCAACGTCAATGTGCTTCTCGATAAGACCCACCAGTTTGTCCCCGGCCTGAAGGCCGACCAGTTCCTGGTGGTCGAGGACGGCGTGGAACAGCGCGTACAAAGCCTCCGCGTCACCCAGACGCCCATTACGGCCGTGATGCTGCTGGAGTTCGCCTCGACCTCGTATGCTTTTGTCCGCGACATGCAGAATGCTTCGGATGCTTTCTTCCGCACGCTGCGGCCCGACGACTACATCGCCGTCGTGACCTACGACATGCGGACGCACATTCTTACCGACTTCACCAACAACAAGGACCTGATTGCGAATGCCTTGAATAGCCTGATGATTCCAGGGTTTTCGGAGACCAACGAGTTCGACGCGCTGTACGAGACGCTCGACCGCCTGAACCGCATCGAGGGCCGCAAGTACATCATCCTCATTTCCAGCGGGCGCGATTCTTTTTCCAAGCTCACCTGGGACAAGATGATGGCCAAGATCAAGGCCACGCCGAATGTGACCATCTTCACCATCAGCACCGGCGGCCTGATTCGCGAACTCTCCGACGACCGGGGCGGCATGGGGCCGATGACCCGGATGGACTATCTGCAAGCCGACAACGAGATGAAAACGATCGCCAACATGACCGGCGGCCTTAGCTTCCAACCGATATTTCAGGGCGCATTGCCGGACATCTTTTCGCAGATCGACGAGTCGATCCGCAACCAGTATGTGCTGACCTATCGGCCGACAAATGCGGCGAATGACGGGTCGTACCGCAAGATCAAGGTCTACCTGGTCGACAACGAAGGCAAACCGCTGAAGATGGTCGACGAGAAGGGCAAGCCGCAAAAGTATTCCATCATCGCCCGCGACGGATACCGCGCCAAACTGCCGGTGGAGTGAGCCAGTAGAGAGCGCGGTACAATTCCCTCCACGCGACGCGAAGAACCTGCTCCCGCCGTTGCTGTTGCCGTTGCCGTTGCTCTTCCTCTGAGCTCAAAATCTCTAAGCTCTGGGCTCAGTTAAAACCCGGACCACCGCCAATTTAACCGGAGGAGAACCATCGAAGCCCCCATAATTTTCGCTGGGCGTTCGCAACAAACAGGGAAAAACCGTCAATCGTGGGCCGCTGCAAAACTGCATTTTTCCGCAAAATAGTCGTCTAAAAGCACCAAAGTGCGTATTTTCGCGAATCAGGTCGCAAAGTGGCATACAAACCCATCAATTCGTGCAAAAAACGCTAATTTACCTCGATAACCTCAAAGAAAAAATGCCCCCAATGACGTCCCATTCCCACCCAAAACCATGAAGCGCCGCATGCACATTATGCTGCATATCAAACAAGCTAAATTCGATACTCTTTGTCGGTAGGATTCAGCGTTTGGCCCTTGGCGAAAAAATGACAGATTCCCGGCCAGTGCCTCATGATTTCCCCACCTCGACTTGCAGGCGCATCATCGATACCGCCGCAACACCAGCACCCCTCCGGCAAACACCCCTAGACCCGATATGGCCAGCAACTCAATCGCATGCCGGTACGCCTGTTGGACGGGAAGCGGTGCGGCCCTCACGTCGTCTCGACACTGCGCGCAGCCCTGAGCGCGGGCGGCGCCTGCGGAGAGCGCCAGCGCGGCGATCGGGAACAGGAGAAGTTTCACTGGAAGAATTCCAGCAGGATGAAGAGGAATATCCAGAGCCCGCCCATGGCGTGCCAGTACCAGACAGTAGTGTCGACCCAGATTTGGCGGGTGGCGAACTGGCGCGAGGCGCGCAGGCTTAGTAGCGCGGCGACGAGGGCGACCAGGCCGAGGAACAAGTGGACGGCGTGCGCGACCGTGATGATGTAGAAGAAATGGCTGCTGGAGTTGGAAGCGAAGTAGACGTGCTCGGCGGCGAGCTGGCGCCAGGCGATCCACTGGCCGGCGAGGAACGCGATGCCGAGTGCGAGCGTGGCGGAAAGCCAGATGGCGGCGCGGCGCGAGATGGGTTTGCCCAGACCGATCCACTCGTCCATGGCATCGTTCTCGCGGAACATACTGCGCCGGGCGATCTCGGCCGTGACGGAGCTGAGGACCAGGACGGCGGTGTTGAGGCGGAGGATCGTGGGGATGACGGTGGGGCGCCAGGTGGTGACGTACTCGCCGTAGTGGTTGATCTGGCCGCTGCCCTTGGTGACGAAGAATGCGCTGATGATGGCGATGAAGAACATCATGTCGCCGGCGAGGGCCGACGCGATGCCGATGCGCGTTTGCGAAAGCCGCTCGCGGGGGCCGCGGGAGCCGACGGGGCGGTCGCTCCAGTTGTCGCTGTCGCCGTCTCCGCTGTCGTTGCCGCCGGTGCGCTTGTCGATGGGCGGGCGGCGGCCGGAGCCGTGGTCGCCTTCGCCGGGATCGCCGG
>DASRLB010000205.1:0-3527 GCA_035648695.1 Acidobacteriaceae bacterium | reverse complement strand
ATCCCGCCCAGCTCGACCTCAACGCTCGCCTGATGTCCCCCTCCGCCAGCCACTGGTTTGGCACCGACGAGCTTGGCCGCGACGTCCTCTCCCGCACCATCTACGGCGCCCGAGTCTCCCTCACCGTCGCCGTCTCGGTCGTCTCCATCTCGCTCGCGCTCGGCCTGCTCCTCGGCGGCGCCGCGGGCTTCTTCGGCGGCGTCACCGACACGGTCGTCAACATCTACGTCACCAACGCCTTCCTCGCCCTCCCCGGAATCCTGCTCGCCGTAGCGGTCGTCGCCTTCCTCGGCCCCGGCCTAGAAAACCTCATCCTCGCCCTCGCCATCTCCGGATGGGTCGGCTACGCCCGCCTTGTCCGGGCCCAGGTCATGGCGATGAAGGAACGAGAGTTCGTCCAGGCCGCCCGGTCCCTGGGTGCAAGCAATCTCCGCCTCATGTGCCGCCACATCCTCCCCAACATCCTCCAGCCCATCATCGTCCAGGCCGCCGTCGGGATGGCCGCCGCCGTCCTCGCCGAAGCCACGCTCAGTTTCCTCGGCCTCGGCGTCCAGCCCCCCACCGCCACCTGGGGAGCCATGCTCAACGACGCCCGCTCCCACCTCTTCGAATCGCCGCATCTCATCTTGTTCCCCGCAGTTGCGGTCATGCTCTGCGTCCTTTCCTTCAACTTCATCGGCGACGGCCTCCGCGACTACCTCGACCCCCGGACCCGCCTCCGCACCGGCCTCTGACCTCGCGCCCGCGACTTCGACGACCCCATCGACCAAATCCACGCCACAACTGGCAACTGGAAACTCGCAACTGGAAACCGCAAGCACAAACCATTGCCGATAAGGCACAACAGACGGTCGCGCCGCAGAAAACTCGCAACTCGAAGCTCGTAACTCGTAGCTGTAAACCAAACCCGCTAGTAGAAGGCCCTCTACGGCGTCAGCTTGATCTGCCCACGCCAAAAAGTCCCCTTCTGCCCGGTCGGGTCGAGGACGTTCACCTGGCAGTCGTACTCCCCTACGGGCAGGTTCCCAAGCTCGATCGTGAAACTTAGCGGCACCGGTTCCAGCCTCGTCGGCGACGGCGTCGGCGTCTCCACGATCGCCTGCGTCTCGAACACCTTCGTCTGGTCCTTGTACAGGCTCACAAACGCGACCAGAGGCTTGGCCGTCGCCTCCTTCTCGTAGCTTTGGAGGTACACAAACAGCTCGCGGTCCTTGTTGAACACCCGGGTCACGCTCGGGATCAGCTTCTTGCCGTCGACCACCAGCGGATTCACCGCCGCCGCCTTCGCCTGGTCCTTCGTATTGCCCGCGTTGTACAGAGCGTCCTTGTAGTCCACCCGCTGGCTGCTCAGCACAACCGAGCTGATCGGCACATGCGTTTCTTCCTTGTTCAGGTTGGGAATCGTGAACGTCGTCTGATAGGTCCCTATACGCCCCGTCTCGTCGTCGCGAGCCAAAACTTTGATCATGTACTTCCCGGGCAGCAGCGTGAACCCAGCGTCGTACTCGATCGGACGATGCGCCAGTTCCTGCGCGGTCGCATCGGTCAGCTTGATGTTCACATTGTCGCGAACATTCTGCACCGTGCTTCCGCCGTAGATGTCCTTGATCTCGCCCACAAAGTCGATCAGCGTATGTTCCGCTCCGCCTTTCTTGGCCAGCGCCAGCTCGCGCCCCGGAATCTTCATCACGATGGGAACGAAATACTCCGCGCGGTTCAACTGGAAGTAGTTGATCTCCATCGCAATCGTCAACTCCGTAATCGGGTCGTCGAGCATCAGAGCATCTTCCAACTGCCGCTCCTTGTCCGCGTCGTTGAACTTCGCGAACACCTTGCCCGCGTAGTATCCCTGCCGAAAGTCCAGCTTGGCCTCGGCATTGTTGTTCAGCGTCACCTTGATCTTGCGGAAACGTCCGTCAGGATTGGCGTTCGACGTGTAGTACTCCAGAATGTAGTAGTCGGAAATCGCCTGCTGCGCATTCACAATGCCGCGGGTCAGGTCGTTGTTGTCGAACAGAGCTTTGCCGCCCGTATCGCCGGCCAGCGCAAACAGCGTGTCCTGCGATTTGGCAAACCCGTTCTGGTTCGCCAGGGCCGCGGTGCCGTTGTACATGCCCGCATTTCCCGGAGAGCCCTGCGTTGCATCGCCCAGCGGAGCATTCGCAACCAATCCGCGCGCGTCGATCGGCCAGAACGAAACGCCCGCGCGGATCGCCGCGTCCACCGTCGCATGTAGCTGCGCCTGGTTATCGACGCCGTTCAACCGCAATCCGCTGGCAAAGTAGATCAGCGACTTCTTCTCGTTCAACTGCCCCAGCATCTGCGCCGCGGTCTGCAACGCGGAGAGCTGCCGGTCGGTGTTGAACACGTTGAACTCGCTGTCGTCCTGTCCGAACGCCGCGCCGGTATCGGCGCTGCTCGCATCGTCCACCGACTCCGCATCGCCCTGGCCTTCACCCACAACCAGCGTCTCGAGGATGCTCAGCAGCTTGTTCCGGTCCGCCGTAAAGTCCTGCAGCACATCGACCGATCCGCCTTCATACCGCAGGATCGACACCAGGTCGACCGCGGTAAGTTGCGTCCTTATAAACTTCTGCGCCGCGGTCAGCGCCCGCAGTTGATCGCCCGGAGGCATCGCGCTCATGTCGAAGTACATCGCCAGCAACCGCCGGTCCTTGTACTTCAGGTTCTCCGGCTGCTCCGACGCAAGCTGTGTCCGCGACAGCTTCTTGTAAATCTTGATGTCCTCTTCGCTCGGCTTCTGGGGAATGATCGGCAGTGTGTTGGTCGGCAGCGTCTGGTGTTCGCAGAACCGTATCTTCTGCACCGTGCCGTCTTCGGTGAGCGTGAAGTCGTTCGCGGTCAGCCCCTGGATCGGATTGCCCTGCTTGTCCTTCACGACCACCGCTTCAACCACCAGTTGCGACCGCACCTGGAGCGTGTAGGTCCCCGCCTGTTCCGGAGTTTTGTTCTGGCCAATCGTCTGCGCACCCGCGCCGAGCGTTGCGAGTAGAAGCGATGTTGTGAGTAGGAGTCTCATCAGAACCTCAACCTCGCTGTGGTCTGCAGGCTGCGCATCGCGGCAACCGAGGCGGGCGCACCGAACGTCGGACTTGGCCCAAATGGGTTCAGCACCGTGTTGTACGCCGAAAATACCGGATGGTTCAGCATGTTCGTACTGTCGACACGGATGTCGAGGTTCCACTTCTTCCACACCCGGAATGTGCGCGACACGGAGGTATTGAAGGTGAACGTCCCGGGCCCGATGATCGAGTCCCGCCCCGCATCGCCCCATTGCCCGGCCGCCGGGGTTGTGAACGCATCGGCGTTCAGGAAACGTCCCGCGGTAGCGATGTACAGCGGCGCACTCGTGCGGTCGGGCCGCATGATTGCCGTGTTTCCCGTGCCATTCACGGTCTGGAGCAGTCTCGGCGTCTCCGGCAACCCGCTGCCGGCGACGACGGTCGCCACTACGGTCCACTCCTTTAGCGCGCGTCCCCGCCAGCCGCCCATCAAAGTCCCCCCAC
>DASRLB010000204.1:0-9150 GCA_035648695.1 Acidobacteriaceae bacterium | reverse complement strand
CCGCTACACCATCCCCGCCTTCGCTTCGATCGACGAGCTTCTGGCCTCTAACACCGCCATAGATGCCGCCTCCATCTGCGTCCCCACCATTCATCACGCCGTTGTCGCAAGGCAGCTGATTGAAAACGACATCGATGTGCTTATCGAAAAGCCCTTCGCCGCAACCCTGGCAGAAGTCGATGAACTCCTCTTACTTGCCCACGTTTACCAACGGATCGTCCAGATCGGCCACCTCGAACGTTTCAACCCCGCCGTCACCGCGGTCGAGTCGCTGCTCAACCGCCCCATGTTCTTCGAGGCCCACCGCCTCAGCATCTTCACCCCGCGCTCGCTCGACGTCGATGTCGTCCTCGACCTCATGATCCACGACCTCGACATCGTCCTCCAGCTCGCCAACTCCCCGGTCCGCGAGATCCGTGCGGTCGGCCTCCCCGTCCTCTCCCGCAAGGTCGACATCGCCAACGTCCGCGTCGAGTTCGACTCCGGCTGCATCGCCAACTTCACCGCTTCCCGCGTCTCCACCGAGCAGGTCCGCAAGCTCCGCTTCTTCCAGCCCCGCCAATACCTCTCCCTCGACTTCGCCCGCCAGGAACTCCTCACCATCGAAGTCGGCGCCGCCGCCGCGGCAGCAGCGTCCATGGGAGGGGCCGCACTCGAAGCCCTGGCCAGGTCCGCCACCGCGGGAATGCCGGCAACCCACCCATCCGCGGGCCTCAACCTCCAGAAATTCACCGTAGAAAAATCCGAACCCCTCCGCCTGGAACTCGAAAACTTCCTCACCTCTGTCCGGACCCGCACCGCCCCCCGCGTAACCGGCTCTCAGGGCCGCGCCGCCCTCGCCCTGGCCCTCGATATCAACGCGGCCATCGCCGCCCACGCCCACCGCGCGGGACTCACCTGAATCAACCCCAAACTGGCAACTCGAAACTGGCAACTGGAAGCTGGTAGCTCGAAGCCGGCAGCTCGAAGCTGAATCGCATCCCCGGCGCCGCCACGGCATCCCGCACAATCCGGGCCACACTATCCTCTATCCCCTACCCACTATCCCCTGCTTTACTTCATCTGCTGCACAGTCACCCCAGCCGGAATCTTCAACTCGAACTGGTCCGCATCGAAAGTCCCATTCAGCGTCAGCTTCGTAACCGCGATCTTCAACGAGTATTCCTCCAGCGGCCGTTTGATCGTCACCGTGGACGGAAACTGCACGTCCCCGTAGGGCTTGTAGTTCTCATACGTCGCCACCGTCACCATGCGGTCGTGGTCGTCGTAGATGTCCTGTTCAAAAGGAAGCATATCGATGCGATTGATATGGATCACCCGCAACCGCTGCAACACGTTCCCGCCTTTTTTCCGCGAAATGGTCAAATCGTAATCCGGCTCTTCGATCGCTTCATGGCGTTTCGACTCGACTGGAACCAACCGGGTATTTTCCGTAAGCTCCACAAATTCGTCCGGCCCCACCCCCGGGACCAGCAGGGAATCGAAGAACATCGGCGGCCGCAGGTTTTCCAGCGCGTTCTTTGAAGGCGTGGTGACAGTGTTCGTCCCCTGTACCCAGACATTACCGTGGGATGACGCGCGCATGAGTGTAAATCCATTGGCGTCGCTCACCATATCCAGCGCCTTGGATCCCAGCACCGGGAGCAACATCAGCACTCGCAGGTCATGCGGTTTGCGCACAAAAATGTAGCCTTTGAACGACGTGTACTCCGTGACCTTGCCTTCCTTGCCGCCGCCGACGCTGGCCGTAATCGCGACCGAAGCATTCAGCGTCTTGATCGCTGCATCGCGGTCCGAGATTTCCTTCTCCAGCACTTCCACCGGAGCGCTCCGGTACATCGACGGCGCGACGGTCTGTTGCACGATATGCACGGTCTTGTAACAACCGGCTAACCCGATCGACAGCGCCAACCCCAAAATCGAAACTGCTCTGAAATTCCGCATCCGGTTACAAACAATAAGTATATCGACTCCGCTCAACCTCCATACGATTCACATTTGTTTCTAGTGTGTTGAGTCGTAAATTCGTTCCGAGGGCGGGTCGCTGTATGCGCCCGAGTTGATGCTCGGCGTATGGCTGGATGCGTATGACATCTGGGGGCCACATCGGCGCGGCTTCAGTCGCGGCGTCTGGGCGAGGACCTTCCGCTGCGCTATCTTGCGGGCCGGGCGCGGCGTGGAGAAGTGGGCAATTTTGGAGTGAAGTTTGAGTGCTGATGCGAGCGAAAAGCTAGTCCTTCGCGAAGCTCAGGATGACATAGTTTGGGGGGCCGTGCGCGGTGCGATTGCGCGGACGACGAGCGAAACTCCGACAGAGATGATGACGCATTTGGTGAGGAAGAATGCGTCGTAGCGCCAGCCGAAGACGGCGAAGGAGAGCGCGACGCCGATCATGTAGATTTCGCCGAGAATGCCTTGCAGCCAGCGTGGATGTGCGCCTGAAGGCGGGACGCGGAGCGTGAGGCTGGGGAGAATGCGGGGGACTCGCTTGCAGTAGTCGATGTAGGGCTGGCCGAGTTTGGCGGCGAGGAAGGGCTCTTCCGCGAAGATGAGACGCAGTTGGAAGAGGCCGATGAAGACGATGGCGAAGGCGCTGCCGGATGGGGGCATCAGGAGCGCGAGCGCGAAGGTGTGAATGAATGTTCCGAGGTAGAGTGGGTTGCGGAGACGGCGGTAGGGGCCGTCGGCGAGGACGGAGGCGCCGTGCATGTCGCGCGACTGGACTACGCCGGCGCCGATGTAGGCTGATGCCCAGGTGCGGAGAAATGCGGCGAGCGAGGCCATCAGGATGGCGAACAGAAGCAGGATGTTGAACCAGGCGAGAGTGCCGGTGCCGAGCTTTGAGGCGAGGATTCCCCAGGAGTGCGACTGGTAGCCGGTGGGGTCGAGGTGCAGCCAGTGGTTCCACGGGGTGGTGAAGCCGAGCAGATAGATCAGCGCGTGGACGAGGAAGCGGAAACGGAATTCGAGGGGTGTGGCTTTCATCAGAATGCGGGTACCTGGGTTGTGGGGGGAGGCGGCGTGGAGGCCTGGAGCTTGTCGATGGCGGCGGGGTTGGCTTCGTCCTTGTAGATGACGCCGCCCTTCATGACGAAGGGGACGTGCTGGAGGATGCGGACGTCGGCGAGCGGGTCGCCGGGGACGGCGATGATGTCGGCCCACTTGCCGGGGTCGAGCGAGCCGACGTGGGCGGTCCAACCCATGAGGTCGGCGGCGTTGAGGGTTCCGGTCTGGATGGCGGCTAGCGGCGTCATGCCGTATTGGTTGACGTAGACGTCGAGCTCATGCGCGTTGAGACCGTGCGGGTAGACTGCGGCGTCGGTGCCGAGAGCGACTTTTACGCCGGCCTGGATGGCGTGTTTGTGGTTGGCCTTCATCGCCGCGCCTACGTCGTCCATTTTTTGCTGATAGAAGGCGGGGAGCTTCATGTTGGCGCGCATCCAGTCGACGAGGTACGCGGTGGGGACGAGGTAGGTGCCGTGCTTCTTCATCATGGCGATGTCTTCGTCGTTGATATAGCTGCCGTGCTCGATTGAATCGACGCCCGCTTCGCTGGCCCAGAGGATGGCTTGCGCGCCGTGGGCGTGGGCGGCGACTTTGCGGCCGAGGCGGTGAGCGTCGGCGACGATGGCCTGCATTTCTTCGAGGGTGTACTGCGAGGCTTGCGGGTCGTCTCCCTTGGAGAGCACGCCGCCGGATGCGCCGATCTTGATGAGGTCGGCGCCGTACTTGATGTTCTGGCGGACCATGTGCTGGACCGCGGCGATGCCGTCGGCTACGCCTTCGCCGACGACGTGATATTGCTCGGGGAGGAGGTTTTCGTCCATGTGTCCGCCGGTGATGCCGAGGGGCGGCCCGGAGACCTGCATGTGCGGGCCGGGGATGTGGCCGGCGTTGATCTCGTCGCGGAGTGCGACGTCGGTGAAGCCGCCGGCTCCGACGTTGCGGACGGTGGTGAAGCCGGCTTCGAGGGTGGTCTTGGCGTTCTCGACGCCGATGATGGCCTCTTTGCCGTCGGTCATCGAGAGCTCGAAGTAGGGATCGAAGTTGGTGTCCATCGTGAGGTGGGTGTGGACGTCGATGAGGCCGGGGAGGACGGTGTCGGCGGTGAGGTCGATCTCGCGGTCGCCGGGTTGCGCGGGGGTCGATGCGGTGGGCGCAATGGCGGTGATGTGGTCGCCTTCGACGACGATCGTTTGCGCCGCGGCTTCCTTGCCGGTGTGGACGTCGAGGACGTGGCCGGCGCGGAGGAGGGTGCGTCCGGGGGCAGGCTTGTAGGCTTGCTGGGCGAGAGCAGACGTGGCGACGAAGAAGAGGACGACACTGAGGCGTGCGGGTAGCTGCATGGAGACTCCTCCGGGGAGACTGAGAGAATGAAGCTATCGTAGACCATCGGGTGGGTCGGCTGGAGAATTAGGATGGTGGTCGGTTTGAATGGACAGTTTCCGGGAAGCCCGTGACTCGAGACTGGCCGTAATTTCCGAAGCGCCGACTTGCGAGGATGAATCGACCTCATGGACAGACCGGGGAACTGGAACATCCGAGGCTCACGCATCCTGGGGACCTGTTCAGATCAATCCAGAATGAGCGGCGAGGTCAGTCGAAATAACGTCAATGCCAAATGCTTCCAATATTTCTTCTAAGCAACGCAGTTTTTTCTTGACTTTGGTCGCAATGCGAGATAAGGTTTCGCCGTAATTCGGGCGCATGTTGACGCAATGTATGAAAACACCGGCTGGGCACGGTTTGGAGGATCATGATGAAAATGAAGGTATTCTGGATTGCGATCGCGGGCGTGGTTTCGATGGCCGGCGTGGCCAAGGCGAATCCGTTGTTGGAGCCAACGGTCACTTGGGATTTTAGTATTGCTAGCCCTTCGGACGCTCCATTCGCGGGGGAGGAAGGATCTGGAGGGCCCGGTTATCTCATCACGTGCTTGGAAGCGACCGATCAAAGTAACGGGAACTCGAACAGTTTTTGTGAAGAATTCGATGTTCCAGCGGCACCCGAATACGAAGTTACGATCGACAACGGCGCTGGCGACGATAGCGGACTTTTATCCGACGCCGGCTTTTTTATTTCGGAGTCATATATCCCGCTCGACCAGCTCAACTTTGGTTTCGAGCCGCCGCCCTTCAGTGCGGGTTCTCATTTTATTCCGCTTCCAGGCTTGGATGGACAGACCCTTCAGGGCGGTGACGGCATTGGCTTCGATGTGACCGTCCCGGAGCCGACATCCCTGCCGCTTCTTGGAGCAGCTGGCGCCTTGGCCCTGATTCGCCGGCGCCGAAAGAGTTATAGCTGAGGCGAGGCCCCTTTCCGGTTCGGATTCCGATCATAAGGTGAATCGAGTGTGCGTCGGCACGGCGCATCGATTCGATGGCGTGCTGAAGTACCCCCTAGTCAAGTCCCGATAGCTCTGTAAAGTGCGTCATGGCTGATCGCGCGTCCCTTTAACAAGCCGTAGGTCTCATCGAATAGGTCGATGACGCAGGAGTTCATGATGATTCCTCGCTGGTGCATATGCTTTATTGAGGCAGCCAGGGATCGATGACGCTTACGCCGGTGTCGTGAAAGTGGCGTACGTTGCGCGTGACGACCGAGAATCCATGCACGTACGCCGTAGCCGCTATGAGGGCGTCGGCGAAGGAGCGCGAGCGCTGTGCGTGCAGTTGAGCACTGCGCATGGCGACGGCGGCGTCAATGGGGAGAGTGCGCTCACGGAAGTGGCCCAATACCTGCTTCGTCATCCATGCGCGGAGCACAGCGCCTCTAGCGGGGTCCTTTCGTTCGGACATCAGTATGCCAAGCTCCAACTCCTGGAGGGTGATAGCGGAAAGGTACTGGTCCTCCGCCTCTACGCCTTGCGACCAGAGGGCGACATTGCGGTCGCCGCGAAGCATTGCGACTTTTCGCAGCTCCGAAATCGTGTTTGTGTCGAGGAGGTACATCAGTCGAGATCGATGGGGCCGGGGTGCATTTGGCGAACCGGCAATTCCAACTCGATGTCGTCTTCCGGCATGCTCAAGGCGTCGAACAGCGAAAGTTTTTTGCTGCCAGTCGCCCTGCGGTGCGCTTCAAACGTAGTGAGGACGAAGGCGGGCCGGCCGCGGTCCGTGATGATGACGGGTCCGAACCGCGCTGCCTTCTTGGCGCGGCCAATATCCTGATTCAGTTCCCTGCTCGATAGGATAGTCTTTCGCACCAGGCACCTCTCTTCAATATAGGAACGTTACTACATTAGCTGGAGCTTTGTCCAAGGGCCGCGAGGATTGCATCGAAATCGTCGACACCCGAATATTCGATGATGACCTTGCCCTTGCCCTTCTTGTCTTCGATGGTGACCTTGAGGCCGAGGGTGCGGCGGAGCTGGTCCTGGGCTTCGCGGACGTTGGGGTCCTGGACTTCAGTGGGTTTGGCGGCGGGCTTGGCTTTGGATTCTGGATGGAGGAGACCCTGGACGTAGTGCTCGGTGCCGCGAACGGAGAGGTGGAGGGTGAGGACCTTTTGCGTGGCAGCGGCGATGGCTTCGGGGGATTCGAGGGCGAGGAGGGCGCGGGCGTGGCCGAAGGTGAGGTCGCCGGACTCGACGTTCTGCTGGACCGCCGCGGGCAGCTTGAGGAGGCGGAGGAAGTTGGAGACGCTGGCGCGGTCTTTGCCGGTGCGCGTGGCCATCTGCTCCTGGGTGAGGTGGAAGTCGTGGGAGAGGCGCTGGTAGGCGCGGGCCTGCTCCATGGGGTTGAGGTCGGCGCGCTGGAGGTTCTCGACGATGGTCATCTCCATCGCCTGGCCGTCGGAGACTTCGCGGACGATGGAGGGGATGGTCGCCTTGCCGGCTCGCTGCGAGGCGAGCCAGCGGCGCTCGCCGGTGATGAGCTGGAAGCGGCCTCCGGGGATGGTGCGGACCACGATGGGCTGGACTACTCCCGAGGCCGCGATCGAGGCAGTTAGCTCGGCAAGCTTGGCCTCGTCGAACTGGGTGCGCGTCTGGAAGGGATTGCGGTCGATCTGGCCTACGGGGATTTCGAGCGGCTTGCCAGTGGAGGGTTCGGGAGCGGGAGGCGGTGAGGCGGGCGCGGCGGGACGCGCTGGCAGGAGGGATTCGAGGCCCTTGCCGAGTGCTCGGCGCTTGTCGTTGGGGGGTGTTGTCATTGCTGGTTCCTACTCTGACTTGACGGCTTTGGACTTGAAGGGCCAGATGCCGGATTTGCGTTTGGTTCCTTCGCCGGTGGCGGAAAGGAACTTTGGCGGCGGGATTGGGTCGACGATGAGGCGTTTGCGCGACCGTGGTGTCGGCGAAACGATGCCGTTGCGGGAGAGGATTTCGAGGGCCAGGTCGTGATAGGCCTCGGCACCGCGGGATTTGGGGTCGTAGAGCGCGACCGGTTTGCCGTGGCTGGGGGCTTCGGCGAGGCGGATGTTGCGGGGGATGACGGTTTTGAGGAGCTTTTCGCCGAAGAAGTTGCGGAGATTCTCGGTGACCTGCTGGGAGAGGTTGGTGCGGTCGTCGAACATCGTCAACAGCACTCCTTCCAGCGCAAGAGGCGCGTTGAAGGCCGCGGCGACGCTGTCGAGGGTGGACATCAGCTCGGAAATGCCTTCGAGGGCGAAGTATTCGGCTTGCATGGGGACGAGGAGACCGTCGGCCGCGACCAGGGCGTTGAGGGTGAGGAGGTCGAGCGCGGGTGGACAGTCGAGGATGATGAAGGGATATTTGGTGCGGATAGGTTCCAGGGCGTCGCGGAGGCGGAACTCGCGGCGCTCGGCTGTGACCAGCTCGAGGTTGGCGCCGATCATGTTCTTGGTGCCGGGGATGAGCTTGAGGTTGGCGATCTCGGTGGGGAGTGTGGCTTCTTCGGCGGTGGCTTCGCCGAGGAGGACGTCGTATATAGAGAGTCGGGCCTGATCTTCTGGAGTGGAGCGGCCAAAGCCCATGCCGCCGGTGGTGTTGGCCTGGGGGTCGCAGTCCATGAGGAGGGTGGAGACGCCTTCGAGGGCGAGGGAGGCGGAGAGGTTGATGGCGGTGGTCGTTTTACCGACTCCGCCCTTCTGGTTGACGATAGCGATGACCTTGGACATGCGGGTGAGAGCTAGGTTAGCAGAAGCGAGTGTTCCACGTGGAACGTTTAGGGTGAGCCGGGATGTTGCGCGTGGAACAGGGCTTAGGGATGTTCCACGTGGAACATTTGGGGTGATGTAGCGGCTGAGGGGTTTGATTTTTAGTTACGAGTTGCGAGTTGCCAGTTGCGAGTTTCAGCGTTCCACGTGGAACGCTAATTGCAGAGGTACAGGAAGGTGCTGTGGCTGCCCGGGACCGGAATCATTTTGAGTTGATGTGATTCGTCCAGGAGGTGCTCGCCGCCTAATGCGGCAAGGCTGCCGAACGGAAGGATGCGAGTGATGGCGATGTCCATAGCTGCGTCCATGTTATCTACCGCGCGGAGGATGACGATGCGGAAACGGCGGTCCGCTGGCATCTCTTCGACTCTTTTGGCCCAGACTTCGGTCTTGAGGTCGAGCGCTCGGGCGGCTTCGCGGAGGAACGAGGCTTTCTTGCCCTGGGACTCGGCGAGAGTGACCTGGAGTTCGGGGAGGAGGAGTTGGATGGGGAGGCCGGGGAAGCCGGCACCGGAGCCGAAGTCGAGGAGGGTGGCGTCGGTTGGGAGGAGCGGCGCGAGGTGGACGCCGGCGAAGAGGCTCTCGCCGAAATGGCGGCGGACGATTTCCTCGGGGTCGCGGATGGCCGTGAGGTTGGTGCGGGCGTTCCAGCGGAGGAGGAGGTCGAGGTACACGCTGAGTTGGGCGTGAAGGTTTGGCGGGGTGGGAGCGTCGCCGAGGTAGGGTGCGAGCAGCGCGCCGATCTGGGGTTCGGTGAGAGTCACGGGGCTACCGGGAGGCGGCTTCCTGGATCAGGCGGTCGAAGAGGGCGCGCGAAGTGGGGCTGAGGTCGTAGCTGCGCTCGGGGTGCCACTGGACGCCGAGGACGAAGTGGGGTGTGCGGGGGTCGGATTCGATGGCCTCGATGACGCCGTCGTCGGGGCAGCGGGAGACGATGCGGAGGCCTTCGCCGGGCTCGGATACCGCCTGGTGGTGGCTGCTGTTGATGGAAAGGCGGAGGTAGCCGTCGATGAGCGGGGCTTCGTCGCGGGT
>DASRLB010000203.1:0-22097 GCA_035648695.1 Acidobacteriaceae bacterium | reverse complement strand
CCCTAAGATCAAAGTTCCGCCTGAAAAGCTGCCGGACGTGAAGCCCATCGAAGTGACGATGCCTCCGCAGCCGCTGCACATTGCCCCGGCGCCGCCCAAGGCGGTCACCCCGCCGCCCGCTCCCGTGAAAGTCAATCTGGCCGCGAACATCCGTCCGGCCGCAGTCAAAAATAACGACGAGCATCCCTCAGCCGTGCGCCTCGGCAACACCACGAGTCCGCTCAACCACCTCACAGGCCCCGCAGTCTCGCCAGTGAACCTGGCCGCCGGAAGTCCGGGTATGCCTGCCGGCAACACCGGCAACGGGCCGCGCTCGGCCACTACCGTCAGCGGTTTCGGATGCCCCACCTGCACCAACCTTGCGGGCAGGGACGCCGGTTCACGCCGGGTCGTGGGCGTAAAGCTCACCGCCGGAGGCAATGGCCCGCTCAACTCCAGGAACCTGAACAACGAGCCGGTCAATGTGCATTTACAGACCCAGGCCCCGCCGCCGCCACGGCCGAGCCGCACCATTGAGAAAGCCTCCGTCGGCGCTCCTCCCAAGGTCACCTACAAGCCGCGGCCGGTGTATACCGAAGAGGCCAAGCAGATGCACCTGGAGGGCAATGTTTCCATCCAGATCAAGGTCACGTCTTCGGGCGCCGTACAGGTCGTCCGTGTGACCCACGGCCTCGGCCATGGCCTGGATGAATCCGCCATGCGTGCCATTCAAGGTACCCGCTTCACTCCCGCGCTCGATACCGCCGGGCACCCGATAGACTGGGAAGGCGTTGTCAACGTCAGCTTCCAGATGGCCGGGTAAACCACTTTGATCCGCTGCACCGCTTTGCGCGTTATCAATAGGTTGCGCTGCATCACCTCGATGGCATCCAATGGAGAAGCCCCGAGTAAGACTAAGGAGTCTTCCATCAATATGACTTTCCGGATGAAATCCACCGTTTTCGTAACTCTCGCTATGCTGACAGCCTGCTCTCTGTCGGCCGCGGCCTTCCCGTTCCGTAAGAAGAAGCCGGTCGACGACCAGGTCTTCCGCAAGCCCACGCCTGCCCAGAACGCCCTCATCGACAAGGCCATTGTCCACGAAGCCGAGGTCATCAAGGCGCTCAAGCAGCGCTCGCCGCTGGTGGACACCTATATCCAGAACATGAAGCCCGATCCCCTGCTCGGCCAGGTCCCCGAGTCCGACTGGCACTCGCTGGCCCGCGTCAACTTCGGCAAGATCATCGGCCAGGAGGGCTACAGCACCAATCCCGTCAAGGAAAAGGGCAGCAAGTTCGGCTTCATGAAGCACTCGCTGGGCTACATCACCGGTCTTTCCGCGAACCTTCACCTCAACTACAGAGAGGGCGGCTTTGTCCGCATGATCGTGATCGACAGCCAGGGGCCGAACGGCGACGGCTTCAACCGCCAGAACTACACCTTCCTGTTCGTCCGCAACGAGTTCCTGGGCACCATCCCCACCATGGTCATCGACGTGAAGCCGACCAAGGCATCTCCCGGCCGCTTCTTCGGCCGCATGTGGATCGAGCGTAACGGCGGCAATATCGTCCGCTACAACGGCGACCTCGCCGGCTCGCAGCAGGACATCCGGGAGTACTACCACTTCGATTCCTGGCGCACCAACGTCAACGCAGGCCTGTGGCTGCCGACCAGCTTCTACGCCGAAGAAACCGACGCGAAATCCCCTTCCCACGTCCTGATGTTCAAGGCGATCAACCACGTCTGGGGCTATGAGTTGAAGATTCCCGCCGCTGAAGAAGACCAGACCAACATCGAAGTCGTGGGCGCGGACGACCAGACCAAGGACGCCGCCACCAACGACGTCAGCCCCCTGGGCGCACAGCGCGAGTGGATCCAGCAGGCCGAAGACAACGTCATCGATCGCCTCTACACCGCCGGCCTGATCGACGCCAAGAGCCCGTTCGACGAGACGCTCGCCGCGCTGGCCAACAACATCCTGGTCTACAACAACATCGCCACGTCACGCCCCATCCGCGTACGCACCCTGCTCACCGAGCCGCTGGAGTCCATCTCTATCGGCAACACCATCCTGCTGTCGAAGAGCCTGATCGACACCACCGCCATCCAGAGCGTCGACGGGGCCCAGCAGGCCGGCAACCTGAACGCCGTGCTGGCCTTCCAGATCGCGCACATCATCCTCGGCCACCATATCGACACCAAGTTCGCCTTCTCCGACCGCATGATGTTCCCGGCCGAGTCCGCATTCCAGCGCCTCCCCATGCACCATACGGACCAGGAAAACGTCGACGCGGCCAAGAAGGCGATCGAGCTTCTTCAGACGAAGGAGCTTGTAGACAGCCAGGGCTTCTTCGGCCTCTACCTCCAGCAACTCGCAACCCGGTCGAAGGCGCTGAAGGCACTCAACGAGCCGCAGATCGGCGACGGCCTGATGAAGCCGGATGGCACCTTCTGGCTGCAAGCGCTGGTCTCGAAGTCGCCCAAGCTGGCGCCCAACGACCTCAAGCAGCAGGCGGCCATGCCCCTCGCCAGCTTCCTGCGTTTCGACCCCTGGACCGATCAGGTGATCGCCATGCGCACCACCTACGAGCCGCTGCTCAGCTCTCGCGACAAGATGCCGTTCGAGATCACGCCGGTATACCTGAAGCTCACCTACTGGCATCCGCCCGCTCCGCCGCCACCGCCCGCCGGAGATGCGGCAGCGACTACGCCTCCGGATGCCACAGCCGCACCGGCAGGTCCGCCGCCCATAACCGCTGCCCCGGCAACGACCGTGCCGGATACGACCGCCAACCCCCAGCCCACCACACCACCTCCAACCACCCCGCAGCCAACGCCGGCTCCGCAGAACTAACGGCGCAGGTCCCGGCCTTGCTTTCCTTTCTTCGCTTTAGCTCATTTCTTCCACCTCACCCCGTCCACGGCGGGGTGAGGAGTTTCACCGATACGCGGTCGTGAGACGATATTTTCCCTCGATTCACCCGCGCGGAGGTGCTTGTCTCCGGTAGACTCTTGAGACAGTTACCCCGTCAGAATCGGAACAAGTTCCTTTGCTATAAAGTCCTGGATGTCGGTTTGGGAGATGGCCCGTTGAAGATAGTTCCGTTGTTTCTAGTCCTGTTTGCCTGCATCGGCGTACGCGCCTACGGGCAGTCGAACCCCACGGCCTCCCGCGCCGGCGATCTTCAGATCGGGGTCGGTTACACCTCCGCCACCTCCGAATACCTCACCAACACGGCCCCTCCCGTTCCAAATCCCTACTTCACCGACCGCCTTCGCGGCTTCGCTTTCTACACCGATTTCGATTTTCGCCCGCACTGGGGCGCGGAAGTGAATTTTCATCAGCTCAACAGCCCTGTTACCGGCGACGTGTATGAGCGCACCTACGAATTCGGCGGCCGCTACGTCCGCCACTATGGCCGCGTTGCTCCCTACGCAAAGGGCATCTATGGCCGCGGCGTCTTCAACTTCTACCAGGATGAAGCCAACCTCGCCTACAACATGCTGGTCGGCGGGGCCGGCATCGATGTCGCCGCCACCCGCCGCATCAACATCCGCCTCGACTACGAATACCAGCACTGGCTGAGCTTCCAGTTCTCCGGCCTCAACCCCCAGCTCGTCACCATCGGCGCCGCGTACCACTTCGGCGCCGGCAAGCCGCACTAAAGCAGTGGATAGAGCGTAGAGGATAGAGTGTAGAGGATAGAGTGTAAGCCCTGGCGATCAGCCGGGGCTTTTTGCTTTCCGGCCAACCACGCCAAGCGCCGGCAACCATGCCAGACGCAAGCAACCACGCCAAGCGCCAACGGCGCGCCCTATACCAGCATGGGGCGCAGCCCCATGTACGGCCAGCCTCAGGAGCGGAGGGCTGAAGGCCCGCCCTATAACACTGCCGATTCCTGCCCCGAACCCCGTTCCACCGGTTCCACCACAAAACAGCAAAGCCCCGACTCTCATCGGGGCTCTACACTCTATCCTCTACACTCTAACCACTGTTCTTAGAAGTGATACGCGATCCCGATCGTCGGCATCGACATGACGTAATACCGGTTCGACTTGAACTCGGTCTTGCCGAAGTCCGGGGCCTTCAGCAGGAACCCGCGATATTCCGCGCGGATATCGAAGCTGGGGCTAAGCTCATACGCCACGCCGCCGCCGAACAGGCCACCGATGTTGGTGTTCTGACGCGCATCCAGTTGGTGCGTGCCATTGTCCCGGATCGGCGTAAAGATCATGCCGCCCACACCGATCTCGGCAAACGGGTTGTACCGCTTGTAGTTCAGCGTGAACACGTAGGCGCCGGTAATTTCCTGCTCCCGGGCATGCACTTCGCCGTTCTTGATCGAGCTGGTGAGGTACTTGAGCGAGTTTTGCGCGAACCCATAGTTCAATTCGAGCGCCGAACGCGGAGTCACCATGTACCGGTAGCTGGTCAAAATGCCCGTCGTCAGCGTCGTCGTCATGGGATTGACGCCATTTCCCCGAACATCAGGCGACAGTGTTTCAAATGCGCTTATGCTGACGTCCTGCCTGCTCTCCTGCGCATACCCAACGGCCGTGCCCAGCATCAGCAGCGCGGCGACCAACATCATCTTCTTCATGCCTGGAAAAATCCCTTCACGTTCAACATCTCGTGCCTTGCTCTCGCGACCGCGGATGGTGCCGGCAGCCGCATTGCATTCAGGCCGGATACTTGATGCTTTATTGTACCCGTCCGCCAGCCCTAACGACCGGATGTATTGCCTTCCGGTAAACAAAAGGGCCTCCGTAGAGGCCCTTGTTACAGCGTTAGACGTTCGTTATGGCTGAGGGGAAGCAGGCGGTGGCGGACCGCCGGGGCCTCGGCCACCGCCGTCACGCATCCGCTCCATCTCTCGCTTTTGCATTTCGTCGAACTTCGCCTTCTGGCCGTCGTCCAGAACCGCCTTGATGTGGTCGCTTTCGGTCTTCCGCAGTTCCATCATCTTGGCGCGCCGGTCGTCCTGCGAAGCGTTGGGGTCGCGGGCTGCCATCATCTTCGCCCGGCCGTCTTCGAGAATCGCCTTCACCTTGACCTGCTGGTCTGCCGACAGGCTGAGTTCCTTGGTCATCCTCTCCAGCCGCTGTTCCGGGTTGCCGCGACGCCCGCCGCCGCCCGGAGGCGGTCCCTGCTGGTTCTGTGCCGCGGGCGGTGCGCCATCGGTCGATCCCGTTTGCGCCAGTGCAGGAAGCACCAGCGAAACACTACACAGCAGTACCGCCGCCGTGCGCTTCATATTCTTTCCGGTAAATTTCGTCATCTTCCACTCCTCGTTGCCGGGGCGCAAAACGGCCGCCGGTGCTTCACCATGTACAGACGTGATTCCGCAAATAAGGTTCCTGTCAGAGGCAAAATAGTTTGCGTGCCGCAAGAAAGTGAATAGTCGCCAGTGAATAGTGAATAAAACGACCGCTCCGCGCCTTGGTCTTATTCACTATTCACTGACCCCTACTCACTGCCGCTTGCCTTATTCACTATTCACTGACCACTATTCACTGCCTTTCCGCCACAAAGCTGAACGGATCGCCCTCCCGCTCCGCGTGTTCCTCGACCACCTTCAAAAACGCGCGCGCCGCATGACTTAGCGCCGCCGCCCGGCGATAGACCAGCCGCAGCTTGCGCTCCACATGCAGCTCCGGCACGGCGACCCCCACCAGCGCCCCGCTCGCCAACTCGTTTTCCACAGTCAGGCGAGGCACCAGCGCCACCCCGTTGCCGCGCTCCACAAACCGCTTGATCGCCTCCAGCGACGGCAGTTCGACCTCCATGTGCAGCGGCGTCTTGTGGCGCAGGAACGTCTGAATCACCTTCTGCCGCAGCGGCGACGGCACATTGTGCGCCGTAAAACTCTCCCGCCCCAGCCGCTGGATCGACACCTTCGCCGCCCCGGCCAGCGCGTGCCCCGGCGCGACCACGCATACCAGCTCGTCGCGAAACACCACAATCGACTTCACTTGCGGGTCTTCCGGACGAAAGCTCACCACACCCATCTCCACCGTATGCGACAGGACCTCATCGGCAATACGGCTGGCCAGCGACCGCTGCACCGCGACCTTCACCCGCGGATGCTCCCGCCGAAACGCATCCAGCACCGGCAGCAGGTACAGGCAGGTGTACTCATTCGCCGCCAGGTTCAGCCTGCCCGTATGCAGCGATCGCAACTCCACCAGCGCCGCATTCGCATCGGTGCGCAGGTTCAGCATCTTCTGGGCGTAGTCGCGCAGGACTTCCCCAGCATCGGTCAGCAGGCCGTCGCGAGAAGTCCGTTCCAGCAGCGTCTCGCCAAGCTCGGCTTCGAGTTTCGCGATTACCTGGCTGACCGCCGGCTGCGTCCGGTGCAGCCGGGCGGCGGCCCGCGAAAAACTCCGCTCCTCCGCGACCGCCAGAAACGTCTCCAACTGAAACAAGTCCATCCGCTCTCCCTCACAGCCGCACAAATCCGGGGTGACCCATCTTCGCCGCGCTCTTGCGGCTAAGGTGGGGACCGCGAAGGCGCGACCGCAGCCTCGCCCCGTTGCCTTTGCTCTCCCCGATGAACTACCCTGCTCTGTGCTGCCTGATGCCGCCCTATACCGGCATTAGAAATCCGCATACATCTGGCTTTCAGCATAAGGGCGAGTTATGCTTGTGTCCAGACCGAAAGGCTTTTTCGATGGCGAACTCCAACCAGATCGTCTTTTTCGACACCACCCTCCGCGACGGCGAGCAGTCGCCCGGCTGCACCATGCACCACGCGGAAAAGCTGCGCTTCGCCCATCAACTCGCGAAGCTCGGCGTCGACATCATCGAGGCGGGTTTTCCCATCGCCTCGACCGGCGATTTTGAGTCGGTGCGAGCCATCGCACGGGAAGTCAAGGGTGTTCGCATTGCCGCGCTCGCCAGGGCGAAGCAGGCGGACATTGAATCGGCAGCCCGCGCCGTAGAACCGGCCCAGAGCAATCGCATTCATACCTTCCTCTCTTCTTCCGACATTCATCTCGAACACCAGATGCGGATCTCTCGCGCTCAGGCGCTCGATCAGGCCGCCGAGTGTGTCCGTTTGGCGCGCTCTTTCGTCGACAACGTCGAATTCTCACCCATGGATGCGACCCGCACCGAAGCCGGCTTCCTGTGTGAAATGGTGAAGGTTGCGGTGCAGGCGGGAGCAACCACAATTAATATTCCGGACACAGTCGGCTACATCACGCCGTCCGAGTACGCCGCAATTTTTCGCATGTTGCGGGCGCTTCCAGGCATGGACAACGTCATCTTCTCGACTCACTGCCACGACGATCTCGGCCTTGCCGTCGCCAACACGCTTGCCGGCATCGAAGGCGGCGCGCGCCAGGTGGAAGTAGCTATCAACGGTATCGGCGAGCGCGCGGGAAACGCGGCATTGGAAGAGGTAGCTGCAGCACTTCTCGTCCGTCACGATGTCCTGCCATATACCTCGCACATCGTAAACACCGAGCTATATCCCACCAGCGCCTTGCTGGCGGAAATCGTGGATCATCCTGTCGCGCCCAATAAAGCTGTGGTCGGAAAGAACGCCTTCTCCCACGAGAGCGGCATTCATCAACACGGTGTCCTCGCCAACCCTCTGACCTACGAAATCATGACTCCTGCTTCAGTCGGCGTGACCGCAACGACCATCGTTCTGGGCAAACACTCCGGCCGCCGCGCCCTCGAACACCGCCTCACCGAACTAGGCCACGCCCTCACCAAACCTGAACTCGATGCGGTCTACACGCGCTTCACTGAACTGGCCGACCGCAAAAAATCCATCTACGACCAGGACATCGTCGCGCTGTTGCACGTCAACGCCGACGTAGTCGCGACCGTCCCCTAACCCCTTCGCGAAACGTTGCCAACTTCGCGAACTTTGCGTCAAGGCTTTTGCAGTCGTTGCCCCCTCCACCGAACTTGAAGGAAGATTCATGAAGCTGAAGATCGCAGTCCTCGCCGGAGACGGCATCGGCCCCGAAGTCACCCGCGAAGCCGTTCAAATCCTGAAGGCCGTCGCCGAGTTCGGCAGCCACGATTTTGCCTTCACTGAAGCCCTGATCGGCGGCGTCGCCATTACTGCCGAAGGCACGCCGCTCCCGAAAGCCACAATCGCCATGGCACTGGACTCCGACGCTGTCCTGCTCGGCGCGGTCGGCGACAACAAGTTCAACGCCCTCACCCCCGACAAGCGCCCCGAAGCCGGGCTGCTGCAAATCCGCCAGGTGCTCGGTGGCTTCGCGAATCTCCGTCCCTCGACGGCGTATCCCGCGCTTGCCGAAAATTCTCCTCTGCGCCCCGAAGTCACCAAAGGCGTCGACATCCTCTTCGTCCGCGAACTCCTCGGCGGCCTCTACTTCGGCCAGCCGCGTTGGTGGAACCACGAAACGAACGAAGCCATCAACACCATGCGCTACACCCGCGACGAAGTCCTCCGCGTCGCGCACGTCGCGTTCAAACTCGCGCAGGGCCGGCGTAAGAAACTCACGTCCGTCGACAAGGCGAACGTCCTCGAATGCTCGCGGCTCTGGCGTGCGACGGTCGATTCCCTCAAGCCCGAATACCCCGACGTCACCGTCGAACACCAGCTCGTCGATTCAATGGCGATGCACCTCATGAACATCCCACGCAACTTCGATGTTGTGCTCACCGAGAACCTTTTCGGCGACATCCTCTCCGACGAATCCGGCGTCATCACCGGCTCGCTGGGTATGTTGCCCTCGGCGACGATCGGCGGCAAGGTCAACCTCTTCGAGCCCGTACACGGCAGCGCGCCCGACATCGCCGGAACCGGCAAAGCCAACCCGCTGGGCGCGATCCTCACCGCCGCGATGGTGCTGCGGCACTCCGGCAAGCTGGAAAAAGAAGCGCAGGCCATCGAAGCCGCCGTCGCCAAGGTCCTCGAAGCCGGCCATCGCACCGCCGACATCGCGCGCGGCAACACATCCGCCAACGTTACGACGCAGCAAATGGGCAAACTCGTCCACGAAGCCCTCGCGCAATCCATCGACCGCGAGCAATCGATGCACGGCGTATAGGAGCTCTATGCAGATCACAAGCGTGATGCGAAAGAAGTTGGTTACCTCCAATACGATTTCGCTTGTCCTGATCGCATTCATTTGGGTCCTGAATCGCAGCACGCTCAGTTTCCTTGTTCTGCTGGCAATTCTTCTACTGATCGATGCCGTCCGGATTTACTCCTGGCGGCAGATGTGACTATGGCCATGCGCAAACTCCTCCAACTCGCCACCCTCTTCCTCCTCGTCGGAGCGTGGGGGGGGCGCGCGCAAATCACCAGCCCCGACAAGCTGGTTGCGCCGCCGCCTCGTCCGCCGCAGATCAGCAGCGGCGTTGCGGAGGACAACCTCCAGTGGCTCTGGCCCTACACTAAAGACCCCGACTCCGAGACCGTCCTTGCGCTGCGCGACGATGTGCGTTTCCGCGACATGCTGCGCCGCAACTTCACGATGCAACAAGCGTTCTGGGGCGCGAACCCCAACCTCGCCGAGGCCATCTCTCAGTTCCTTACGCGCTACGGCCACATCACCACGCGGGACAACCGCTACATCACCATCGACGGCTGCGTCCGCACGTTTTGCCCCGCGACCGGCCTGCTGTGGCTCGACCTCGGCACGCTGCATCCGCTGATCGTCTTCGTCGGCATCAACTGGTCGCCCGTCGGCCACACCGTCAACGAACCGGCATCGTCCTACGACCTGTGGCTCTTCTCCAACCACCCCTTTACGCCCTCAACGGTGCCTGAAGAGCTCGTGAAGAGCATCGCCGATTGGCAAAAATATCTGCGCTCCCGCGGCCGCATCGTGCCGCACATCGGACACGCCATTATGGTGGACGCAAACGGTCGACCGAACTTCATCCTGCCCGAACTGCTGGGCGCAAACGGAATCCCCGCACAAGCCGCCGTCAATCCCGCGGACGGCGCTCCCGACGAACCCAAACCATAGGCCTGCCCATGAATCTCGCAGAAGAAAAATCGAAACAACAGACAGTACAGCCTCTCTCCCCTCGCACGATGTTTGAAAAAGTGTGGGACCAGCACCTCGTAGCCGAGCCCGCCGGCGAGCCGACGATCCTCTACATCGACCTCCAGTTGGTGCATGAAGTCACGTCGCCGCAAGCCTTCGACGGTCTGCGGCTCGCGGGCCGCAAGCTGCGCCGCCCCGACCGCCACATCGCGACCGTCGACCACAACGTGCCCACGTCATCCGTTGAAGCGCGCCTGCACATCGTGGACCAGATCGCTTCTGCGCAGATCAACGCGCTGCGCAAGAACTGCGCCGAGTTCGGCATCGAGTTCTTCGACACCGAAGACCCCACGCAGGGCATCGTCCACATGATCGGCCCTGAACTCGGAGCCACCAAGCCCGGCATGACCATCGTCTGCGGCGACTCGCATACGTCGACGCACGGCGCGTTTGGCGCGCTCGCATTCGGCATCGGCACCAGCGAAGTCGAGCACGTCATGGCCACGCAAACCCTGCCGCAGGACAAGCCGAAAACCTTTCGCATCAATATCGAGGGAGACTTGCCTTATGGAGTAACAGCGAAGGACATCATCCTGCACATCATCGGCCGCATTGGGACGGACGGCGCGACCGGGCACGTCGTGGAATATGCGGGTTCAGCCATCCGCGCGCTCTCGATGGAAGGCCGCATGACCATCTGCAACATGAGCATCGAAGCGGGCGCGCGCGCCGGCATGATCGCTCCTGACGCCACCACCTTCGCCTACCTCAAAGGCCGGCGCTTTTCTCCCGGCACCAAAAGCCCGGGTGACCCATCTTCGCCGACGGCTTCATCGTCGGCTAAGGTGGGCTCGCACAATGCCAACATCGACGAAGCCGCCTGGAACCTCGCCGTCCAAAACTGGTCCGCGCTCGTCACCGACGAAGGTGCCACCTTCGACCGCGAACTCACCATCGACGCAACGACCCTCGCGCCAAGCGTTACCTGGGGCACATCGCCCGGCATGGTCACCACCATCGACAGCAAAGTTCCCTCGCTCGAAAGCGCCACCAACGAAGCCGATCGCAAGAGCTTCGAACGCGCCTTCGAATACATGGGGCTCGAACCGAACACAAATGTTGAGGACATCAAAGTCGATGCGGTCTTCCTCGGCTCCTGCACCAACGGCCGCATCGAAGACCTCCGCGCCGCCGCCAAAGTCGTCGACGGCTATCACGTCGCCACGACGGTTCGCGCAATGGTCGTCCCAGGCTCTCAGGCCGTCAAGCGACAAGCCGAAGAAGAGGGCCTCGACGCCGTCTTCAAAACCGCGGGCTTCGAGTGGCGCGAACCCGGCTGCTCGATGTGCCTCGGCATGAACCCCGATATTCTCTCTCCCGGTGAGCGTTGTGCATCTACATCGAACCGAAATTTTGAAGGCCGCCAAGGGCGCGGAGGCCGTACGCATTTGCTTTCGCCTGCCATGGCAGCGGCAGCAGCCATCACTGGCCACCTCACCGACGTCCGTACATGGAAGTTCAATAAATAAAGTTTGCCTGGAGTTGGTTGAGGATGAAGACGACTGCGACATGTCGGCATAAAAGGGCTGAAGGCCCGCTTTATACCAGCCCAGGGCGAAGCCCTGGGTTTGGATCCGGCTACGATTTGAGGGCTGTAGGCCCGACCTATAGATCGGGCCTTCAGCCCTCGATATTTTTGCGTGGCATCGTTCCTAGGGCTACGCCCTAGGCTGGAATAGGACGCGCCTTTGGCGCTAAAAACGAAACGCTCTCACGAACAACTGACAACTAAGAACTAACAACCGAGAACCCACATGACACCCATCAACACCCTCACCTCCACCGCCGCCCCACTGCCGCTGCCGAACATCGACACGGACCAAATCATCCCCAAGCAGTTCCTCAAGCGCATTGAGCGCACGGGCTACGGCGACTTCCTTTTCTACGATTGGCGCCGCATCCAGGAGGGCCCAGACACCGGCCAACCCAACCCCGACTTCGTCCTCAACAAGCCGGAGTACAAAGGTGCGGAAATCCTCATCGCCGAAAAGAACTTCGGCTGCGGAAGCTCTCGCGAGCACGCCGCCTGGGCGATCAATCAGTTCGGCTTCCGCGCGGTGATCGCTCCCACGTTCGCCGACATCTTCTACTCCAACGCCGGTAAGAATGGCATCATCCTCGCGCGCCTCACTGAAGAAGAAGTTCAAACCCTCCTCGCCCGCAGCACCGCGAATCCGAACCACAAAATCACCATCAACCTCGAAGCCCAGACCGTCACCGACGACGAAGGTTTCACGGCCCACTTCGACATCGACCCGTTCCGCAAACACTGCCTGCTGAACGGCCTCGACGACATCGGCCTCACGCTCCTCCACAAACAAAACCTAGACGACTACGAATCCAAACACGACTCAGAATTCTGGCTAGCGCCAAAGAAGTAGTCCATGACATCTGATAGGTGAACGAATGAAATTTACATTTTCTAAACTGGCGGACAAATTGGTTAGCGCTGCTAAGCTTGCCGACGCAGCGGTGCAGAAGCACGTTCCCCTCGCAGCCAAGAAGATCGACAGCATCATCGAAACCGCAAAACCGCGAATTCAAGTTGGCTTAGCTCACGTAGCCCAAGCAACGGCAACGGGTACGAGGAAAATCGGAAGAATGGCGGAACGTATTGCCGCCGACTTAAAGCAAAAAGCTGAAGCAGCTTCCTATGTCGAGGTTCCCACGAAGCCTACAGTCACGAAGGGCTTGCTCACAACTTCTACACCAACGCCATCAGCGGAACCAACCCGCATCTATGTACAAATTTGCGCTTTCGATTCATGTTTTGCCCAAGCCATCAGGGGCGGAACTTTGTGCGTTTCACATGCGTTAGCGACTGCCGCGAACGGAGAGCAATCAAAACGAAAGACGGCACCTTGTCTCTGGCATAGCTGTAGTAACGATTCCGCAACGGGCTCCATGTTCTGCAACTATCACTTCGCTGAACATATAGCGTTTAGAAATAGGCATTGCGGCAAAAAGATCAAGCACCAAAGCATTGATTCAGCAGTTCAACACGCGACGGCGCTTGCGAGCAAAGAAGGTGCAGCCTTTGCTGCCTACCAGTGCGAGCTCTGTAACGCGTTTCATGTTGGACACGACAGGGAAAACACTTTCCAGAATTGAGAAAATAATGAGCAATACCGGCAAGACCCACAGCAACGTCCTCACCGAAGGCCCCTCGCGCGCCGCAGCCCGAGCCATGCTCCGCGGCGTCGGCTTCACCAAGGAAGACCTGCACAAGCCCATCATCGGCATCGCCAACACCTGGACCGAGATCGGCCCCTGCAACTTCCATCTCCGCGACATCGCCGCAGCCGTCAAGGAAGGCATCCGCGCGGCCGGCGGCACGCCGATGGAGTTCAACACCGTCACCATCTCCGACGGCATCACGATGGGCACAGAAGGCATGAAGGCCTCGCTGATCTCGCGCGACCTTATCGCCGACTCGATCGAACTTGTCGCCCGCGGCAACAGCTTCGACGGCCTCGTCTGCATCGCCGGCTGCGACAAAAATATGCCCGGCTCCATCATGGCGCTCGCCCGCCTCGACATCCCCGGCCTCATGCTCTACGGCGGTTCCATCGCGCCGGGACGCCTGCACGTCGACGCCGACGGCAAGCCCGCCGCCGGCAACGTACCGCAGTCGACCGGGAAAGAAATCGACATCACGATCCAGCAGGTGTTCGAGGCGATAGGCTCCCACGCGGCCGGCAAAATGACCGACGCGCAACTGGAAGCCGTCGAAGCCTCCGCCTGCCCCGGGCCCGGAGCCTGCGGCGGCCAGTTCACCGCCAACACCATGGCCATGGCCGGCGAGTTCCTCGGCATCTCGCCCATCCAACTTACGGGCGTGCCTGCCATGTCCGCGGAAAAACATGCTGCGTCGCGCGAGGCTGGCAAGCTCGTCATGGACCTGGCCCGATCCGGCCTCAAGCCTTCGCAGATCGTCACGCGCGAGTCGCTCGAAGACGCCATCGCCGCGGTCTGCGCGTCGGGCGGCTCGACCAATGCCGTGCTGCACCTCATCGCCATCGCCAAGGAACTCGACATCCCCCTGACCGTCGACGACTTCGACATCATCAGCGAGAAGACGCCCTTCATCTGCGACCTTCAACCCGGCGGCAAGTTCGTCGCCAAGGACTATCAGGACGCCGGCGGCTCGCGCGTCCTCGCCAAACGCCTGCTCGACAGGAAACTTCTCCACGGCAACGCGCCGACCGTCAGCGGCAAGAGTCTCCGCGAAGAAGCCGCAGCCGCGGAAGAAACGCCGGGCCAGCCTGTCATCCGCGCCTGGGACAACGCGCTCAAATCCACAGGTGGCCTGGTCATCCTGAAGGGCAATCTCGCGCCCGAGGGCTGCGTCATCAAGGTCGCCGGCCATGAGCGACTGAACCACACCGGCCCCGCCCGCGTCTTCGACTCCGAGGACCTCTGCTTCGCCGCGATTGAAGCCGGAAAAATCAATCCCAGCGATGTGTTGGTGATCCGCTACGAAGGCCCGCGCGGCGGCCCCGGCATGAGAGAGATGCTCGCCGTCACCGCCGCCATCAAAGGCATCCCCGAGCTTTCAGACTCCGTCGCGCTACTCACCGACGGCCGTTTTTCCGGCGCGACGCGCGGCCTGATGGCCGGCCACGTCGCCCCCGAAGCCCAGCTCGGCGGCCCCATCGCCGCCGTTCGCGAAGGCGATACGATCACCTTCGACATCCCCAACCGCAAGCTAACGCTCAACGTCACCGACGAAGAAATCGCCGCTCGCCTCGCGACCTTTATCGCGCCAGCGCCACGTTACAAACGTGGCGCGTTCTTCAAATATGCCAACTCCGTAAGCAGCGCCAGCGAAGGCGCCGTAACCACGTAATTTTCTCCCTCCCTTAGCCCAAACGTCCGAGCCCCCAATGATCGAAGCCCTAAAATCCCTCCTCTCCCGCGCCGCCCAGGCCCGCCAGTCCGGCGAGGCCGCGGACGCCGAGCGCCTCTTCAAACAAGCCGCCGCCGAAGCCGCCAACGACGACGCCATCGCCCGCGCCGAGGGCCTCATGGGAGTCGCCCAGGCCCGCCGCGACAGGGGCGATCGCATCGGCGCCGCCATCTACTACTCCGAGGCCATCACTCTGCTGCGCAACGCGGAGAACAACGAGCGCCTCGGCTACGCCCTGCGCCACGCCGCCGAAGTCCGCTCCGAGCTCAACGAATTCGCCGTCGCCGCCAACCACATCCAGGAGGCCATCCGCCTCTATCGCTCTCTCGACGTCGCCGACCCGCTCGGCCTCGCCAACTCTCTCCGCGTCTCCGCTCTCAATGACGAGCGCGAAGCCCATGCCTCGTGGCTCGAAGCCCGCGCACTCTACGCCGGCGCCCGCATTGGAGCGGGCGTCGACGAAGCCAACCGTCACCTCGATCGACTTGAGCAGAAAGACTTGTCCTCCACCTCGTCCAGAAAGGTCGTCGTATGAAAAACTCCATCGACCGCAGCAACCAACATCCGCAACTCACCGGCGCCGAAATCCTCTGGGCCACGCTCGCCGGAGAAGGCACGACCACCGTCTTCGGCTACCCGGGCGGCGCGATCCTGCCCATCTATGATGCGCTGAGAAAATTTCCGACCATCCATCACATCCTCGTCCGCCACGAGCAGGGCGCGAGCCACATGGCCGACGGCTACGCCCGCGCGTCGGGACGCCCCGGCGTGTGCATGGCCACCAGCGGCCCCGGCGCGACCAACCTCGTCACCGGCCTTGCCACGGCGATGCTCGACAGCATTCCGCTGATTGCGATCACCGGCCAGGTGTCGTCGAAAGTCCTCGGCACGGACGCCTTCCAGGAAGTCGACATCACCGGCATCACGCTGCCCGTCACCAAGCACAACTTCCTCGTCACACGCGCCGAAGACATCGCGCCAGCCGTCCGTCTCGCCTTCCAGATCGCGACGAGCGGCCGCCCCGGCCCGGTCCTGATCGACATCACCAAAGACGCGCAGCAGGCCACCGCCGAGTTCAACTTCGAAGCCGCCAAGCCCGCGCCCGCACGCCCTCACCCGATGCTCCGCGCCGAGTCGCACAGTATCCGCGAAGCCATCGCACTCATCAAGCAAGCGAAGAAGCCCGTCATTCTCGCCGGCCACGGTATCGTCGAATCCGGCGCCGAAGCTGAAGTTATCGCCTTCGCCGAGTCGCAACAAATTCCCATCGCCACAACGCTCCTCGGCCTCGGCTGCGTGCCTGCGGCGCACCCGCTGCAACTCGGCATGATGGGCATGCACGGCGAGTCGTGGGTAAACAACGCCATTCAGCAGGCCGATCTTCTGCTCGCCTTCGGCATGAGGTTCGACGACCGCGTCACCGGCAACCTCGCCAGCTACTCGCCCAACTCGAAGAAGATCCACATCGAAATCGACCCCAGCGAAATCAACAAAAACGTCCGCGTCGACGTCGCGCTCATCGGCGACCTGAAAGAAGTCCTGCAACTGCTGCTGCCCTTACTCACAACTCACAACGCACAACTCACAACGGAGAACTCCCCCTGGCTCGCCGAAATCAACGCCAGCAAAGGCACCGCCGCGGTCCGCGACATCATCAACCTCCCCGACAACGGCCACCTCTACGCCGCGCACGTCATCCACGACATCTGGCGCGAGGCGCAAGCCGCAGGCCGCCTCAACGACACCATCATCGTCACCGACGTAGGCCAGCACCAGATGTGGGAAGCGCAATACTTCAAGCACGAAGCCCCGCGCTCGCTCGTCACCTCGGGCGGCCTCGGAACGATGGGCTTCGCACTGCCCGCGGCGATCGGCGCGAAGGTCGCGTGCCCTGAAAAAGATGTCTGGGTGATCGCCGGCGACGGCGGCTTTCAGATGACAGCCGCTGAACTCTCGACGATCGTGCAGGAAGGCCTCGCGATCAAGATCGCTGTCATCAACAACGGCTTCCTCGGCATGGTCCGTCAGTGGCAGGAGACGTTCTACGACAAGAACTACTCCGCCTCCCCCATCCTCTCGCCGGACTTCGTCATGCTTGCCGCAGCGCACGGCATCTCCGGCGCCCACGTCCGCACCCGCGCCGATGTCATTCCCACAGTTACGCGCGCGCGTTCATCACGAAAGCCTTTCCTGATCAACTTCCAGGTAGAGAAGGAGGATGGCGTTTATCCGATGATCGCTCCGGGCGCGGCGCTGCACGAGATGGTGCGGCGACCGCATTATGATCCTTTGCTCGAAACTGCGGAGGACCAATAGCCGCTATACATTTTTTCGGAAGTACGCATTGAGAAACATGCCGCTGTCGAACCGGTCGCTCATCCGCAAACCAGAGTGCAGAGATTTCGCAATGAGGCCGCCGGCAACGGGCACACCAATCTTCTTAGAAACCCGGCTTACGTTCAGCCGGCTGACGGTATGAATTTTGCAGCAGTGGAAACCATGTTGTTGGAAGAGAGCCGACAAACCGGCCGCGCTGAAAAAGTTGAGATGTTCAGGCGGCGTTATAAACATGTCCCTTTTACCCTGCACTCGCGCCAGCCACGAACGGATATGAGGGACCGCAATCACCGCAATTCCATTGGAGGCAAGCAGCTCGCTCATTTGACGAACAGTCGCTCCGAGATCGACGACGTGCTCCAGCACCTGGCTCATCAGCACCACATGGAAACGCCCCGCATTTGCCCGGGCAAATTCAGCAGAAAGCATTCCTGGAAGGGGGTCGTATCCGTTCATGATTCGAAATATGTCGCGGCAGTCTTTCGTAGGTTCAATCGCGGTGACATCGAACCCGCGATCCAATGCCGCGCGCGAAAAAAAGCCGTACCCCGCGCCCACGTCGAGAAATTGCGTGCCGGGTGCGACCGCCCTGCTTTCATCGGCAATTCTCGCCGCGTCCAGCACGGAGTTCGGGAATTCTCGCTCGTCCTGCAGGACCTTCTCGTACTGCTCCCTCTCGGTATGCGAAACCATGTCGCGAGAAAGCGAGGAGGTGCTGCCGGAGTAATACGCTTCGAGATATTCCGCGGCCGGCCTCGGCATAACGAACGCACTCTTGCAGGTTTTACATTGGATGAGGGGATAGGACCGGTTATCGATCGGAGATCTCTTCGTAAACCACTTCGCAAGCCGAGAGGAACCGCAAGCCAGACAAACGTCCTCCGCAATCGCAGTTGAGGTCGCGCTATCATTTTTCACGTTGAGACCCATGCTGGAAAGAACTCCGCTAAACATTTTTCGCGAGACAGTCGAACAAGCGCTGGCGCGTGAGAGATGTCCCCATATTACCGATAAATGCGCCAGCTTTTACGCCCGCAAAATCGTCCTGTCGAACCCGCTTTCCCGAGGTGCTTGTGTTTGAAAATTTCATAGCCTTGGCCCACGACAAGCTCCACTCTCTCGTCCGCGTCGCCGCAAGAGCGCCGACGGCGCGTCCTATACCAGCATGGGGCGGAACCCCATGTACGGCCCACCTCGACAGCAGAGGGCTGAAGGCCCGACCTATCCCTGCCTCAATCCCACAGGTATCGCTCGTCGAATTCAACACCATACTTCTGGAGAAGCGCTCGGAACTCATCCTGAAAATCCCGCTTCGCATGGTGAACTTCCTGCGCATCGATATACGCAATCAATGCGTTCAAATCCTTCGGGCTAACCGAGAACGCACCATACCCCTTTTGCCATTCAAACTTGGCGAGACGAGGCGACTTCATCTTCAGCCATTTGGAAGAAGACGATTTCAGATCTCCAACCAGTTCAGACACATTGCTTTTTCGGTTCAACCGAACTGCAAGGTGGACATGATCGGCCATACCTCCAACGCGATAACACTCAGAACCAGAATTCCGAACGACAGTCGCAAGATAGGAAAAGAGTTCCGGGCGCAGGGACGCGTCCAGAACCGCGACACGACCTTTCGTACCGAAGACCACATGAACCAGGACGAACGCGAGCGATTGTGGCATCGCCGCGATTATAGGCCGGGCCTTCAGCCCTCGCATTCCCTCCGCACCCGTTCATGGGGCTTCGCCCCATGCTGGTATAGCGTCGCGCCTTCAGCGCTTTCAATACTCATTGCGCGTTCTCCGCTTTCAATGCTCATCGCGCGTTCTCCGCTTTCTATACTCATAGCGCTGGCACTAACGTTTCCCCTCGGCTGCAACTCCACACCGCCGCCTGCACCCGCGCCGAAGGCCGTGCAGGCCACCACCCCTCCGCGTCCCACCGTCCCTCCACCGCCCTTCAAAGTCTTCCACCAAACCGCCGACACCATCACCCTCGTCACAAAAGAAACCGCCACAGATGAAGAAGTCGAAACCATCCTCTGGCAGCTCCGCGACGCCGCGCACGCCCACACCTTCGACAAGCTCCACATCGACCAGAAATTCATCGACGCGCGCAAGCCCATCGTCTGGTTCCACATCTACCGCGGCGCAAAATGCGCGAGTGAGAAGTACTCCAGCGGACAACCACCCTGCGGCGGCAGCTACCACGCGGCCGGCGACTACACTTTCGGCGGATACACCAACCGCGACTGGGACGACGGCCTCCTGCGCCACGCCGACGGTACCGAAACACCGCTCTGGAACCCCGACGCACCCTACACAGCAGCACCCTAAGCTTTCCGCGAGGCACACATGCTCACCAAATTAACCCGCGTACTCCTGCTTCTGTCCGCAACGCTGCTCGTCCCCACCGCTCACGCGCAGGCGCCGCCGACACCCGCGCAACTCGCCGCCGCCGCGACACCCACCACCGACGCCACATGGTGGAAGCACGCCGTCATCTACGAAATCTACCCGCGCAGTTTTCAGGACACCAACGGCGACGGCATCGGCGACCTCAACGGCATCACGCAGCGCCTCGACTACCTCCAGCACCTCGGCGTCGACGCCATCTGGATCGCCCCCATGTACCCGTCGCCGCAAGTCGACTTCGGCTACGACATCGCCAACTACGAAACCGTCGACCCGCAGTACGGCACGCTGGCGGACTTCGACCGCCTCGTCGCCGAAGCAAAAAAACGCAACATCCGCGTGCTGCTCGACATGGTGCTCAACCACACCTCCGACAAGCACCCGTGGTTCACCGACTCCGCCAGCTCGCGCACCAACCCGCACGCCGACTGGTACATCTGGAACGACGGCAAGCCCACCTCCGACCCCAAAGCCCCCAACGCGCACCACGGCCCGCACGGCTGGGTCGTTCCGCCCAACAACTGGTCGTCGCTCTTTCAGGGCTCTGCGTGGGAGTGGGTGCCCGCACGCGGGCAGTTCTACTACCACTTCTTCTACAAGCAGCAGCCCGACCTCAACTGGCGCAACCCCGCCGTCGAAAAAGCCATGTTCGACGCGATGCGTTTCTGGCTCGATCGCGGCGTCTCGGGCTTCCGTCTCGACGCCATCACCACGCTCTACGAAGACCCCACGCTGCACGACGAACCGCTCACCGGCAAGCTCGACGCCAGCGGTTTCCCCGAGTCCAACCACACCCTCACCAGCGGCTTGCCCGAGGTCAACGACGTCCTCCGCCGCCTGCGCACGATGATCGACAGCTACCCCGGCAACCGCGTCCTCGTCGGCGAAATCTACGTTCCCGCGACCAGCGACCTGCTCCAGTGGTACGGGACTCCGAGCCACCCCGAGCTTCATCTTCCGATGGACACACTCGTCGGCTTCCACGAAGAAGGCAACGGCATCACCGGCGCCAAGAACGTCGCTCTGAACCTCCCTCACTTTCGCGAGACCATCACCGAAATGGAGACCGAACTCGGCGGCCATCAGCCTCTCATCGTCTTCGACAACCACGACAACACGCGCTCCTGGGACCGCTTCGGCGACGGCGTCCACAACGCCGACATCGCCCGCATCATCGCGACGATGCTGCTCACCACGCGCTCCGCCGCGCTGATGTACTACGGCGAAGAGCTCGGCATGACCACGCAGGTCCCCACGCGTCGCGAAGACGTCCGCGACCCCATCGGCATCACCGGCTGGCCCAAGGAAAAGGGCCGCGACGGCGAGCGCACTCCCATGCAATGGAGCCCCGACGCACAAGCCGGCTTCAGCACCGACCCGCACACCTGGCTGCCGGTCGAGCCCGCCTACACCACGGTCAACGCCGCCACCGAAACCGCCGATCACGACTCGCTGCTCAACTGGTACCGCACGCTGATCGCCATCCGCCGCGACAACCCCACCATGCACGACGGCGGCATCGTCATGCTCGACACCACCAACCCCTCGGTCCTCAGCTACGTCCGCACCGGGCCGCATCCGCTGGTCGTCTCGCTCAACATGACATCGCAGCCGCAAACGGTTCACCTTGATCTCTCCGCCGCCGGCATCAAGAGCGGCCCCGTCAAGACTCTGCTCGCCGACGCGGCTTCGCTCACCAGCCTCACTACAGTTTCGGATTTCACGTTGCCACCGTACGCTTCTCTCATTGCCGAGGTTCAATAGCCCTTCGTTTTCTCTACACTCTACCCTCTACGCTCTACACTCTGAGGTCCTCATGCTCCACACATTCGTAGCCCTCGTCGAAGACAAACCCGGCGTCCTCACCCGCGTCGCCTCGCTCTTCCGCCGCCTGAACATCAACATCGTCTCCCTCACCGTCGGAGAATCCGAGCGCCCCGACACCTCGCGCATGACCATCGTCTGCGACGCCCACGAGCACGCCGCGCACCGCATCCGGGCCTCGCTCTACAAGCTCGAAACCACCGTCCACGTGGACGAAGTCAACCGCTCCGAGGCAGTCGTGCGCGAGCTTTGCCTGGTCAAGGTCGCGGCCGGACCCAACGCGCCGCACGGCCTGCATTCGCGCTCGCAGATATTCGAACTCGCCACCGTCTTCCGCGCGCGCGTAGTCGACCTCGCACCCGAATCCATCATGATGGAAATGACCGGCTCCGCTTCAAAGATTGAGGGGCTGCTGCAAGTCCTCCGCGAGTCCGGCTACACCATCCTCGAAGTCTCGCGCACCGGCCGCATGGCGATGCGCCGCGGCCACCACACCAGCCGCGTCCTCAAAGCCCTCGGCACCCCCACCGAAGCCGACCCCGAAACCGACGCCGGCCCCGACCTCCTCGACATGATGCCCGAAG
>DASRLB010000202.1:0-2786 GCA_035648695.1 Acidobacteriaceae bacterium | reverse complement strand
CATTACAGACTGACGGCAGAATGCATCAAACCGGGAAGGGCCGCGCCACCCTGCGCATATTGTTTCACCAACAGGGATGCGGCGCAGCAATACAGCGGTTGTCGCACACCTGAAGGAACGAGGAGAGTTTCGATTGCCGGAATGGTTCGCACGAAAAAATAAGCCGGCGCCGCTGCACGGCGCGCGCATCGAAGACTACGCCCTCATCGGCGACTGCGAAACGGCTGCGCTGGTCAGTCGCGAAGGCTCGATCGACTGGCTCTGCTGGCCGGCGTTTTCTTCGCCCGCGTGTTTCGCTGCGCTGCTGGGAACAGCCGAGAACGGCCACTGGAAAGTTTGCCCTAAAGAAGAAATCACCGGTACTCGCCGCCAATACCGCCCCGGCACGATGATCGTCGAAACGACATTCGAGACGGCCCACGGCGAAGTGCTCCTCATCGACTTCATGCCTCCGCGCGGGGAGCATTCCGATGTCATCCGCATCGTTCGCGGCGTGCGCGGCAAGGTCGCGATGCGCATGGATTTCGTACTGCGCTTCGACTACGGCCGCACCATCCCCTGGGTCACGATGCACGACGAGGATCTGCGCGCGATCGCCGGCCCGCACATGGTGGTCCTCCGTCATCAATGCATTCGGGGCAATGCGGCACAGTTTCGCGGCGAAAACCTCACCACGGTCGCCGAGTTCACCATGCGCGAAGGCGACGAACTCTGTTTTGCCCTCACCTACTCCGGCTCCGTCGAAGAGCAGCCTCCGCCGCCCGTCGCCGTGCAGGATGAACTCGCCTACACCGAGAAATACTGGTGCGACTGGACGGCGCGCTCCACGTACAAAGGAGACTGCACCGAAGCCGTCGCGCGCAGCCTGATGACGCTCGAGGCCATGACCTACAAGCCGACCGGCGGAATTGTGGCCGCCGTCACGGCCGGCCTGCCGGAACAAATCGGCGGCGAGCGCAACTGGGACTACCGCTACTGCTGGCTCCGCGACACATCGTTCACGCTGCTTGTCTTGATGCGCGCCGGCTATACGGAAGAGGCCATCCGCTGGCGCATGTGGCTGCTGCGCGCGGTCGCGGGAGCGCCCGATCAAATTCAGGCGCTCTACGGAATCGGCGGCGAACGTGAGTTGAATGAGTGGAACGCAACCTGGCTGCGCGGTTACGAAGAGTCCCGTCCGGTGCGCATTGGCAACGCCGCCTCCGAGCAGTTTCAACTCGACGTCTACGGCGAAGTCGCCGTGGCGCTGCACCGCACACCGGACGAGGACGACGACACCCGCATCCCGGCGACAGACCTCCAGGCAAAACTTATCGACCACCTCTGCGACATCTGGGACCAGCCCGACGAAGGCATATGGGAAACCCGCGGCGGACGCCAACATTTCGTTTACAGCAAAGTGATGGCGTGGGTCGCGCTGGACCGCGCCATCCGCCACTGCGAGCGCGTCGACGGTGGCGGCGACATCAAGCGCTGGCGCAAGAACCGCGACATGCTGCACAAGGAAATCTGCGCGAAAGGCTTCAACAAGAAGCTCAACTCCTTCACCCAGAGCTATGGCTCGAAGACGCTCGACGCATCCTGCCTGCGCCTCGCCCTCGTCGGCTTTTTGCCCATGGGCGACCCCCGCATCATCGGCACGATCGACGCCATCCAGAAGCACCTTACGCGCGACGGCTTTATCCTGCGATACGATCCGGGCAAATCGAGCGACGGTCTCGAAGGTTCCGAAGGCGTTTTCCTCGCATGCAGTTTCTGGATGGTCGCCTGTCTGCACCTGCTGGGCCGCGTCGCCGAAGCCAGACAGATGTTCGACCGCCTGCTGGCGTTGCGCAACGACGTCGGCCTGCTCAGCGAAGAGTACGACCCGGTCGCCAAACGCATGTTGGGAAATTTCCCGCAAGCCCTTTCCCACATCGCACTGGCCCACGCCGCATTCACGCTTTCCGGCCAATGGCAGCCGGACGTTTCGCCCGCCGCCAGGTAGCCGCGCGGCCGCGTGCAACCTCGCGCGCACCTTGCGACTCTATCTAAACAGCCCGCAACATCATGCGGTTTACCCCAACCGGAGAGCGCACGTCATGACGGTTCGAATCCCGGGGTCTACCTATCGGCTTCAATTGCACAAGGGCTTCACGTTCGACGACGCGGCCGCGATCGCCGGCTACCTGAAGGCCCTCGGGATCTCGCACGTCTATAGCTCGCCGTACCTGCAAGCCGCGCCCAACAGCATGCACGGCTACGATGTCGTCGACCATCGCAAGGTCAACGAGGAACTCGGCGGCGAGGCGGGCCACGAGCGTTTCTGCAAGGCGCTCGGCGACACCGGCCTCGGCCAGGTGCTCGACATCGTTCCCAACCACATGAGCCTCGGCGAGCAGAACCGCTACTGGTGGGACGTGCTCGAAAACGGCACCAGCAGCCGCTATGCCAGCTTTTTCGACATCGATTGGAACTCGGCCGAAGAGCGTTTGCGCGACAAAGTTCTTGTGCCCATTCTCGCCGACCAATACGGGCGCGTCCTGCAATCCGGAGGCATCAAAGTCCAGCGTAACGGCAGCATATTTACGGTCGAAGCCGCCGGCCAGTCCGTCCCCGTCGCGCCGCAGAGCCTGCCTGTCGTTCTGGGCCGCGCGGCGGAGGCATCGCTCAACGACACGCTCAGTTTTCTCGCGGCAAGCTACGGCCGCTTGCCCACTCCCGACATGACGGACCGTCGCACGGTCCTCGCTCGCGCGCGCGACAAGGTTGTCCTGGACCGTCTGCTCGACCGTCTCTGCGCCGAG
>DASRLB010000201.1:0-10695 GCA_035648695.1 Acidobacteriaceae bacterium | reverse complement strand
GCGCAACTTTCTACTCCTCGAAGAGCTCATCGAAGCCCACATCGCATCCATGTTCCGCGGCTACAGCATTCTCAATCGCACCGCCTTCCGCGTCACGCGCAACAGCAACCTGTACATGCAGGAGGAAGAAAGTCGTTCGGTGCTCGAAAGCGTGCGCTCCGAGTTGCACAACCGCCGCAAGGGCGACGCCGTCCGCCTCCAGATCGATGCCTCCGCGGCGGACGAAGTCGTCGAGCGGCTGCGCGTCAACTTCGAGCTCGAACCCTGGCAGGTCTTCCACACCAATGCGCCGGTAAACCTCTCGCGCCTGATGAACCTCTACAGCGAAGTCAAGCAGCCGGAACTCAAATTCGCCGAGTTCATCGGCCGCGACTACAAGCCTCTCGGCAAGGCCAAAGACCTCTTCGAAGACCTCCGCCAGCGCGACATTCTCCTGCATCATCCTTACGACAATTACGCCACCGTCGAACGCTTCATCGAAGCCGGCGCCGACGACCCGCTGGTCATCTCGATCAAGCAGACCCTCTACCGCACCAGCGCCGACTCCTCCATGTTCCGCGCGCTCACCGAAGCCGCCCAGGTCAAGGACGTCACCGTCGTCGTCGAGCTGATGGCGCGCTTCGACGAAGCCTCCAACATCCGTTGGGCGCGCGAGCTCGAGGACGCCGGCGTGCAGGTGTTCCACGGCATCTTCGGCCTCAAAACCCACTGCAAACTTGCGCTGCTCATCCGTCAGGACCCCGACGGCGTCGTGCGCCGCTACGCCCACCTCGGCACCGGAAACTACAATCCCGAAACATCGCGCTTCTACACCGACCTCAGCCTGCTCACGTCGCGCCCGGAGATCACCGAAGCCGTGCAGCAGGTCTTCCGCTACCTCACCGCCGATTGGGAGACCGATTCCGATGCTTACCGGCCGTTGCTGGTCGCGCCGCTCACGCTGGCGGGCGATCTGCTGCAACTCATCGGCCGCGAAGCTGCCAACGCCCGTGCCGGAAAGCCCGCGCGCATCGTCGCCAAGATGAACGCCATCCTCGACCAGAAAACTATCGACGCGCTCTACGACGCCTCCAACGCGGGCGTTGAAATCGAGCTCATCATCCGCGGCATGTGCGCCCTGCGCCCCGGCGTTCCCGGCATGAGCGAGCGCATCCGCGTGCGCTCCATCGTCGGCCGCTTCCTCGAACACACCCGCATCTTCTGGTTCGCCAACGCCGGGGCCGACGAGGTCTACGCCGGCAGCGCCGACTGGATGGGCCGCAACCTCTACGAGCGCTGCGAAGTCGTCTTTCCCATCGACGACCCCGCACTCAGCAAGCGCGTGCGCGAAGAAATTATCGGCACCTACCTGCGCGACGACTGCAAGGCCCGCTTCCTGCAAAGCGACGGAGACTACACTCGCCCCACGCCCGAAGGCCGGGGCTTCAGCGCCCAGGCCTGGCTGATGGACCTGGCGCGCAAGTCGTCCGCTCCGGCACCAACTCCAACTCCCGCGCCAACTCCCGCGCCGCGCAAGCGCGCCGCAACCACAAAGAAATAGGCCGCGCCCCAAAGGACGCGGCCCTGTCGCTTTGCCTCAAGCCGCTACTGCACGATCAACGTCACCGTCGCCGTATGCGTCGCCGTGGTTGTGCCCGACGTCCCACTACCCGAGACGGTGATGGTGTAGGTCCCCGGCGCTGTATTGTTGTTCGGCGGTGGAGTGCTGCTGGTGCTTCCGCCGCCGCCGCAACCCGACGCCGCGAACAGGCCGATCGAAAGCACCGCCGCCAGCGCGCCTACAAACCGCCGCCGCTTCGGCAACACGAAGAACAGCAGCCCCGCCAGCGCCACACCCGATCCGGTCATGCTCCACGGCATCGCCGGAACCTGCGACTTAGCCGACTGGCCACTTATCGCATTGGTCCTGAACGCCGAGATCGTCAGTGTGGTGAATCCCGCCGTCTTGGTGTTCAGAAGCGATATGGGGTTGGCGCTGAACGACGAACCCTCGTTCGTCACCGAACTCGCCGTCAGCGTGACGCTTCCCGAAAAGCTATTCAATCCATTCACCGTAAGTGCCACGGAGCCTGTGCCTCCAGCCGCAATTGTGACCGTGGAAGTCGCCGGTGTGATGGAGAAATCAGGCGTACCCGAACTGGTGATGGTAATCCCGAAGAAGCCCTTGGACCCGGCATAGGTAGCGTCGCCGGAGTAGGCCGCCTCCACGGTGTGCGCTCCATTGGGAATGCTGGTCGTGGTCAATGAGAAGGTCGCAACCCCGGCACTGTTGATCGCCACCGGCGACCCCTGCGCTACGTTATCGAGCAGGAACTGCACGGTGCCTGTCGGAGCGGCGCCCAAGCCGGTTGTCGTCGACGTAAACGCAATATTCGTTCCCTGGACCACAGCAGACGGCGTCCCCGTCAGCGTCGTGGTCGACAAAGTCAAGCCGATCGGCGAGGTCAGCGGCGTCACCGAACTCCAGTGGTTCACAAAATTGAACACATCCAGCGAACCCCAGCCGGTGGCAAGGTCATATCCCACACCGGCCGCGTAGCCAATGCTTCCACCCGCCGGGCAATTCGTGCTTCCCGCCGTACACGGGCTCTTATTGTCTCCCGTGATCACATCGTGAAATACCGTGCTGTAGTAAGTGCTGTTCGCCAACGCATAGATCGTTGGATTGGCATTGCCGACGGGGTGCCCGGCCCTCTGCACCACCAGCGACATCAAGCCTGCAAAGGACGGCGCGCCCACCGATGTGCCGCCAACAATATCGTGCGAGCCGGAGGCGTTCTTATACGTGCCGCCGGTGCAAAAGTCTCCCTGCGGAGTCCCGTCCGATGTGCAGATCAAAACAGCATCGTGGTTCAACGTCGCCTGCAACGCAATATCCGGAACGTCGCGCGCCGAATCCGCGGGAACTCCCGTGCCCACCTGCCAGTACGGCTTGGTGAAGTACGCGCTGGCCCCGCCGCCACCGGAACTGAGATCGCCATCGGCGATGCTCTCATTCCATACCGTTTCGGGGATATACGAAAGCGCGGACGAGTTGTTGGTGGCGCTGTTGGTCGACGACCAGTAGAGCGCCGGGCTCGCTGTGTCGTTGAACGTCGTGCCGCCAATGGCGGTTACTCCCGGCAGCACCGCCGGCCAATCCACCGCCAACCCCAGTGTTGCGACTGTAATGTTGTTGCTGCCATTGCTGCTATCGCAATCCGTCGCGCCCGCATCGCCCGCCGACGCCACGACCGTCTGGCCCTGCGCGCTCGCCTGTTGGATGAGCGTGTTGTAGTAGTTGAGATTTCCCAACCCGACCTGGCTCTCGCACAGCCCATAGCTGAGTGAAATGATTGGAGCGACGTCGAAGTCGATGGCTTGCGTCAACGATCCGCCTATCACATCGGTCGAGTTGACGTACAGAATCGTCGCTCCCGGCCCGGTTGCGCCCGACCACTCCAGGTCCAGTTCAGCTTCCGTGAGGTCATTGGTCGACTTGCCCGGGTCCCTGGTGAACAGGGGATACATTGTCGGCGCGGTCGCCGAAAGTCCACCCAGCGTCCGGAAAGTCGTGATGTCGGAAACATTGACGTCGGTCTGCCCCATCACGGCGACCGTAATTCCAGTCCCATTCGTCCCACCGCTGATGAGATTGGCTTCGTCATAGATCGTCCAGAAGTCAGCCGGTGCAAGAAAATGATTACCGCTGGCCGCCGACGTATACAACGGATCGACGGTGACAGCCGGCGTTATCTTCTGGCGCACACGCGGCTTCAGACGGAAATCATGCAACCCGGAAATCAGGCTCGTTACCGATGCCAGCGCCGCGGGCAGCTGCGGATCGGTCACATTCGCGAAGTGGCTTTCGCCGTTCACCGACATCCGGTGGATCTGCGTATGGAACGCATTCTGGGCCTGCGCCACCGTCCCCGTAAAGCGAATGAACGTGCCCCCGCGCGCCACCCCGGTCACGCTGAATCCCTGGCTCGTCAGCCAGTTCGAAACCTTCTGGATATCGGCCGGAGCGAGACCGAACTGGGCCGCAAACTGCTCCGGCGTCAGCCACTGTTGATAGCGTCCCGAGGACGGGTTCTGCTGGTCCATCAGCAGTTGCGTCAGCGCATTTTCCTGCGCGGGCGTCATGTTGAAGCGCAGCGACATCTCGGTAAGCGCAAGATTGCCCGGCGCCGCACCCAGATCGGTGGCGGCTCGCGCTTCATGAGGCACATTCCCCTGCACCTCGGAAAGCTGCGACGGATCGATCGCAGTCACAATCCGCTGCGGTACGACAGCGCCCTGCGCGGCCACGCAAAGAAGAAAAGAAGCTACAGCGCAAACGACCCGACCCAAGAATCTCATGAACACCTTTTCTGCCGGAAATATCCCATTGCACCCGCAAACGAGGGTGTCTGGAGCTTTCCCAGCCAGACGCAAAAACCCGTAACCTTCCAGAGTATCTCCGGTATTAGACACCAGCCCGCCGCAAATTGTCGCGCCGGGCCTACCTGGGCGTGATTCATCCCGTTGAGACGGGGATATGTCTATGGAACGGTTACTTGAAACGGGCTGTCGCGGCGGTTTGTCGAGTTCCTCATGCAAGGCGGCGGCGCCGGGTGCCATTTTGGCATCCGGCGCCGCGGTACATCCATCGCCCGCAACTACTGCGGCGTCGGCCCGCGCACCACCTGGACAAAATCCCCCGGCCGCACCTTCCGCGCGAACGCTGCCTTCACGTCCTCAGCATTCAGCGCCACATACTTCGACGCCGCGCGGAACGGTTCATCCAGCGGCAATCCGGCCTGGGCGCGCGCCAGCAAACCGCCCGCCACCGCGGCCTGGCTCGCCTCCGACAGCGGAAGCTGCCGCAGCAGCAGCGCCTTCGCCTGGTGCAACTCTTCCGCGCTCACCGGCGTCGTCCGCATCTGGTCCAGGTCGCGCTGAATCAACCCCCGCGCTTTCGACACATTCTGCGGATCGCACCCATACGACACCTCATACGTCGCGCGCGTCTTGCTCGCCTGCATCCCCACATCGACCGAATACACATACCCGGCAACCTGCCGCAGGTCGTGATACAGCCGCGTCGCGTAGAAGCCGCCGCCCAGCACATGGTTCCCAAGCTGCAACGGATAGTAGTCCGGATCGAGGCGGTTCAAATCAAGCTGCTCGGCCAGCACGACCGTATCCTGCACCGCCGTCGAATCCGCAACATCCGCCGCGGAAGCCTTGTTCGGAACGATCGCCTTCAGGTCCGTGTCCGGCTTCGGCCCGGTTGCTTTCCAGTCGCCAAACCACTTCTCCACCTGCACCCGCGCCTCTGCCGGCGTAATGTCGCCGATCACCACGATCGTCGTCAGGTCCGGCCGCACGGTCGCCGCATAATACTGCTTCACATCGTCGAGCTCGACCTTCGCCAGCGTCGCCGGCGTCGTCTCGCGAAGCTCGGGATCGCCCACCGGCAGCAGACCAACCTCCAGCGCCTTCTGCGTCCTGTAACCCGGACTTACCAGCGAGCCCGCCACAAACTGCGACGTCTGCTGCTTCACCACGGCAAACGCCTGCGCCGGCAGCGCCGGATGCAGCTCGTTGTCCGCCAGCAATTCCATCCCGCGCGGGAAATCGTCGCGCAGCACCCGCAGGCCAAAGTTGTACCCGGCATTCTCGCTCGCCGAAATATCGTCCAGCGCTTTCTGGAACGCCAACCGGTCCAGCGTCTGCGTGCCATAGGAGAACAGGCCTTCCAGCACCTCCGAAACGCCTTCCTTTCCCGGCCCGGTTTCGAGATCGGGGTTATGCTTCACCGATCCCACCACCGACACCGTCTTGCTGGTCGTGTCCGTCTTGACGATCAGCCGAATCCCGTTTGGCAGCCTCACATCGGAAGGCGCAGCCGAAGGCGCCGGCACCTTCAATCCCGAGAGCGCCTTCTCCGCCCACACTGGCAGCACCACCGGCTTGGTCGGCTGCGCGGTCAATGATTCCGCTCCGCCAAAACCCTTGGCCGAAACCGCCTCGCCGTCAGGCACCGGCTTCAACGTCGCCGTAATGGAATTGGTGTCCGTCAGATACTCCTTCGCGACGCGGTCCACGTCCGCCAGCGTCACCTTCTTCAGAGCTTCCACATCCTCATCCGGAGACTGCCGCCCCTCCCCTGCCAGCGCCGCCGACCACACATCCGCAAGCCCCGGAATCGAGTTGCGCTGAAACTCGGCCTCCGCCACCTCGCTCCGTTTCGCCGCAATCACCAGGTCTTCCGGCACGCCCTTCGCCGCATAGTTGTTCAGTACCGCGCGCATCTCCGCAATCGAAGCCGTCGCATCCGTGCCCGCGGGCTGCACGACCACCCCAAACCCGACGCCGGCCTTCGCATATTGCTCGCCCATCTCAAACTGCGCCGCCAATGCCTTGCCCGCCGGGACCATCGCGTACAAATCCGCGCGCCGGCTCGCCAGCACATCCGCCAGAATCTGCGTCGCTGCATAGTCGGGCGACTCCGTTCCCGGCAGGCGATACGCAATCGCTCCCACCACATAGGGCAGATTGCTGTCCAGAGAGAATGTGTCCTGCTTCAGCGCACCCAATTTAATTTCAGGCCGGGCCGGCAGTGGATGGTCCTTGATGTCGCCGAACAACTCCTTCACCTTCGCCAGAGTGGCCGCGGCATCCACATCGCCGACGATCACAAGGATCGCATTTCCCGGCGTGTACCACTGCTTATAGAAATCCGACAACATCTGTGCAGTCGTCGCATCGAAGGACGGCCGCGTCCCCAGCGGGTCGTGTGCATACGGCGTGCCCGCGAACATGTCCTCATTCAACCTGCTGATCAACTTGTACGTGGGGTTCGAAAGATCGCGTTGCACTTCCTGAATGATCGCGCCTTTTTCCTGCGCCCACTCCGCCGGAGCGACATCGACGCCCCGCAGGCACGAAGCCTGCGCATGCAATGCAACATCGATGTCCGCCGCGGGAACGGTCGCAAAAAACTGCGTAATATTCTGCTGCGTATCCGCATTGTTCTGCCCGCCAAGCTGCGCATAGATCGCCGCGGTCTGGTCGGCGGTCATCCCCGTGCATCCGCGAAACGCCATATGCTCCAGCGCATGTGCGTCTCCCGGAAACCCCGCGGGCGTTTCGTTGCCGCCCACCATAAAGTTCATCTGGACGGTCGCCACCGCGGCCAGCGAGTTATGGATCACCACCACGCGCAGCCCATTGCCGAGCGTCTCGCGCACCACGCCCTTCGCGTCCTGCGCGCTCGCGTTCGCCACCGTCATCGCAGCCAGCAGCGCCATCGCCGCGGTCATCTTCAAGCCCGTCAAAATCTTCATGTACATCCTTCCGGAATTCAAATCCTGAGTGTCCCTTACAAGCATAACGAATCGCAGCACCTTAGTCCCCTCATCCCTGAAACCACGCCACTCGTCCCTCGCTCCGTTGCAAGACCCGCTCCCATTCGGGCCAAGCTGATAAACTTGACCTTTGGTGCCCTGCCTCGCGCACGCCGCACCTGTCCGGAGACCCAAAATGACACAGCAAAACACCACCGACAGCCGTCCCAGCCTGCGCCTCAAGCTCGGCCTCGCCGAAATGCTCAAAGGCGGCGTCATCATGGACGTCATGAACGTCGACCAGGCCCGCATCGCCGAAGAAGCTGGCGCAGTCTCGGTCATGGCCCTGGAGCGCGTGCCCGCCATGATCCGAGCCGAAGGCGGCGTCGCCCGCATGGCCAACCCCAGGCTCATCAAGGACATCATCGCCACCGTCTCCATCCCGGTGATGGCAAAAGCCCGCATCGGGCACTTCGCCGAAGCCCAGATCCTCCAGTCGCTCGGCGTCGATTTCATCGACGAGTCCGAAGTCCTCACCCCCGCCGACGAGGTCTACCACATCGACAAGCACGCCTTCACGACGCCGTTCGTCTGCGGCGCAAAGAACCTGGGCGAAGCTCTCCGCCGCATCTCCGAAGGCGCCGCACTCATCCGCACCAAAGGCGAGCCGGGCACCGGCGACGTCGTCCACGCCGTCCAGCACATGCGCCAGATCGTCCGCGAAATCAAGGCCCTCACGGTACTCGGCGAAGAAGAACTCAACAACGCCGCCAAGGTCCACGGCGCGCCTTACGAACTCATCCGCATGGTCGCGAAAGCGGGCAAACTGCCCGTCCCCAACTTCTCCGCGGGCGGCATTGCCACACCCGCCGACGCGGCCCTGATGATGCAGCTCGGCGCGGAAACAATCTTCGTCGGCTCTGGCATCTTCATGAAGGACGGTGCTACTCCCCTCGATGTTTCCAAGCCGGGCAAAGACCGCGACGAAGCGGTCTCCCGCGCCAAGGCCATCGTCCTCGCCACGCTCCACTTCAACGATCCGAAGATCGTCGCCGAAGCTAGCGAGGCAGTCCTCGGCAGCATGAAAGGCCTCGCCGCTGCTGCGATCGAGGACAAGGACCGCATGCAGAACCGCGGCTGGTAAGCGCCCGCTCGCGGCGCCTAGATCGCCACCAGCTTCAACTCCGGAAAGTCCACCTGAAAGCGCCTGACATCCAGCGTCAACAGCCTGTCTGCCTGTAGATAGGCATGAGCGCCGACCACGAAATCGGCTATCAGCCGTCGTGATTCGCCGCCACCCGACGCGTGCTTCCGCTTCGCATACTCGCCGAACCGCAGACCGGCAGCAGACCAGACCTCCGGCAGCAGCGCGAACTCAACCGCAACCCCCGAATGTCGCAGGAAGCTCTCCGCGTCCGCTCGCCCCACCCAGGGGTTCGCCAGTATCTCCGCATACACCACCGGACTGATCACCAGCGTCCCTTCGGCCGAGCAACGCCGCAATGCATGATCGGCAAAAAGTGCTCCCGGACCACCCAGCCAGATGCGTGAAAAGATATTGGTATCCACGCTGGTCTTCATTTGTAGTGCTCTTCATCCCACGCATCCCACCCGCGGATCTCACGCTGCCAGGCTATGGGATCGAAGTCTGCTGGCACCCGGTCCTTCGCAATTCCAATCCATTTCTCAAATGGGTTGCCTTCCGGTCGCACGGGCTTTACCACGGTGCGCTCGCCATCGAAAAGGAACTCCACCTGATCGCCCGAGCCCACGCCCAGCCGCTCCCGCACCTGCATCGGCAGCGTAATCTGTCCCTTGCTGCTGATACGGCTCTTGCTGCTGAATCGCGAAGGGTCCGGCACGAACAGCCGCAACTCCGCGTCTGCCTCAGCCGCATTCAACACATGCGACCGCGCTCGAGGACGAGGTTTCGCCGCAGTGTTCTTCGCGTTCCGAGCCACCTTTTTCTTCGTAGCTTTTTGCTCATTCAAGACCGCCGCGCCGTGCATATCCTTACCCCCATGTAAAGGATACTCTCTTTACCCGCAGGTATACTTGCAAAATGGACATTGAAACGTCGGCCACCAAAGCAACCGTGTGCCCCTTCACCATCGGCCTCCTCGCTCTCCAGGGCGCCTACGAAGCCCACGCCGACATGCTCCGCCAACTCGGCGCAACCGCCGTCCTCGTGCGCACACCCGAACAGCTCTCGGGAATAGACGGCCTCATCATCCCCGGCGGCGAGTCCACCACCTTCCTCAAGCATCTCGAACGCGCAGGCTTCTACGACGCCCTTAGCACCTTCGTCCAGCACAAGCCGACGTTCGGTACCTGCGCCGGCGCGATCCTGCTCGCCAAAGACGTGACCAACCCGCCGCAGCGCTCCCTCGCGGCTATGAATATCGAGGTAGAGCGCAATTTCTACGGCCGCCAGAACGACTCCGTCATCCTCTCCGCCCCCACCACGCTCCCCGGCGGCCCGCTCGAAATGGTCTACATCCGCGCCCCTCGCATCGCCCACACCGGCCCCGGCGTAGAAACCATCGCCAGCCGCGGCGCCGATCCCGCCCTGGTGCGCGAAGGTCATCTGCTGGCCGCAACCTTCCATCCCGAGCTAGGCCACGATCTCCGCATCCATCAACTCTTCCTCGACATGGTCGCAGCAGCAAAATAGTCCTCGCTTTTCCTCTAAGCTCAATAGCTCGTCGCTCTAAGCTCTCCAAAACCCGAACCGCCACTAACCTACAATCAACGCATGCCCTCCTCGCTGGCTGCCGCAGTCATCCAAATTTTCTGGCAGCTACCGGTGGACGCCGCCGCTCACGGTCCCGCAATCGATGCGCACCTCCTCCTCAACCTCTGGATCGTCCTCGCGCTCCTCGCCCTTGCGCACATCCTCGTCATCGTCGGCCTCGCCAAGCGCCGCACCCACACGCCACCCCGCCGCCAGGCCCTCATCGAGTTCCTCCCTCTGGCCGCGCTCGCTGTCCTCTTCGCCTTCCTCGCGACCCGCGCCGAAGCGCTGTGGGAAACCGCCCGCTACACCGGCCCCGACCGCTCCGCACTGCAAGTCGAAGTCACCGGAATGCAGTTCGCCTGGTACTTCCGCTATCCGGGGCCCGACGCCACCTTTGGAGTCGCCAAGCCGGAACTCGTCGCCCCCGGCGAAGGCAATCCCGTCGGCATCGACCCCACCGACCCGCACGGCGCCGACGACTTCGTCTCCAGCCAGCTCGTCCTCCCCGCGGGCCGCGAAGTCGATCTCCGCCTGCACTCGCAGGACGTCATTCACGGCTTCAGCGTCCCCCAAATGCGCCTCAAACAAAACGCCGTCCCCGGCCAGGACATCCACGTTCACTTCACCCCATCGATCCCTGGCGAC
>DASRLB010000200.1:0-3772 GCA_035648695.1 Acidobacteriaceae bacterium | reverse complement strand
CCCCACCAGCATCGACCCCACCGGCGCTCCCAGCCCCTTCGACAAACAAAACATCACCGTATCGAACCCACTCGTCAACTCCGCCACTCCGATCCCGAGCGCCGTCGCCGCGTTGAACACCCTCGCCCCATCCAGGTGCGTCGGCAGTCCGGCTTCTTTCGCTCCAGCCCAAATCCCTTCGAGCACCGGCAGCGGCGTCACCGTCCCACCCGCCATGTTGTGCGAGTTCTCAATCGCCACCAACCCGGTCGTCGCGCGGTAATAAATCTTCGGAGCAATAGCCTTTGAAATCTGCTCCCACGTCAGCACGCCGCGCTCGCCGGCCACCGTCCGGGGCACGCAACCGGAGAACGCCGCGACCATCGCCATTTCCCAATCCAGTACATGCGACCGCGCCTCGCAGATCACTTCCTGCCCATGCTGGGTATGCAGCCGAATCGCAATCTGGTTCCCCATCGTCCCGGTCGGCACAAAAATCGAAGCCTCGCGCCCGAAGATTTCGGCGGCCCGCTGCTCCAGCTTGTTGACGGTCGGGTCTTCGCCATAAACATCATCGCCAACTTCCGCCGCCGCCATCGCCGCCCGCATTGCCGCAGTCGGCTTCGTCACTGTGTCACTACGCAGATCAATCACACTCTCTCCTCAAGACTCAACACTGACAACTCAAAACTGAACAAAAACCAACCACTCTCGCCCAACCTCAATGCCCTTAGCTGGTAGCTCGCGGCTCGTAGCTCGTAACTGAAATCAAAACTCTCGCGCCTCAACCCGTCATACCTCAACAGCCACCCTCTCCTCCAGCAGTCTTCCGAATACGTCACTCGAAACCATCCGCCCGCGCAGCGTCAGCCTCCACCGCCCGTCACCCGACTCCATCAACCCACCCTCAACCATATCCCGGACATCCCCCTCGCACGCACTCACCCGCGCCTCCCCAAACCGCTCGCGCAACGCCCGAACATCCACGCCCTCAGTCAACCGCAAACCCAGAAAAATACTCTCCTCAAAAGCCTCATCCTGCCCCACTCGCACCACACTCCCACCCCAGGTTCTCTCGTTGTAATCCCTCAACTCATCCGGATTCGCAAATCGCACCGCACCATCTGGCGTCGGGAGCATCGAATGCGCATCCAGCCCAAACCCAAAGTACGGCGCCCGCTCCCAATACTTCCGATTGTGCCGCGACTCCCGCCCTGCCCGCGCAAAGTTCGAAATCTCGTACTGCCGAAACTCGGTCCCCTCCAAAAACCCACAAGCCTGCTCATACAGCGCCGCCGAAACCTCATCGCTGGGCACGCCATGCGCATGGTAGCGAACACCGCCAGCCAACACCTCGAGCCCCAGTCGCGAGTCCTCATCGACCTCCAGCATGTAGACACTCAAGTGCGTCAGCCCCGCGCTGACGGCGGTCTCCAGCGATTCGCTCCAACTCTCGGCGGTCTGGTACGGCAGACCGGCGATCAGGTCTACACCAACATCCGAAATCCCCGCCGCCTGTAGCCGCGCAATCTCCGCCAGACAACTCGCCCCAGTATGCGTCCGTCCCACCGCCGCGCTCTCGCGATCGACAAACGATTGCACCCCCAGCGAAACCCGGTTCACCCCCAATCGCATCGCCGCGCCCAGCGCCTCATCCGAAATCTGCCCCGGCGCGGCCTCCATCGTAATCTCGGCGTCAGGCGTCACTTCAAACGAACGTCGCAGCGCCGCAAAGATAGCCTGCATCTGCGCCGGAGCGAGCAAACTCGGCGTCCCTCCGCCGAAGTACACCGTGTCCACCATCCGCGGCAGCACCGCCCCCAGTCGCTCCGCAATCGCGGGAGCCGCATCGATCTCCGCACACATTGTCTCCACGTACCCCGCAATCCGCTCGCTCGACGCCACTCCCGACGCAAAGTTGCAGAAGCTGCACTTGGCGCGGCAAAATGGCACGGAGATGTACACACCCAAAAGGGACAACGCAGACATACCCCATTCTTTCACGCAGCTTTCCGCCATCCCGCGCATCTAGAATGACTACAGATGGCAGACGAAACGAAAAAGGCCACCGCCACCAGGAAACAGGACGACGACGTAGTCGGCAAAGTCTACGACCGCCACCTCATGCGGCGGCTCATCAAATACCTGGGCCCCTACAAGCTACAGGTCGGCGTTTCGCTCGCCGCGATCCTGCTGAACTCCACCACCGCCGTCGCCGGCCCCTACTTCGTCAAGGTCGCGGTGGACACTTACCTCGCGCCCGCCGGTACGCTTTCCTGGCTTGGCCGGCGTCTCAGCGCGGACCCGACCACGGGCATCACCGAGATTGGCCTGCTGTACCTCGGCGCGCTCGCGCTCACCTTCTTCCTCGAGTTCCTGCAAACCTACATCATGCAGTGGACCGGCCAGAAGATCATGTTCGACCTGCGTTCGCAGATCTTCCGCCACATCCAGTCGATGCACGTTGCGTTCTTCGACCGCAACCCGGTCGGCCGCCTCGTGACGCGCGTGACATCCGACGTCGACGCGCTCAACGACATGTTCACCTCCGGCGTGCTCGCCATCTTCGAGGACGTGTTCACGCTTACCTGGATCGTTGGCATCATGCTCTGGATGAGCTGGCCGCTCGCGATCCTCACGCTCTCGGTCATCCCGGCGATTCTTTACGCCACCAAGCGCTTCCGCGACCACGTCCGCGACAGCTACCGCCGCCAGCGCGCGGCCACTGCGAAGATCAACTCCTCGACGCAGGAGTACGTCTCCGGCATGTCCATCGTGCAGCTCTTCAACCGCGAGAAGCGCGCCTTCGACGACTTCTCCGCCATCAACCACGAAAACAAGCTGGCCTGGACCGACGCCATCTTCGCCTACGCCCTCTACTATCCGGTCGTCGAGTTCCTCAGCTCCATCGCCATCGCCCTGGTCATCTGGCGCGGCGGCATCGCCATCCTGCATGCCGCGTCGTTACAGTGGCTCACGCATCACGTCTATTTCCAGCCCGGCCGGACCGCCGGCCACCTCAGCTTCATGGGCAACGCCGTCACCATCGGCATCCTGATTGCCTTCATCCAGTACGCGCAACGCTTCTTCCGCCCCATCCAGGACCTCTCCGACAAATTCAACATCCTGCAGTCCGCCATGGCCGCTTCCGAGCGCATCTTCAAGCTGCTCGACACTCAAGCGGAAATCGTCTCGGCGGCCAAACCCATCCTCGGCGACGGCACCGGCTCCATCGAATTCCGCAACGTCTGGTTCACCTACCAGCGCCTCACGCCGGAGCAATTGCAAGCGCTCGGCAGCCCACAACCCTGGGGTGACCCATCTTCGCCGACGGCATCATCGTCGGCTAAGGTGGGACCGCACGAGGTCAGCGCCGCCACTCACCCCGCCCTGCAAGACATCGAATGGATCCTCCGCGGCGTCTCCTTCACCATCCACCCCGACGAAACCGCCGCCATCGTCGGCCACACCGGAGCCGGCAAGACCACCATCACCGCACTGATGATGCGTTTCTACGACGTCCAGGCCGGCCAGGTCCTCGTAGACGGAGTCGACGTCCGCGACCAGGACCTTGTGACCCTCCGCCGCCGCTTCGGAGTCGTCCTGCAAGACCCATTCCTCTTCTCCGGCACGATCGCCCAGAACATCCGCCTCGGCACCTCCTGGATCACCGACCAGGAAGTAGAAAACGCCGCCGACCAGGTCAACGTCGCCGACTTCATCCGCACTCTCCCCAGCACCTTCTCCGAACCAGTCCTGGAACGAGGTTCGACACTCTCCACTGGTCAAAAAC
>DASRLB010000199.1:0-5991 GCA_035648695.1 Acidobacteriaceae bacterium | reverse complement strand
GGTCGACAGAAGTCAGCAGAGGCCATAGTAGTCGCTTGTAACCGAAGCGGCGAAGGGCTGAACTTGTCATGAGTGGATAGTCACGCGTGCTCTCTGCGCGGACAGGGCAGAAGTCTCGTGGCAACACGGGAGCCTGCAACTAAACTGGAGGAGCCGGAAGCCCTGAAGGTGGTCGCGGTGCCTATTGGACGACAGGCGACATGATGAACGGAACCAAGCTCGCTGGGGCCGTGTGCCCAGTAGATAAGAATCGCCGTATACGGAACCGTACGTACGGTGGTGTGGGAGGGCGGCGGGAGCAATCCCGCCCCCTACCCGATGCGCAGGATCGTCATCTCGCTCTCGCGATCGATCAGCGCTTTGCGCTCGGCAGGCCGAATTGGCCGAGCGCACCGGACAAAAAATCCCGCTCCATGGTGAGCTCTCCCACCTTGGCGCGCAGATCGCGGATCTGGCGTTCGGCATCCTCCAGACCGGGAGTACCGTTTTCGAACACTTCGCCGGCGTGCTCAGGCAATTGCTTGCGCCACGTGGCGATTTGTGTGGTATGCACGCCATGGCGTGAGCCAAGCTCTGACAACGTCGAATCGCCTCGCAGTGAGGTTTGGAACAACTATGTTGCGCGCTGGGAAAAGCAAGGGCTGCCCTTCTTCGTGAAGAATCTGGAGAACGTTCAAGGCGACGAGCGCGACGTGATCTTTGTCTCGACGACCTTTGGGCCTCCACCTGGCGACACCAAGCCCTTCCAACGCTTTGGGCCGATCGGCACGGCGACCGGCTGGCGTCGCTTGAACGTGCTGTTCACCCGGGCACGCCTCGCGTTGCACGTCTACACGTCACTACGACCCGAAGACATCATCGTCGATGAAACGACGCGCCGCGGGACTGCCGAATTTCGCAACTACCTTGAGTATGCGCGCGACGGGAAAATCGGCGCGGCGACCACAACCGGTCGTGAGCCGGACAGTGACTTCGAAGTAAGCGTTGCCGATCTGCTTCGGGCGCGCGACTACGATGTGGTGCCACAACTCGGAGTCGCCGGGTTCTTCATCGACCTTGCAGTTCGCAATCCACACCGGCCGGGCGAGTTCCTGGCAGGTATCGAATGCGACGGTGCAACCTATCACTCCGGGGCCACTGTTCGTGATCGCGACCGAATACGCGAGCAAATTCTCGAAGACCTCGGCTGGCGAGGAAAAATCTACCGCATTTGGAGCACCGATTGGTTCCGGAACCGGGCGCCCGAGACGCAGAAACTACTGCAATTTCTCGACCGGCGCGCTGCCGAGAGCGAGGCTGCCATGGCTGCGGTACCTACAGTCACTCCCAAACCGAAACCTTCGCCACCACCGACGCTGCCCAAACGCGCCGAGGAAATTGTCAAGCCACCTCTCGTTGAGGAAGCGGCCGACGAGAAGCGCTATGTTGAGGTGGGCGACATCGTAACGTACGAGGACTCCGAGACCCTTGGCAAGCAGCTTGAGGTCAGAATCGTCGACCGCGCGGCCGATAAGTTGTCAGGCGAGGTAAACGAAAATGCGCCGCTTGCTCGTGCTCTTCTGGACCTGACCGTCGGTGACGAGAGCCAATTCAGCACTCCGCCTCATGGTGTGCACAAGATAAGAGTTGTTCGGATTGAAGCGCCGCGACCATGAAGCTCTCAATCTACCTGCAGAATCCGCTTCCCGACGCCGATGCCGTCACGCAAGCCTTACGTCACACGGACATCTGCGTCGCGGTCGACAACGAGAGAATCGTCCTAACGACCGAGAGCTTGGTTCCGGCGACATTTGCTCCGGGTGATGCCGAACTCAGTTATGCGGCGTGGCAGCGGATTAACGAACTCATCGCCATTGTCAATGGTTCTGCGCAGATTGAAGGTGGAGCTTTGCACGGAATCGCACTGGCAAACGTTGCTTATGAAGATGGAGAAGGAAAGCAGCAGCACTTGCCTGGGGTGGTGCGGATGCGCGGGGTACTTCCCGCCTTGCGGTCGACACCGCCGGACCCATCAGAATTCATTTCCGTCGCCTTGCGCGATAGAGCCGCGGCGAAGGCCCTGCGACTCGTAAGCCGAGAACTCGACTGGTGCAATTTGTATCGAATCTTCGAGGTTGTCACGGGAGATGTCGGTGAATCCGAGATCGTGGCCTCCGGCTGGGCTTCCGAAACTGAAATCGATGCCTTCACCGCTTCGGCCAACAATGAATCCGTGACGGGCGATGACTCCCGGCATGGCAGGCCGTCGAATGGGACGCCGCGCAACACAGTCGAATTGCCGGACGCACAGCACGTGATCAAACGGATTGTGCGAGGGTGGCTCAGTAGTAAGGTCACGCCGCGCTCACCGAGCGTCGCGCAATCCGGCTAGACCGAACAGATCACAGCGTAGCAGCGACGACAGGACGCCAGCCATGCCCTCCTACACTGACTCCCTGCGCGGCTACGCCGCAAAAGTCCTTGCGCGTGACGGCCACCGCTGCCGCTTCTGTGGACTCGACGGCACGGCGTCATTTGACAACTGGCTTGCCCTTTCGTGGGACCACCTATTGCCCAAGGGCCATCCACATCGGGACAACCCTGAATTCATCGTGGCCGCGTGCAACTTCTGCAATACGGCGGACAACCGCTATCTGGAGAAGGTGGTCGCGCTGGGCTACAGCTTCGATGGTAAGTCGCCGGACGAACTGATCGCGCGGCGGCTAGTGGAAGTGCAGAAGACCCGCGATGCGTACCGGCGATTCTGGGAGGAGAACGTTGCGCCGCAGGGCCACGCTCGCCGCCAGGAATGACCAATCGGAGGGGAACTCCATGGCAAGCATCGTATCCGTCCCAACGGCGAAGGTTGGAGCAGCAATGCCCGATGTACACGATTTGCTAAACAAGGGCAAGCCGGTCGCTAACCTGCCTGACCAGCTACGTCCGTCCAACTTGCCGCGAATGGCGGTCGTCTCGATTCGATCTGGACTTCGAGCCTACTTCGCTATTTACAAAGTCGCCGGAGCCAGCGAGACCCTAGCGGAAGACGCAGCGCACGCGCCGGCATACGAAATGTTTACACAGGAGAACCATCCCGACTACCTTGAGGCGTATACGCAGACAATTCTCCAGCTTTACCATGGAATCGAGCTCGGGATTAAGGAGCTGTTGCGCATAAAGCATCCGCTGCTGGCTAGTTCAAAGCTGCCGGACAGCGCGGTACTACTCTGCCGTATATTGAACAAGGAAGTGATTTCTTTCGAAGACGAAGAGACTCTAAAGTCCACCGAGTTTAGCCAAGCGCTTCAGCGCGTCATAGCGCTCGCCAACGCAAGCTTGCTCGATGGTGATCAGCCGGTCGATGCAGATGCGTAGCGCCGCAGTGTCGCCCGAATGCTGCAGGCTATCGCGAGATTCTGGGTGTGAAGATCGGGGATTCGGAGTCGTTTACGAGTTGGGACGACACCTTGGGGTGGTTGAAGTCACGCGGATTGAGCGGCGTGGACTTCGTGGTTTCTGACGCCCGCGGCGGTCTGGTCAAAGCGGTGGCGAAGCATTTCCAAGGCACGCTCTGGCAGCGCTGCCAAGTGCATCTGCTGCGCAATGTCGTGGGCCACGTCGCGCACAAGGACAAAGCTGAGATGGCGCGCGCTGCAGCCCACGTCTTGCGCGGTGGCAGCGCCGTCGAAGCACGCGCCCGGTTGGCGGCCCTGGTGCAGCAATTTCCCAAGGCGATCAGGGCGATCGAATGCCTGGAAGCAGGTTTGGATGATGCACTCGCGGTGCTCGCACTGCCAGAAAAGTATCGGCTGCGCCTGCGCACCACCAACATGCAGGAACGGCTAAACGAAGAGGTGCGCCGGCGCGAACGGGTGATCCGCATTTTTCCCAACGAAGCTTCGGCACTGCGCCTGATCGGTGCGCTGCTGGCCGAACATAATGAGGCTTGGCAAGAACGCAAATACTTGGATATGGACGTTTATTATGAATGGATGGCGGAGGCATCGGAACGCGCTGGACCACGCGTGATCGCGCTCGCCAGCTAACAACTATCAGCCGCAACAGCCAATTTATCGAAACGAATTTACAGCAAATTTAGGACTTGACCTGTCTTGACACAGGGGTTCACCTTAGGCAGGATGCTTGAAATGGCTATCCTTTGCTCATCACGCCCAAACCAAAAAGCGCAATGAGTAATCTTCCATGAAACGCGGCCACGCCGTTCTCGCCTTCCTGTTCCCGCTGCTGTGCAGCGTCACCGCGCTCGCGCAGGAGGAGCCGGCATCGGCGTATCCGTCGCGCACCATCCGGATCATCGTGCCGTACGCCGGCGGCGGCGGTACGGACCTGCTGGCCCGCACCTGGGCCGAGGTGCTACGCAAGGAACTCGGGCAGCCGGTTATCGTCGAGAGCAGGCCCGGCGGCAACGGCATCATCGGCACGAGTTTCGTGGCCAAGGCGCCGCCCGATGGTTACACCCTCTACATCGCAACCTACGGGTTTCCGGTAACGCCGCTGCTGGTAAAGGACGCCCAGTACGCCGTGAAGGATTTCGCGCCCATCATCCGGACCGGCACCACGCCGCTGGCACTGGTTGTCGCGCCGGACTCGCCGATCAAGTCCGTCGCGGATCTGGTCGGTGCCGCCCGCGCGAAGCCCGGATCGCTCAACACCGGGACCCTCGGCGACGGTTCCCAGGAGCAGATGGGCTCGCAGAAATTCCAGTCCATCGCGGGTGTGAAGTTCACCGAGATTCCCTACAAGGGCGCCGTACCGGCGATCACCGACCTGCTGGGCGGCAGCATCCAGCTCATGTTCGAGGGACTGCCGACCGTGCTGAGCTTCATCAAGTCGGGACGCCTGCGCGCGCTCGGCGTGACCGGCACGCAGCGCTCCAGCCAGCTGCCCGACGTGCCGACGATCGACGAGCAGGGTGTCAAGGGCGTCGACGTGTTCGCGTGGACGGGCTTCCTCGCGCCGGCGAAGACGCCGCGGCCCATCATCGACAAGCTGAACGCGGCGTTCCGCAAGGGCCTCGCCGACCCGGCCGTCGTCAGCAAGATCGCGCAATCGTTCGGCTCCGAGTCCGCGGGCGGGACGCCGGAAGACTTCGCGGCGTTCATCGAGGCGCGCACGCGGGAGAACGCGGCGCTGATTAGCGCGATGGGCATCAAGCCGCAATGAGGCGCATCGGCCATCGCGCGATTCGCGACCCGCACTCGATGACATCGGACCGGCGTCGATGCCGAACGAAGCTTCGCCTCCGGCTGCGGAAGTAGCAGCGCGGCCGCTGCCCTGCCGCAGCATCGACCCGGACGCGCAGCGGCAACTCTCGTTCGAACGCCTGCGTCGCTTTCTCGAGCGGGACGTGCTGGCGTACTCCCCATACTACCGGCGCGTGTTCGCCGAGGCCGGGCTAGCCGCGGCGTCGGTCCGGAGCATCGCGGACCTGGCGCGCATTCCGTTCACCACCAAGGACGACTTCCGGGACCAGAGCCCGCAGTTCGTGCTGCAGCCGCGCTGGCCTGGGCGCTCGAGCGAGGCCGACACCGAGCCCATCAGCCAGGCCTGCCTGGATCGCTACGCGGCGAAGGTGAAGAGCCGCGTGGAGGACGACGTGGAGCCGCCGCAAAGCACCGAGCAGCTCATGTACCGCGAGTTCCTGCTCGACTGGCAGCCCGTGCTGGAGACGCGGACCGGCGGCACGACTGGCCGCAGCGCGCGCGCCGCCTACACCTACTCGGACCTTGTCGGGCCGTTCGCCCGCGCCGCGCGCTTCCATCACAACATCCCGTCGTGGACGCCGACGCAGCGCTTCATGTCGCTGCTGCCGGCCGGCGAGCATCTGGGTTTCTACGGCAACATGCTGGTCCCGCTGCTGAACGGCCAGCCGATCCGCCCGATGTTCGGCGGCCGCGTCACCGGCACCGAGAACCAGGTGCTGGTCGCGGCGGCGAGCCGGATCCAGGTGATCCAGGCCACGAGTTCCTATCTCGCGAGCTGGCTCGACAC
>DASRLB010000198.1:0-7689 GCA_035648695.1 Acidobacteriaceae bacterium | reverse complement strand
GCCCACCCCAACCTCAAACGGCCCCACCCAGAACCCGCACCAATCTCTCAATCGCGCCATCATCGACGACCTTCGCGGCCACCTCAACTCCAGCAGCGATCGTCTTCGCCAGCCCCGCCGCTACCAGCACCGCCGCCGCATTCAGTAATACGACATCTCTCCGCGGCCCCCGTTCGCCCGCGAAAATCCCACGCAGAATCGCGGCATTCGCCACTGCATCTCCACCCTCCAACGCACTGAGCGGCGCTCGCGTCAATCCAAACTCCTCGGGGGTCACGCGATAGGACCGGATGAACCCATCCCGCACTTCCGCCACATCGCTTGGACCGCTGAGGGCAAGCTCATCCTGCCCGCCCTGCGCGCCCGCATCGCCATGCACCACAAATCCATGCCGTGTGCCCAGGATCGTCATCGCCTCGGCCACCAGGGGAATCAGGCGGCCGCGATACACCCCCATCACCTGCCGCCGGGCGCCCGCCGGATTGAGTAGAGGTCCCAGCACATGCATCACCGACCGCACCTTGATGGCGCGGCGCACCGGCAGGATCGCGTTCATCCCCGGGTGGTGGCTGGGCGCAAGCAGGAAGCAGAAACGATGCTCGCGCAGCGCGTCCGCCGCCGCTGCCGGCTCGAGGTTGATGGGAATCCCCAGCGCCTCCAGCACATCGGCGGAGCCGCAGGCCGACGTGACCGCTCTGTTGCCGTGCTTGGCCACGGTCGCGCCCGCCGCCGCCGCCACCAGCGCCGCCGCAGTCGACACATTGAAGCTTCCACTCGAATCGCCGCCGGTCCCGCACGTATCGACAAGCGTTTCACGCTCTGCCTCCGTGAGCGGCAGCCCCTGCGCCACCTCCCGCATCGCCACGACAAACCCGGCCACCTCCGCCCCGGTCTCTCCGCGCGCAGCCAGCGCACCGAGCAGCGTAGCCAGCTCCATGTCCGACGCCTCGCCTGCGAGGATGCACCGCATCAGCGCCGCCGCCTCTTCAAATGAGAGCGTCTCGCGCCCTTCAACAATCCGCCGCAACTCGACCTGTATAGACATCTCCCCTAACCCTACCAAAGCCGCCGCTTTACTTCGCGAAACTTCGCTCACTCCGCGCACTTTGCGTCAAAGTCTTTGCCGTTGTTCTTCGCTCCCTTTCACCGATAATCGCCGCCCCGCATTGCCGCTCGTCTCGCCCATTCGCTACCATAGTGTGTTGACCGATCTCTGAGGTACCGCACAATGAAGATTCACGAATATCAGGCCAAGGAAATCCTGCGGAAGTACAACGTCCCCGTCCCCGCCGGCGAAATGGCCACCACCCTCGAAGAGGCCGACGTGGCCGCCAAGCAGCTCTTCTCCGCTGGCAACACGGTCGTCGTCGTCAAGGCGCAAATCCACGCCGGCGGACGCGGCAAGGGCGGCGGCGTCAAGCTCGCCCGCACCATCGAAGAAGCCGACGCCGCATCGAGAGCCATCCTCGGCATGACGCTGGTCACGCACCAGACCGGCCCCGCCGGGCAAAAAGTCCAGCGCCTGCTCATCGAAGAGGGCTCCGCCATCGCCCGCGAGCTCTACCTCGGCCTCGTCCTCGACCGGGCGTCAGGCAAGGTGGTGTTCATGGCCTCGCAGCACGGCGGCATGGACATCGAAGAAGTCGCGCACAGCACCCCCGACGAAATCTTCAAGGAATACATCGACCCCGGCATCGGCCTCCAGCCCTACCAGGCCCGCAAGCTCGCCTTCAAACTCGGCCTCGCCAAGGAGCAGATCGGCGACGCCGTGAAGTTCATGATGGGCCTCTACAAAGCCTTCATCGAAACCGACTCCACCCTCATGGAGATCAACCCGTTCATCACGACCAAGGACGGCAAGCTCCTCGCGCTCGACTGCAAGATCAACTTCGACGACAACGCGATGTTCCGCCACAAGGACCTCAAGGAACTCCGCGACATCTCCGAAGAAGATCCCCTCGAAGTTGAGGCGTCGAAGTTCGCGCTGAATTACATCAAGCTCGACGGCTCCATCGCGTGCATGGTCAACGGCGCCGGCCTCGCCATGGCGACGATGGACATCATCGAATACGCCGGCGGCAAAGCCGCAAACTTCCTCGATGTCGGCGGCGGGGCGAATCAGGAGCAGATTGAGAATGCTTTCGGGATTCTTCTCTCCGACCCTAACGTCAAGGCGATTTTCATCAACATCTTCGGCGGCATCCTCCGCGTCGACGTCCTCGCCACGGCAGTAGTAGCAGCAGCCCGCAAGCTGGATGTGCAACTGCCCATCATCCTGCGTCTCGAAGGCACCAACGTAGAAGAGGGCCGCAAAATCATCGCCGACTCCGGCCTGAAAGTTCAGATCGGCGCCACCATGAAAGAAGCTGCCGACCTCGCGGTCGCCGCCGCGAAGGGATAGCCATGGCAAGAACGGACGTTTTGCCTGACACCGCAGAGCACGCTGTAAAGCAGGCTTATGAAGCATTAGGAGGAGTCCAGAAGAGTGAAAACGTGCTCCGATGGATCAAGGAGAAATACCCGAGTCGTTGGGATGACGAAACATTGAGAAATTACATCCGCGCATGCTCGGTAAATTACCCGAAAGCTATAAGCTACGATCCGGACTTTCCTCGTTTTTTGTTCCGGCATGGCATTGGGAAATATGAACTGTACCAACCGGATAGGCATGGAATTTTTGATGAACAGGGACACGGCCAAGGACTGGCTGGGATTTCCAATACAACATCAGAATTGCGGGAACTCGCCGATGAAATTGAGGGCGGAAACGAATTTGCTTACGAATCGCATCTGCGAGATTACTTGGCGAAGAACCTCAACATCCTTGAAGCTGGCCTCACGCTTTGGGAAAATTTAGACACTTCGGTTGAATATTCTTTGGAAGGCAGACGCATAGACATCTTGGCTAAGGACCGGGAAGGCGTCCCGGTGGTTATTGAACTGAAGCTTAGCCGCGGACACGAACGAACCATAGGTCAAGCGCTATATTATCGCGGCAAACTGCGGCAGGTATTGGGTGTAAGCCGCGTCCGCATCATGATGGTGGCGAGAGATATCACAGATGAACTTCGCATAGCATCGAACGAAGTTTCCGACGTTAGTCTTTTTTGTTACGAACTCACCATGCGAGTCACGCCGATTTCAGCGGAAAAATAGAAGCATCGAATACGGAGCTAAAAGCTATGTCAGTACTTGTAGGCAACGACACTCGACTCATCGTGCAAGGCATCACTGGCCGTGAAGGTACTTACCACGCTAAGGGCTGCGACGAATATGCGAAGCAGTTCGGCAACAAGCTAGTCGTTGGAGGCGTAACCCCCGGCAAGGGCGGGACCACGCACGAAGGCTGGCCCGTCTTCAACACCGTCGAAGAAGCCGTCAAGGCCACCGGCGCAAACGCCACCGTCATCTTCGTCCCGCCACCCGCGGCAGCGGACGGCATCCTCGAAGCCGTCGACGCCGGCATCCCCCTGATCGTCTGCATCACCGAAGGAATCCCGGTGCTCGACATGACAAAAGTCTGGCCGCTGGTCAAGGCTTCGAAGTCGCGCCTCGTCGGCCCGAACTGCCCCGGCGTCATCTCTCCCGGCAAGGCCAAGATCGGCATCATGCCCGGGCGCATTCATCTTCAGGGCAACGTCGGCATCGTGTCGAAATCGGGCACCTTGACGTATGAGGCGGTGTATCAGCTCACCCAACTCGGCATCGGACAGTCGACCGCCATCGGCATCGGCGGGGACCCCATCATCGGCACCACCCACATCGACGCCCTCAAGCTCCTCAACGAAGACCCCGACACCGAAGCCATCATCATGATCGGCGAAATCGGCGGCTCCGCGGAAGAAGCTGCAGCCGAGTACATCAAGCAGCACGTCAAGAAGCCCGTCGTCGGCTTCATCGCCGGCCAAACGGCCCCCCCGGGCCGCCGCATGGGCCACGCCGGAGCCATCATCTCCGGCGGCGAAGGCACCGCCGCCAGCAAGATGGCCGCCATGGCCGCCGCCGGCATTACCGTAGTCAAAAGCCCCGCCGAAATCGGCGACGCGATGGCAAAGCTGCTCGGCAAAAAGTAACCCCGCGCCACAATTCCCGATACCCCAATCGTTAGTGCTGGTATAGACGAGATGATTGAACGGCTGAAAAACGACTACGTTTGCTAGATTGCATTTTAAACACGCTCCATGCGATGATTCGCGTGAGGTAATCGAGCCTCCAAACCCCGCCTGCCAGCGGGGTTTTTCTACTTCGAATCTTTGCGTAGGATTAGGCCGCCTACGAGCAAAAGCACGCCAACAGTGATTTCCATCCGCTCAACCATAGGCCATTCAAGGGACCCGTCCAACGCACCATATACCGGCGTCTGAGTCCTCACCGGAGATGTAAGTTGAAAGTTGGGGGAAAGGTCTCCGCTAAAACCGGAAAGCCCGAAAGCCGTCAATCCGCTGCCAACCAGGATGAGGAGAACCGCTACCTTCTTCATGTCGGCAATCTTCTCATACGCAAGGCGCACCCGCGATTGAGAATGTCAATAGATTATTCACAATGATTGTTTTGACGTGAATAATCAGCACGACATCGTGTTTAGATTCATCGTCGCGCCGAGGCACGAGTAATCTGTCCGTAGCGACGGTCAGGCTGTTGATGAGTTTGTCGTCCTCCATAAGGCAATACAGTGGGTTTTCGTCCTGTGAAGGCATCCACTCCTTCGGAACCTGATCGCGTTCCGTGGGAACCTGTAATGCATCCAAGAGTGTCTTGATTCGATTGTCAATATCCCCTCCACTGATGACGAGTCCTCCAGGCTGATCGCGGCGCAGGAAGAGAATATCCAGAGAGCAAGCCAGCCCCCCAACCTTAGTAACAAGAGGAAGAAAACGCCTTCCGGCATATTCGTGATTGTCCGCAAGAGTATCAACGAAAGTCCGTTCAGTTTCGTCACGATTACCCCAGCTCCGCAGAGATGGATGATCCTGCCAAAGAACCTTCAGTTGATGGTGGATCTGGAGACGAATATTATGTTTTTCGGGGACACGCGTGCCGCCTCTTCCAGAGGTTTGCGCGGGCAGTTTCCCTTGGTAGGTAAGTCTGAATTCCACTGTGCTGCCCTCGATGCGATAGGTTGATCATGAAACGGAATTCTCCCGGTGTGGGGGCAATTCTAAATTGAGATTCACTACCGCCGCCGGTAACATTAGATTTTACGCTGGGTTGCCAGCGTAATTACTACCTACCGAAGTTCATAAGTTTCCAATCGCTCGCGTTATGTTGACAATCGCGACCGGTAAAGTTTCCAATCGCGCCTTCGCTGCCGGACACCCAAGCGAACCTAATTCTCCGTCGCCTTATCGCTCTGCTGCACCCCCACACTAACAAGCGCCGATAGCCTACCGCGGCTGCTGCCGAAAAAACATCCACGCCACAAAGAACATCGCCGCCAGCACAAACGCCAGTTCCGCGTGCGGCAACTGCCGCAGCCGGACATGCACCATCCCGTCGAATATCCACACCACGCACCCGACCGCCCATATCCACGCCGTTCGCCGCATACACATTGGACGCACGACCGGCCGTCTCGCACCGGGTTGTCACAATGACGCCAGGCTGTGATTTTTCAAAGCCGCAACTTTGGGCAGAGGGCGTCCTATCGCCCCGAAGTTGGTCGCCTGGATTCGCGCCGCGCCGTTCTTCCGAGTACACTTCTCTTGTTTCTCCGCGCGTGCATACGCTATGCACGTCCATTTCCCGCAGGCCCGAGTCCAGGAGGTGTCATGTCCACAGAATTGAACACGAAATTTACCGACGATCCGTTGGGTTTTATGAAGAAGTATTCGGTATCGCCGCCCGATGCGATTGCCCACGACCTGGGCCGTCTGAGGACGACGATGGCGAATACCACTGGAAACGACTTTGACCTTACGAGGATGCCGACGGCCAGGAAAGTCGCTTATCTGAACTTCGAGAAGACACCGCGCGGTGCAGTCGCCGCGATGGGGGGCGCGAAAGGCGCCTCGTCCATCACCGTGGATGGCACGTATTCGGTACGCGCCAATGCGATCCAGTCTTACTTTCTGCCGTGGAATGCGGGCAGCGGTATCATCAAGCTGGGCATCCCCGCTCTGGGCACATCGCCAGCGACAGACCACGTACGATATTTCTTCACTGCGTCGGTCAACGGATGTTCCATCTTTATCAAGGGGACGCCGCAAGCGCCGCAGATCTATCACGCTGGAGGGCAGACCGGACACGGCAACGACCCGCTCGCCGCCACCAACTTCTGGCGCGACCTGATGACGAGGTATACCGTCGCCCCGATCGCCGGTGAAGTCAACAAGATCGATTACATCTCCGACCCGACTACGACCAGCGGGTTCACACCGCATGTGGACGCCTTCAGGACATGGGTGACGGGCAACGCAGCGAACGATTTCACGATCGAGCGCATCGATCCCTGGGGATGTGTGATGGGGCTTCGCGACCTGGCCGGCAACTGGGGCTTCTATCTTCAGGAAAACGCCACGATCGTCCACTGCAAATTCAGCAAGGCCCATTGGTACTCGCTGAAGAAGAGTGTCAAGGGGACCAGCTACGCTTCTGCGCGGCCCATGCTTTTCCGGAAGTTTTTCCCCGGGGGTTTGGCGCACGTCAACTTCGTCCCGACGATGCCGCGCAGACTTTGAGCAGCACGGAATGCAAAAAGGCGGCGGGAGCATTGCGCTCCCGCCGCCTTTCCGGTTTTTTGAGGTACCTTTGAGAAAGCTGAGGCTGCCGCCAATCGCCTGGAAATTCTCCCGCAAGAAGGCAAGAATCAAACTAAAGTACGGAATGGCGCGGTCTAGCCTAAAAGAAAGGGCGCGGCCGAAGCCGCGCCCTTTCTATTTGGAACTGCGAACGATTAGGCTTTGGCGGCGGCGCGGTTGGACTTGGCGGTTGCGAGGCCGGCCTTGGCCTGGAGGGCGAGGGCGGCGAAACCGGCCGCGTCGTTGGCGGCGATGTCGGCGAGGATCTTGCGGTCGAGGCCGTTGCCGGCGTGCTTGAGGCCGTTGATGAAGGTTGAGTAGCTCATGCCGTTGATGCGGGCGGCGGCGCCGATGCGGACGATCCACAGAGAGCGGAACTGGCGCTTCTTCTGCTTGCGGCCGATGTAGGCGAACTTCAGGCCGCGCTCGACGGCTTCCTGAGCGGCTTGGTAGAGCTTGGATTTTGTGAGGAAGTAGCCACTCGCGCGCTTGAGGATTTTTTTGCGGCGGTCGCTGCGTTTGGTACTCCGTTTGACACGGGGCATGGGTGTTCTCCTTTTGCGTACATCGTTTCTGTATCTTTCGATACCGTCCGGCTGGAGGTAAGGTGGCCTCTTCACTCAGACTTGCTGCTTCCCATCTCGGTGGTATCGCTAACGCTCTACCAGGGGCCTTTACGCTTTGCGGCCCTTTGCCTTGCGGCGGCTTGATGGAAAAAACTCTAAAGATGCCGGCTACGCTTTATGCGTAGGGAAGCATCCGGGCGACCTTTGGTGTATCCGCCTTCGAAACCAACACAATTTTGCCAAGCTTGGACTTGGTTTTGTGTGCCTTCGAGGTAAGGATGTGGCGCATCTTGGACTGGCCGCGCTTGAACTTGCCGGTTCCTGTCTTCTTGAAGCGCTTGGCCGCGCCGCTGTGGGTCTTCAACTTTGGCATGGGGTTCCTGATG